>JAGNWT010000014.1 GCA_017985935.1 Anaerolineales bacterium | reverse complement strand
GCAACAGCAACCCCGTAAAGCAAGGATTTGGGAAGCAGGGTGAAAATTCTTTTCCTGTAAATCATTCATCCTTTTTCTTTAATTCTTTACATTCCCTCTTTGGAGAAAGTTCATGCCCATTCATTTCGGCACCGACGGCTGGCGCGCCGTCATTTCAGACACGTTTACATTTAGCAATTTACGCATGGTCTCACAGGCCATCGCGGATGCAGTGGCATCGGAGCATTGGGACAAATCCCCGCATGTGGACCAGCACAAGATCGTGGTCGGCTACGATACGCGCTTCCTTTCCGACCGGTTCGCGGGCGAAGTGGCGCGCGTGCTCGCCGCGAACGGATTCACCGTTCTTTTGGCGCAGTCTGATTCGCCAACCCCAGCCATATCCTTTGCGGTCAAGAACAATAATGCCATTGCAGGCATCATGATCACTGCCTCGCACAACGCGCCGCGGTACAACGGGCTGAAACTTAAGGGAGCTTTTGGCGGTTCAGCGCTTTCAGAGCAATGCCGCCGCGTTGAGGTTTACATCAACGATAATGAAAATCAGGCACGCGGTCCCAACCTGATGGATTTCAAAAAAGCGCGCGATGCGGGCTTGATCCAGAAGTTCAACCCATTGCCGGCCTACTTTGAACACTTGCACAAACTGATCCGCACAGACATCATCGCGGACAATCCGCAGCGATTCGTGGTGGATGCGATGTACGGTTCCGGGCGCGGGGTGATCAAATCCTTTTTACAGGGAACAGGCTGCGAGATCGCAGAGATCCGCGGAGAGATGAACCCCGGCTTTGGCGGAGTTCATCCCGAACCGATCGCCAAATATCTCGGTCCGCTGGCCAGCGCGGTCAGCTCGGGCATGGGCAACTTCGGCGTGGTCACAGACGGCGACGCAGACCGCATTGGCGCGATGGATGAGCGCGGCAACTTTGTTGACCCGCACAAGATCATGGCATTGGCCTTGAAATATCTGGTGGAAAAACGCGGATGGTCCGGCGCGGTCGTCAGAACTGTTTCGACCACCCGCATGATCGACCGCCTGGCAAAGCGTTACGGCTTGAAGTTATATGAAACCCCTGTGGGTTTTAATCACATCGCGGACTACATGATGAAAGAGGATGTGCTGATCGGCGGCGAGGAATCAGGCGGCATTTCCTTCAAGGGGCACATCCCTGAAGGTGACGGTCCGATCATGGGATTGCTGATCGTGGAAATGATCGCTGAAGCGAAAAAATCTCTGCACGACATGGTGGAAGACCTGCTCAACGATGTCGGCCCGGCCCTATACGAGCGTGTGGACCTGCGCTTGAGCCGCCCCGTTGCCAAGGCAGAGATGACCGATTTCCTGACCAAGAAAGCGCCGGCCGAGATCGGCGGCGAGAAAGTGATCGAAGTCAGCCAGCAGGACGGCGTGAAATACATCATGTCAGACGACTCCTGGTTGTTGATCCGCCCTTCGGGCACAGAACCTGTTCTGAGGGTTTATGTGGAAGGCAGGACTTCGGAGATGGTCAAATCTCTGATGGCTTATGGAAAAACGGTCGCTGAGAGCGCAGTGTAAAGACCGGGCAGATTAAATAAAAAAACGGGACGGCGAAATCGCCGTCCCGTTGCTTTTCTGAAGGACAATTATCTGCTCAAAGATGGAGCGGTACGAAGTCTGCGAGCCAGCAAGATCACGATCACAAAAGCGAGTCCCATCACAACGAAGCCGGGCAAACCAATGTCGTCAGCGAAACCGCCATTGGGCAAAGCGGAGAGGGCTGTCGTTGTCGGGATGACTGTTAATTGGGCTGCGGCAGCCTTTGTCAGGGCGGCACCGACCGTTGCGGTCGCGGCGGCGGGAGTGCCGTCTGCGCCGGCAGCGGGTCCGGCCGCTTCTGAAGTCAGCAGGGCGGGATCAGGCGTAATGGTGCTGGTGGGAATACTCACCACGGCGGTCGGCACCGGCGAGGATGTGGCGGTCGGCAAAATGGCCGCGCTGGCGGTGGAGGTCAACGCTTGATTGATGAATGCGTTGGCAGCATTTGCTGTGGCGGTGATATCCGCAGCAGGAACAGCCGCAGTCCGGTTTCGCAAACCGAAGAGATATACACCCACGAGGCAGGCGATCGAGATCAGGATGACCCCGCCGAGAATCCCGACCGCGATCATGAAGGTGCGGTTGTTGTTGGATTCCTCTGGAAGGGGGGCATCGCCATCGGGCGTATCGAAATTGGTTTCATCGAAAGACATGGAGCACTCTCCTGTTTTTTTGTGATTGTCACCGCAGGGAAGATCGGTCGTTCAAATTGCCCTGCCGAACTATTTTTTTACATCCATCAATTGGGATGAAATATTTTGAATATTATCCCACAACTTCAAGGTTTGCGAGAGGCACGAGCACGGTTTCGCCATTCTCGAGTTTCACATCGGCGGCAAAGGCGCGCAGCCCGCTGGGAAGAGTGACCAGTCCCTGCTTGATCGCAGTGATCGACCCGATCATCCCCATGGCGGGCGGGCGACGGATCCGCACTTGCAGACCGGGTGCAAAGGTTTCCACTTCACTGGCTGGAGGCGGGTCT
Source organism: Anaerolineales bacterium (assembly GCA_017985935.1). Classification (GTDB taxonomy): domain Bacteria; phylum Chloroflexota; class Anaerolineae; order Anaerolineales; family Villigracilaceae; genus Villigracilis. The sequence continues at coordinate 56,460 of JAGNWT010000014.1, read as the reverse complement.
GAATTGACCGGCAGGGGAATGATCACTTCAGGGCGGGCGCCGCTGTAGCGGTCGAAAACTTCGGCATTCACGGTCACATCACGTTTGGCGTTGGTGCTCAAAAGTTTGTAGGCCGCAGAATTCATTGGTAATGTTCCGAAGCCGTCGGTGACCATGATCGGGTAGCGCATCTCGCGCGCCACCGGCAGCAGCGACGGATAAATGCTGGAGAGGATCAATCCGCGCACGGGAAGTTCCGCGGCGGCTTCCAGCACTTCCGCATCCTTGACCATGCCTGCTAGAAGGACAGCGCCTCGCAGGCTCACATCCAAACGAGCCGAGGCAAGGACGCCATCGGGCTTTTCTGCGATGTTAACAAGGGTGCCAGAATCCACCCGTCCATTTCCCCAAACACCCTGGATCAATGAACCGGCAGCCTGGATCACAACCCCGCGATTTGGAATCACTTCGATCACCGTACCCGGGATCCCTGCGCGAAGTTCGATCTTGGTCGCACCGACCTCTAAAAGGACCTGCCCGCCGCCAACCGCCATGACACGGCCGTCACGAGGGGCATTTACACTGCGCGGGAAAAGCCCCTTCCCCACGGCGATCTCCGTCCCAGCTGAGACGTGGTCATCAAGACTGCATTTGATGAGCTTATCTGCCGCGTCTGCGCTGATGCGCAGGATGCGAGCAACGTCAAGCAGAATATGCTCGCGCGCCCAACTGGTTTCAGCCACGATGTCGCCAGCGCTCACCTTTTGATTCATGCGGGCATGCACGGTGCCGGCGATCGGAAGCTGTCTTTCGCGAATAATGGAAGTGAGTCCAACAATGTGATTAACAGGCGCTTGCATTTCTACTCGCCTCCCAGGGTCCAGGACCACTTCTTGATCAACTCACGACGACGGACGCCATCAGCCGGGAGGACAAGCGGCCGTCCACGGCCATCGAATACGATGCCATGCGCGCCGCCGGTGACGGTGGTTGTGCCGCCCCGTCCCGGGCCGAAACCAATATCCGCCCCATGCAGACATTGAATGGTTAATGTGCCTGTCTCGCCGCTGGACAAAGGCAGGGTCTCGATGCTGCCATATTTCAGATCCACGCGGGCTTCAGAACCGTTCTGATAGGTAAGCTTGGCACGCAAAATGGAAACGCCGTAATTGGCAGTGACCACAGGCGCAACCAAAGTCCCCACACTGAGGAAGGCACCAGACTCAAGAACCTGCACGGGCAGGATATTATTTTGTGAAGCTGCCGCACCCAACAAGGGCAGCAGGTTGTTCTGATCGAGAATGACCGAACTCACCCCCACCGGCTGGATCGCATCAAGAAGCAGGAGCAAGCCCTGACCGGAGCGTGACGCGTCGCTCAATGCTCCGCCGCTCGCGATGATCGGGTCAAAGAGCGGAGTCAGATTGGGCTTGATATTCACGATGTTCCGTGGAAAGTCGCGGCGAGCCGATTGCATCGCGAGGTAGAGCGCCTGTCGCGCGATCGCCTGAGACATGGACAGGTCTTCCTTGGTGGCAGAGATCGCCGATGGATACAGGGATTTCTGATACAGATAATCGCGCAGCACGCCGGACGAAATATCCAAAGCGGACCAGCGCAGAATGTCGTCTAATGTTGTGTAGTTGAGCAGACCCGTGAGGTTTTCGCCCAACCCAAACTGGGGGAAGATGTTGAGAGTGGATTTGCCCTTGAAGCCGGCCGAAATGACCGTGGCCGACGCGCCCATGTCCACGCTCAAAATGCCCTTGGTAGTTCCGTAGGCTTTCGCGAGGAAGCGCACCATGCGCCCGGTGGCATAGCCTGTCGGCAGGATGTGCCCGCCAGACCAGATATCGAGCGCTTCAACCCCTTTGACCTGTCCCTTGCGGATGTTCACAAAGATCCTTGCGAGTTCGCGTTGAGCGGGTTCGAGGTCTTCGGTTTCAAGCGAGGGACGCACATTTGGGCTGAAGTGAAGGGATGAGGTCTGGGCGCCGATCAGCCCCCGGACCGTTTCTTCCATGAGTTGGTTGCCAGCGAACAATATGGCCGGTCGTTTTTCTTCCGGCATCAGGAAGCTTGCAAGACCAATTGGTTCAAGCAGTTTTTTGATCGAACGGGATGCGCCGCCATCCGTTCCGCCGGTGATGACGATCAAATCTGGACGGGCGCGCAGGATCGCATCGATCTGCTGTTCGGGTTTGCGGCGGTCGTTCAAGCCGATGGTTTCAACCACCCGGGAATAGGTTGATTCGGCCAGCCTGCGCGCGCTTTCAAGCGACACATCCTTGAGCAGCCCAACCACCACAGTGCGGATGGACGGCCCGGCAGACAGGGTGACGACCAACGAATCGACGCCAGTACCGTTGGACTGACTCGGCGTGATCAGGTCGCGCGAACCATCCAGCAGCTGCTTCCCCAAAAGCAATTGCAGGTTCTCAATGGCTTTACGAACGCCTTCGATCACATCCTTGAACGGAGCTTCAGCTGTGGAGGTCGCAGAACCCGAGGCCACAAAGCGATATTCGCCTTCGACCACATCGAACATCACCGCGCGCGTGCTCGAAGCACCAACATCCACAGCAAGCAGAGAATTACCTTCAACCAGTGAGGTAGGCATATTTACAGAAATTTCCCAATGAAGTTAATAAGCGACGAAAGCCGTTCGATCATGGCGGTCAGCGCGGCGGCATACACACCCGCAAAGACCGCACCTAAAGTAATGCCAATGAAGATCTTTCCGAACCAGGCAGAAATTTCGATCAACCCCATGCGGCGCATGGTCCCGTCTGCTTTGGGGCGGGCGCCAAAATGGAAGTAGGACAGCGCGAAGACCGTCCCGGCCAGAATGACCGCCGCGTTGACAACGGCTTCGATGAAATAGCTCGCATCCTTGCCCTGCACAGAAGACATGTCGAAGGCGTTGATGGTGCCAAAGGTCTGAGGCAGAAGCGTACCTGCCAGGGCGCCGGCTACAGTAGTGGCTGCGCCAACCCCAACCAGGAAAGCCATCACGATGCGCCCCATGCCGGTCAGGCGGGGCGAGATCTTCATGAGGATCAACAACGAGCCGAACAACGGCACAAGCAACAGACCTTTGTCTGTCATGGGCACTGAAGTAGAGATCAATGGCTGGATCAATTTCGGCCAAAGCACCTGCCACCAGGCGACCGCGGCAATGTACCCTGCAGAGGTGCCAACGAAAATATAAGTCCCAATGCGAAAGAGCGGGTTATCGCCAAGCACATAGCTCAAGATGAACAAAGTGAACAAAAAGCTGATGGCGCCCGTGATCAGATCAAGAGGAATGACCATGTGTTACTCCGCCTTCCTCGCTGCTGCGCGGTCGCGCAGACCTAATGCCAAATTCCATAACCCGCCTCCGAGGATCAGCGCCATGGCCAGTAACATGCCAATGCTGAACGCGTCCCAATAGGTACGCGCCGAGCCGGCGAGGTTGCTGTTCTGCTTGTACATCGCACCGCCATACAACCCGCCCACCAGACCGGAGATCTGCTTTGAAGCGTAATAAGGTTGGAGCATCGGCGCGGCTTGCGCGCTGGAAATAACGACCAGGGGAATTTGTCCGCGAGCCGGGGTGGTCTGCTCGATCCAGGCTCGGGCGGAATCTGCGTTATCGGTAATGATGATAAAAGCCGAAAACTGCGAAAGCGATGTAACCCCCGCCAATGGAGGCTGCGCCCAGGCAGAAGTGAGTGTGAGATTCATGATTTCAGTGCTTTGACCAAAAGCGTATGGAGCGGCCTGCGCCGGGTTAAGGGCGAATGAATTGATGCCCACCGAACCTCCAGGCAGATACCCGAGGTTCAGGTATCGCTCTCCGTTTTGATAACCGTGCCCGGCCAAAGGTCCAGACATGAACCGCTCGGCAAGGCTTGCTCCGGTCTCATTGGTGGAGATAAAGGCCAGGCGCGGGTGGCGCAACAGGATCATTTCATCGAAGAAAGGAGCGGCAGCAGATTCCATTTCTCCAACGCGGGCCGGTTCGTAATCAAAGACTACCAATACCGGCGCGCCCTCAGGAATGGATTGCGCTACGCGCTGTGCGCTGTCGATCTCGATGGTCTTACCGACCGGCATGGAGAAGAACTGGGTACCTAATGTCAACACGGAAAGAATTCCCACAAAGAGCAGGAAGGCAAGAGCCCAACGCAAACTACGCGAGGAACGCAGCGCTGTAAATGACGCGATCGGCACAGGCTCGGTCTCTGCGGAAACGATCTGCTCCAGAAGAGCGGCGTGCACCTGCTGTTCGTCATTCGCTTGCAGCTTGATCGAGTACGCCTTGGGCTTGCTGGTCGGCGCATAGTTCGGCGCGGCAGGCAGAACGCCCATCAAACCGGCCAACGCACCGCGGGTCTCGATCGATTGGTCAGCGGCAAGCGCAGAGGAGGAAAGCTGTGTATCGCCGGCGTCCACGGGGCGCATTGCCTGCACCCATGAAGGGAGTTCGCCCGCTTCAAGATTATCGACATTCGAGGTATTTGATGAAGGAGAAGTTATCGGAGTTGAGGAAGCAGGCACATCCACCGAACTGGAAAGCCAATCAGGCATATCGGTGAAAAGCTCATCCACATTGTTTTCGCCCGGTCCGATCTCAGAGACAAAAGCCGGCGGAACCGCATCACCCGCTTCGAACACCGGAGGCTTGGCATCATCCATGGCTCTGAAAGCATTGAGCCAATCTGAAGAAGAATCGGATGCCGGAGAAGTTTCTGCGGCGGGTTCGTCGGAAGACTCTCCAAATATGGAGGAGCTTGGCGCAACTGCTTTTAACCAACCCGGCACATCGCCCAGTTCAACATCTTCCCTTGCAAATGGGTTGGGGAAACTTTCTTCTTTTGAGGTTGGATCGGTCGGCGCAACATCTGAAAGCCAAACCGGAACATCTGACTGCGCAGGCTGACCGCTGCCCGTATCTGTCTGCTGGAGTCCCTTCAACCAATCCAACTCTTCTGTGGATGCTGAAGCGGCGGGAGCAGCAGGCTCAAGCCCTTTCAGCCAATCCAAAGAAGCAGCGGATGATGAATCAGGCGTGTCAGACTCAAGGTCAACTGGCTCGGTAAAAACTGCAGACTCAACGCTTTGAGGTTGTTGAGTCTCCGGCTGATCAAGCGCCCCCAACCAATCCATCGCGTCAGGTGTAATGGCAGAGGACGGATCAGACACACCCTTGTCGATGGGCGCAACTTCATCCTGAGAAAATTTACTCAGCCAATCCGGCGCATCCGACGCGACCGGAGTCGCATTGAACACCTCACCGATGTCCTGCGTTTCGTTATCCGCTGCGGACATCTGCTTGAACCAATCGGGTGCGTCAGAAGTTTCTGCGGGTTCGGCAGGGAAGGGGGTATCGTTATTTTGAGCAGATACGTCCGCCGCCATCGGCTTCAGCCAATCTGGCGTATCAGACGAATCTGTGGGAGGGAAAGTAAAAGAGCTGACGCCTTCATCCGCGGTCATTTGTTTCAACCAGTCAGGCGTATCGGATGTATCAAAAGGCGTTGGAGCAAAAGAGGGCTGCTGCTCTTCCTTCTTTGCATCCACATCTGCAGCCATTTGCTTGAGCCAATCGGGTGTGTCAGAGATCACCGGCGGAGCATCAAAAGATTCGCCAGGTTCAGGGTCAGAACTAAAACTGCTATCCACAGCCATCTGCCTTAACCAGTCATTGGTATCGGCGTTGGGCGTTTGCGGGGGAGTCGCCTCACTTGACTCGCGCATCCAGGCTGTCAACTCATTTTCTTCGGGAGTTGACTCCTGTAATGGAGAAAGGCTTGCAAGCCATGACGGAGCATCAGACTCAGATGCGGAATCTTTGGGAACCCCAAGATCCATCCAACCCGCATCACCAGCATCTTCCTTGGGCTTTTTCGATGAAGTACCAGCGCCGGTAATGCTTGCCAGCCAGTCGGGCACTTCCTCTTCATCATCTCCCTGCGATTGCGCCTGCAGTCCTGCCAACAGATCGTTGGGAGCAGAAGAAGGAGGTATGCGAGGAGTTTCCTGAGCCGGGCGGATGGGCTCGGTGGATTCTTCCTTCATGGTGGAACGAGCGGTATCACGCGCATCTCTCAACCATTGCGGAAGCACTGGCTCAAGATCTGCTGTGGTCTTTTTCGTGGGAGCCTGACCGGGTTTGAAACCGATCTCTGTCCCTGAGGATGGGCGCAGGGAAGATCGGCAAGCCTGACAGAATTCCAACTCTGCGGGATTCTTTTCGCCGCATACAGGACACTTAATCTCTGCCATTAGTTACCCCCATACGGTCGGTCTGTGCCAAAGAGGATACGCAGCCCGGTCGTGAGAGTCCCAAGCGCAACGCCGATCAAAATTCCGCGGGCGCCGCCAAGCGCGAGAACCTGGGTCACCCAGCGCGATAATGTTCCAAGCAGGGGAATATCGCCAAAAGGCAGGGTGGCGGAACCGATCATGACCAATGCGGCGGTGATCAAAAAGATCACGCTCATCATGTCTGCGCGGCGGCGCAATAAACGGATCGCGGCATAAAGCAGAGAAATGGTCAACAGACCCATCAATGCTGCTTCCACCGGGATAATGATCCCTTCCATTACCACGCGCATTGCCGCATGTTCGGGGCGAAGAATCATTCCAAAGAGGAAGGTTCCGGTCAGGAACATGACAAGAAGCGCGCTGTAAATTCCGCCTGATTCCTTGCGGCGGATCTTGCTGGTGTGGACGGTGATCAAATTAAATACGCCCACCACAGTGGCGGTGCCACCCAGGATGAGCGCCCAATTCATTAAGTAACCTTGCGCCACTCCCAGCGCGGGAACAAATCCCTGCAGAAAGTAGCCGGCAAGAATAACAAGCCCTGAAAATATTGCAATGAAGACTGCGATGACGCGCATTAGAAGATCCCTGTGAATTTGGCGAACGCCCCGCCCAACAGGGCAAGGACCACCAGCCAGCGAAGGATATCTTGAACGGTCAGGCTGGCGATGTGAGACGGTCCCGCCCCCAGATAGGCGCCTGTCGCAAATAATTCCTCGCCGATCAAAGCATCCTGGGTGCTGGCAAACAGCACAGCCTGCCCTACAAGGTCGTCACTGGCGCCAATAACGCTGACATTCTCACGGTCTGAAGCGTCGGCCAGTAATCCGGCCTCCGCTCCAAAATGACCAACCATGATGTTGACAGAAACGTCCTCGTTCCTGGAAATATCCATCGCGCCGGCTGCAAAACTAAAGGGACTCAATCCCGTCACACGCCCGGCAGTTGGGACATATAACTCGTCCACGCCGGCGGCGTGATACCCAGCCTGTAATGTATCTTGTGAGAGGAGCCCCAGCATCGCATCGCCAGCAGAAGCCACAGCAGGCTGGTCGCTGACAGAGGTCCGCTCGGTGATGTGCCGCAGTAAAGACAAGCCGGCAAATGCCGAGCCGCCGCGCGCATTCAGCAGACTGCCGCTCCCAATGGAGACATGCATCCGTGTGCCGTCTTCAACGCTTAAGCCGAGCGAGCGCTTTAAGTTGTGGGATGCGACAAGGTCGCGGATCTTTGCGGGGGATTTGCGCTTCCAAAGTGAAAGCACGAGCAAAAGGAAAGCGCTGAAAAGCAGAACGCCCAATTCGATCATGGTCAGAACTTCCCTTGTTCATTTAGGAAAGAGACAAACGCGCGCACTTCATTCTCCTCTTCCAGTGTTGCGGCTAAAGCCGTGAGTTGATCGTTCTGTATGAAGCCCTGGCCAAAATATAACGCCTGCGCTCCAAGCAGAGCAAGAGGGCTTCCAGCTTCAAGGAGCGAGGCGGTCAGTTGATGAAGTTGGTAATGACGCAGGGTCTCTGCCCAGCGCGGCCAATATTCGCGCGATGACTTCATATGTTGAGAGTATAGCATAAATTAATATTGACCCGCGCCAGCGGATTAATACAAACTTGTTGCAATTAAAAATGGAAGACGGTTAGGCCGGTTCGATCTTGGTTCCCGAAGGGATCTCGGTATCTTTTGGAATCACAACGATCCCATCGCGGACATACCATTTTTCGTTGTCGATATCCGCGTTGCGGGGGAAGGGGCGAATGACCACATTGGAACCAATGCGAACGTTCTTATCGAGGATCGCTCCTTCAATATGGCAGTTCGCGCCAATGCCGATCGGCAGCCCCTCATCGTCACGCTCATAATAGTCCGAACCCATGACGATCGTATCCTTGATCACACACCCCGGTGAGATCTGGCTGCGTGTACCGATGATCGAGTGGGTGATCTCTGAACGAAGGATGCGGCTGCCGTCCGAGATCAATACATCTTGAAGCTTGCTGTCCTCAATGATGGAACTGGGCAGGAAGCGTGTGTCTGTGTAGATCGGTAATTTAGGATCGTAAAAGTTAAACGGAGCTTCAGGTGTGGTCAATGCCAGATTTGTTTCGTAGAAGGAACGGATCGTTCCAATGTCCTGCCAATACCCGTCGAAGTCAAATCCAAAGACCGAATGGGTCTTGATCGCCTGCGGAATGATGTGGCTGCCGAAATCGTGATAGCTTGGGAAATCCCGCAGGAGTTCCATCAGCACTTTGGTCTTGAACATGTAAATACCCATTGAGCCGAGGAAGGGGCGCGCCGCATCGTCACGGCTGACGAACTTCGCCTGGGTTTCAGCATCTTTGGGCTTTTCAACAAAGGAGGATATCTTTCCATCTGATTCGCGCTTCAAAATACCAAAACGAGAAGCCTCCTCTTTTAGCACCGGCTGTACAGCCACGGTGACATCGGCTTTATTATCCCAGTGATACTCTGCCATTGCCTTGTAATCCATGCGGTAGAGGTGGTCACCCGCCAGGATCAACACATGTTTTGCGCCGCTGGATTGGATCTCAAGAGTCTGTTTGCGGACCGCATCTGCGGTCCCCTGATACCAATCTGCGCTTTCCATGGTCTGCTCAGCCGCCCAGATCTGCACCCAGCCCGTATGGAACGCATCAAAGTTATAGGTGTGGGTGATGTGACGGTGTAATGACACAGAATTGAACTGGGTCAGCACCGCGATACGATAGATCTCTGAATTGATACAGTTACTAATGGGAATATCGATCAGGCGGTACTTGCCCGCAATCGGAACAGCAGGCTTCGAGCGCATTTGTGTAAGCGGATATAGACGTGCACCGCGTCCCCCACCCAAGATCACAGCAAGGATATCGTTTAATGTTGGCATGGCACAGCCTCCTGGAAATATTTTACTGTTTTTTTGATAACTTGCTAATGCTTTGAGCCCATCAATTTACGCACTCGATGCACAAGATAAGCGATCGGGTACATCAACAAGACCAGCAGATCGATCACTGCGAAAAGTAAATATAGTTTCATGGGTCCATCTCCATTGATAAAGAACCGCGCGTTATTCCATGTACGAGCGGCAACTCCTCAGGTTGCCTCAATTTTTATTCTACGGTCCCCGGGGAGCGGAGTCAACACGACTGCCATATATACAGCACGAACGTCCTCCAATAAGTGAGAGGACGTTCGTGTATAATACCGCTTCGGGTATTTGCCTGTGCCGAAGGAGGGAATCGAACCCTCATTCCCGTAGGGAACACGATTTTGAGTCGTGCGCGTCTGCCTATTCCGCCACTCCGGCATGGTTCAGATATCAAACGCCCGCAAGTATAACACTCTCTTTGATAAGGTCAAGCATGAAACTAGGAATTATTGGATTACCCCAATCAGGAAAAACAACCATTTATAACGCCCTTACGCGTGGGAATACCCCCACAACCGCTTCTGCGGGACGCATCGAAGTTCACACAGCGGTCGTGGATGTACCCGACCCACGTGTGACCAAACTCTCGGAAATGTTCAACCCGAGAAAGACCATCTACACCAAAGTGACCTACGCAGACATTGCCGGGCTGGAAGCCGGGTCAGCAAAAAGCGGCATTTCCGGTCAGTTGCTGAATCAGCTTAACCAGATGGAAGGCTTGATCCTCATTGTTCGCGGATTTTTGGATGAGAATGTCATGCATCCCAACGGCACCATTGACCCCATGCGCGATGTGGACAGCATGCTCTCGGAACTGCTATTGAATGACCTGATCGCGGTCGAAAGAAAGCTGGAGAAACTGACCGATGAGCGCAAGAAGGGCGGCACCGACAAGACCATCAACGCCCGGCAGACCGAGTTGTTCGAAAAACTCCAAGCCACCCTTTCAGACAACAAGCCATTACGCAGCATGGAGTTCACCAACGAAGAGAAAAAAGAACTCGCCAGCTATGGCTTGCTGACCCGCAAACCCATCCTGACCGTGTTCAACATGGGCGAGGGACAGTCCGCGCCCAATGTAGAAGGGAAACTCGATCATCCCAGCGTGGCACTGATGGGCAAACTGGAAATGGAGATCGCCCAACTCAGCGCAGACGATGCCGCCGTCTTCATGGAAGAATATGGCATCAAGGAATTAAGCCTGAGCCGCATGATCAACCTTTCTTATGACCTGCTTCAGGTGCAAACCTTCTTTACGGTCGGCGAGGACGAAGTTCGCGCATGGACCACCAAACGTGGTGCGACCGCGCAGGAATCCGCCGGCGAGATCCACACAGACCTGTCACGCGGATTTGTTCGAGCGGAAGTGGTTGCCTACGAAGACCTGATCACGCTCGGGTCGATGAATGAAGCGAAAGCCAAAGGCAAGTTCAGGCTGGAAGGCAAGGAATATCCCGTCAAAGACGGCGATATCATGCACGTTCGTTCCAGTTTATAAAGAAAATAAAGACAGTCGGTGACGGCTGTCTTTTTGATTAATAAAAAGGAGAAAACATGACATATAAAATCTCAAAATGGAGTCTCGCTCCGCTCTACTCGGGTTATGACAGCCCAGAACTTCAAAACTCCTTCGACATGATCGAGGAGCAGGTTTCTTCTTTCGAAGGCGTGCGCGGAAAACTCACCCCCGACGTTTCCGCAGAACAGTTCTTGCAGGTCATGCGTGCCAGCGAAGATATGACACGCATTGCAAATAAACTTTACGCTTTTGCCGGCTTGTCTTTTACCGCCGACACCCAGGATCAGGCGGCACAGTCTTTACAGGCACGCGCCCAGCAATTTCTGGCAGAGATCGAAAACCGCGTGTTGTTCTTCAACCTGTGGTGGAAGGAACTGGACGAAGTCAACGCCAAACGCTTGATGGATGCATCGGGTGATTACCGCTACTACCTCGAAGCAATGCGACTCTTCAAGCCGCACACCCTGAGCGAGGCGGAAGAAAAGATCGTCAACTTGAAGAACGTGACAGGCATGAACGCCCTGACCACCCTGTACGACTCCATCACCAACCGCCATGTCTACAAACTAAAGGTGAAGGGCAAGGAGCAGGAACTCACTCGCGGGCAGTTGATGCGATTCGCGCAAGGCGGTGACCCAAAACTGCGCGCCGCCGCATATCAGGAACTGTACCGGGTCTATGGCGAGGCAGGACCGATCCTCGGGCAGATGTATCAGAATCTCGCCCGCGATTGGCACAATGAGAATATTTCCCTGCGAAAGTTCAGCGACCCGCTCTCGGTCCGCAACCTGGCCAATGACATCCCCAATGAGGCGGTCAACGCTCTGTTGGATACCTCTCGCAAGAACGCGAAGATCTTCCAGCGTTACTTCAAACTGAAGGCTAAAGCGCTCGGCGTGAAAAAACTCCGCCGCTACGATATTTACGCACCCGTGGCTGGCTCGGACAAAAAATATGACTACAGCAAAGCGGCAGACATGGTACTGGATTCTTTCAGCGCCTTCGACCCGAAGGTTGGCGATCTTGCCCGCCGCGTATTCGAAGAGAGCCGCGTGGACAGCGAAGTCCGCAAGGGCAAGCGTGATGGAGCCTTCTGCTGGTCGGTCGTACCGGATATGACCCCGTACGTCCTGCTCAACTATCAAGGCAATGCGCGCGATGTCGCCACAATGGCGCACGAGCTCGGTCACGCCATTCACTCCATGCTGGCATCACATCACAGCACGTTCACCTTCCACTCATCCCTGCCGCTGGCCGAGACCGCATCCACATTCGGCGAGATGATGTTCACAGATAAGCTGCTTGCCGAAGAAAAAGATGATGCGGTGCGCCGCGACATCCTCTTCAAGCAGGTGGATGACGCTTACGCCACCATCATGCGCCAATCATACTTTGCCTTGTTCGAGAAGCAAGCGCATGACATGATCCAAAAGAACGCTTCTGTGGACGAACTGTGCGCCGCATACATGGAAAACCTGAAGGAACAGTTCGGCGACTCGCTCGACCTGAGCGATGAGTTCAAATGGGAGTGGGTTTCCATTCCGCACATTTACCACACCCCGTTCTACGTCTACGCCTATGCCTTTGGGCAATTGCTGGTCTTCTCGCTCTACCAGCAGTACAAGATCGAAGGCGAATCCTTCAAGCCGCGCTATCTCAAGATCCTTTCGGCGGGCGGCTCCGAAGCGCCCGCGAAGATCCTCGAAGACGCGGGCATCAACATCCGCGACCCGAAATTCTGGCAGGGCGGATTTGATGTGCTGGACAAGTTGATCGCCGAATTGGAGAAAATGCCGGTCGGGACAAAATCCAAGCCTAAGGTTAAGAAAGCAGCGGCAAAGAAGGTCAAGGCAAAGTCCAAAGTTGTAAAATCCAAATCAAAGAAGAAGTAATCCCCAACAAACAAAAAACGGACACCTTTTCGGTGTCCGTTTTTTGTTTTCTATTCGCCTTGCATTTCGTACTCGCCAGCATCCTCTTCCATCGACATCATGGGTTCGTCTGCGGGGCGTTTATCGAGGAATTGCAGGGTTTGCACGACCACTTTGGTGAAATAGCGGGTCTCGCCCTTATCCTCATATTTGTCGGTTTTCAAGCGCCCTTCGAGGTAGACCAGGCTGCCCTTTTTTAGGTATTCCTGGCAGACCTCGCCAAGGCGTCCCCAGGCTTCGATGTTGACCCAATCGGTGGATTCTTTTGTCTCTCCATTTTTATCCTTCCAGTGATTGCTCACGGCGAGGCTGAAGTGGGTCACTTTCTTGCCTGTGGGAGTGAACTTGCTTTCAGGGTCTCTGCCCAAACGGCCGATCAACTGAACGCGGTTTAGTGTTGGCATGTCATCCCCCGCTGGCTTTCATAACTTTTAGATGCTCGTGTAAGTGTCATAATCGTCTCCTTTTTATCTAAAAGAACAATTGGATTGTGTCGAACAGGTTTATACTTTATGAGGATGCTTCGGTGGTCTCCGCGGGCTTCGCTTCGCCTTCAGCCACGATGCGCTTCAGAACCAGCATGCCGGTCTTCATTTCGCTGACACTGTAGCCAGCGGGGAGGGCATCCAGAGCGCCTTCCTTGATCTCCTTTGAGAAGAAGAACATCTTGCCCTTCGAGTGCAGGTAGTAGGTGGTGCCTTTTGAATTTGTGTGTGCGTATGCCATTTTTTCTCCTTATGTCTAAGTTGGTAATAAGAGTGTAGAACAAAGTTTCTAGGATGTCAAGCCCCTAAACCCCTATTTGTATAGACAAATTTACAGGAAATGATATGAAAACTGTTGCCTCCCTCTCCGACCTGCGAGCCACCCGCCTCTCTCTCAAAGGGACGGTTGGTCTTGTCCCGACGATGGGATACCTGCACGAGGGACATCTCTCCCTCATCCGCCGCGCCAAGGCTGAGTGCGACCACGCAGCCGTGAGCATCTTCGTCAACCCCACGCAGTTCGGCGCGAACGAGGATCTATCCAAGTACCCGCGTGACCTCGCCCGTGACCTAAGCTTGATCCAGCCCCTCGGCGTGGACCTGGTCTGGACTCCCACCCCTGAGATCATGTATCCGACTGGCTACCAGACCTGGGTGGAGGTGGATGCGATGACCCGTCCGCTGGAGGGATCGGTGCGCCCAACCCATTTCAAGGGTGTGACCACGGTCGTGGCGAAGTTGTTCAACGCTGTCCAGCCGCACAAGGCGTATTTCGGTCAGAAGGATGCCCAGCAGGCGGCGGTCATCCGCCAGATGGTGCGAGACCTGAACTTCCCGCTCGAGGTGATCGTCTGCCCGACGACGCGCGAGGCTGACGGGCTGGCCATGTCGAGCCGCAACAAGTACCTCGAAGGCGACGACCGTCAAGCCGCGACAGTGCTGTTTCGCGCGCTGAGCGCCGCGAAATCCGCTTACGAGGGCGGCGAGCGAAACGCGGAAGCCCTGCGGAGAATGATGAAAGAAGTTCTGGCGAGCGAGCCGCGCGCCACAGTGCAGTACGTCTCCTGCGCGGACTATGACTCGCTCGAAGAGTTGGAAACCATAAAGGGCAAAACCCTGCTTTCGATGGCGGTTCTGCTCGGCAAGACCAGGCTGATCGATAATTTTGTGCTGGAATGACCATGCCGCCGAAACGGTTCGGCCCTGGGTATTGGCTTCGCCTCGCTTCGCTGGCGTTTCTTTCGCTCGCACTGACCCTTGCACTGCTCGACCTATACGCCAGTTATCGCTGGGTGACATCCTTTCAACACCCGATGCGGATCGTCCCCTCGGGAGACTGGCTCAGAGAAAATAATATTCCCTATCAAGAAATTGAACTGACAGCCGCAGACGGAATCAAACTTGCGGCGTGGTACACACCTTCTCAAAATGGCAGGGTGATCCTCCTCGCGCATGGCTACAGCGGACACCGACCCGAAGACATCCATGTGATGTTCGCACAAAACGGTTATGGCGTTCTCGCCTGGGACTTCCGCGCACACGGCGCGAGCGACGGGGACATCTCCACGCTTGGGTATTACGAACAACTGGATGTGGAAGCCGCTTTGGAGTACGCGCTGGCGCAGCCTGATGTGAAGCATGTCGGCGCGTGGGGCGGGTCCATGGGCGCGGCAACCATGCTCTTGAGCGCAGCAAAACACCCTGAGATCGAAGCAGTCATCAGCGACAGCGCATTTCCCTCATTGGAAGAGATCATGAAACTCAATACGCCGTTCAAGATCATGCAGCCATTCGTTTTATCTTTTGGCAGCTTCTTCAGCGGCGCGGAGATAGATCAAGTCAGACCTGTGAACGAGATCGGGAAGATCAGTCCACGGGCGGTCTTCATCATTGACGGGTGGGACGGCGCAGCGATCGCGATGAATTCCCCGTATCGTTTATATGATGCCGCAGGTGAGCCGAAACTGCTTTGGGCGGAAGACGGAGTCCCGCATCTGGGGACATATGGACATGCTCCGCAGGAGTATGAAAAGCGGGTGATCGAATTCCTTGATCAATATTTAAAGTAGGGGCGCGGCGAGTACGCTCAACATGATTTCCTCATTGTGTGATTAAACAAAAAAATAAAGGCTCAAAGGACTCTTGGCGGCTTTGAGCCTTTATTTTGATATAGAAGTTCATTCCCCTGCTATTGAGTTATGGACCCCACTTCATTTCCATTGCAAAAGGCAGGAGAGAGATGGTTGCTGTCTGCCCGTCGGTAAAGACCATCTCTGCCAACCCGCCCTGATAGACATCCTGTATCGGCGCTTCAGCGACAATCACAAAACTGGCGTCAGGCGCCCACAGGGATTCGTTCATACCTTGGAAAGTTTCCGGTCTCAGCACCGTGCGTCCGGTCACCCCATCCGGAGCAGAGCGCACCAATTGAAGCGGAGCGCGGCTCACGAACTCAGATGAACTCGGCTGGTTGGTGAAGAAATAATACAACTGACCGTCAGGAGCGAGGAAGGGAGCATCGGCAAAATTGAAAGTGCCATTGCCCGGGTCACCGGGGACGAGGGTGGTCACTGCGCCGGTGGCGGCATCCACACGCCACAAGCCGGGCATGAACATCCCGATGAACGGATAGCCCGCGTACAGGGTCGAGCCATCGGTCGTCCACTCGGTGGTGCCGCAGCAGATGAACGCTCCCTCTCCGCCGTTCAAGCGGACCAGCGCATTGCCGTTGGGATAATAGATCGCAGCAGAAGCTCCCTCGTAATAGCCAAGTGTAATGACCAGCTTGCTGCCATCGGCGGTATATTTTTCAGGCCAGTACATTTCCCGCGGCACGAACATACCGCTGCCAAGATCGTCAATCTTGTTCTCAAGCACACGGTTCGACTGCCCGGAAGCCAGAGAATAAAAATTCAGTCCCTTGTATCCATAGGCAATGGTCTGCCCGTTTGGAGAAAAGGCGGGGCTGAGAATGGTGGAAAGGAAGGGATTGTTCTCGTCGCGCGCACCGCCATCTATGATCGTGCGGCGATCGCTGCCATCGGCATTGACAAGCAGCAACTGGTTATTGGAAACATAAGCCACGCTCCCATCCACGAGCGAGACATCATAGTCCTCCACTTTGGCAGGCTCAAAGGTGATCTGGGTCAATGATTTGCCATCGGTTCCAAGGCGGAAGACCTGCACAATACCGGCACTGTCGTTGTTGAGAAAATATAACGAATGCGGCAGCAGTCCCGCCACAGAAGGTTCGGGAGTCGCTTCCACCTCAGGCGCTGGTCCGGGCGCGGAAGCGGTCAACGCCTGAAAGGTCGCCGCAACGATCGTCTCCACTCCCATCGCCTCGCCGGGCGCAGATCCGCCCAGTGGATTCGCGCAAGCCATCACCGCCGCCAGCAAGACAAGAGCTGCAAGAAAAGGGCTGATTTTTTTATACATGCTCACCTCAAAAAGATAAATTAAACAAAACAAAGACGATAAACCGGAGTGAAAGTTCCGTTTACCGTCTTTGTCTGGGACGCAAATTTAGACTTGTTCGAAATGCTGAACAGGAACAACGAACAATGTGGCGCGCTTCTTTTCACCAGATGGCAGTGCGCTGCGCACGACCTGAATGGCCGCATCCACCTGCGTATCTTCCACACCCAGCAGCATGGTCACAACCCCGCTGCGCATGAATCCGCCGGTGGAAGCCACGCGGGTTACGCGGAAATTCTCGGCAGTGAAAGCGCGAGTCAGGGTATCGGCGTCGTTGTCTTGCACGATGATGATGATCATTTTCATGGCTGGCATCTCCAACTAGATTTGTTCGAACCGTTCAACAGGCAGGGCAAAGACCGTCGCGCCGCCCACAGTGACAGGCACCGGCGCAGGCATGGGCATGGGGGAACCTTCCAACGGCAGGGTCATATATTCGATCCGCTGACGGCAGGCATTATGCAGAGCTTCAAGCGCCTCGGGTTCTTTTTCGGCGGGCAGCCCGATCAACAGTGTGGCATTGCGGCGTCCGAGAAAACCGCCCGCGCTGGAAAGGTAGGTCAGCGACGCACCGATCCCCTGCAAAGCCCTGGTCGCCGCTTCAAGATCCTGATCTTGAACGACAGCCATCAATAATAAATGGATTGGATTTTCCATACTCAGTCTCCTGCTTTCATGGATGGAAGCGCATCTTTCTGCGCCGCAAGTTGATCCTGTTCAATAGGCTCACCCTTCACTTTGATATTATCAGAAGTTAGTGGATGATTCAACCTTGAATCGATCACATCCACCTGAAAAATACCGCATACAACACGCTGGCGATCGCACATGTAACAAACATGACCGGCAGTCCACGCTGAAGCCACAACCTGGATGTGATCGGCGTGCGAGTCTTTTCTGAAAGAGTTGCAACAATGATATTCGCGCTGGAACCGATAATGGTTCCCGTGCCACCGAAGCCCGCACCAAACGCCAGCGCCCACCACAGCGGACCGATGTCCACGCCAGTCTCTCCCAGCCCATTGATCACGGGGATCAAAGCGATCGTGATGGGCACGTTATCCACAACTGCTGAGAGAATCGCGACCACCCAGATCACGATGACCCCAAAAAGAACTGGCGACATTTCAGACGCACCTTCAAACAACCCAACCATTTTTTCCAAAGCGCCGGAATGTTCCAAACCGCCGACCATGACGAAGAGCGAACCAAAGAAAAGGAGCACGCTCCATTCAACCTTTTTCAAAACTTCATGAATGTCGGGTTGGATCCAGATCAGGGCAAGCGCGGCGGCAGATAACGCCACCAAAGATGGCTCAATGTGCAATACATGATGAATGAAAAAGAAAAGGATAGCCCCTGCCAATACGATCAAGATCCGCCGCGCAGTCTCGGGGTGATTGAGGGTCTCGGCCGGGTTGAGTTTCATCACGGCTTTACTGCGCCGCGGACGTTTAGCCAGGTCCTTTTTGAAGAGATATCTCAAAAGCACCAGTGCGCCCGCCCAGGAAACCAAAACAATGGGCAAGGAGTACACCAGAAAGTCATTGAACGATAATCCCGCGGCGGACCCGATGAGCACATTGGGCGGGTCGCCAACCAGAGTGGCCACACCCCCGACGTTGGAGAGCAAGGCTTCGGTCATTAAATATGGCAGGGGACTGATGCCGAGGATCTCGCTAATGAGGATGGTGACAGGCGCGATCAACACGACCGTTGTGACGTTATCCAGAAACATCGAGAGGATGGTTGTGATGATGCCAAGCAGAATGAACAAACGAAGAGGTTTCCCCTCCGAGGCGCGGGCGGCAAGGACTGCGAGATATTCAAAGAAACCGGTCGGCTCAAGCATGGAAACAAGGATCATCATACCCAAAAGCAAACCAAGCGTATTGAAGTCAATGGATTCGATCGCAAGTTCCTCGGAATAAAAGCCAAAGGCTTTCCCCATGCCGATCATCAACATTGCACCCACAATGGCAACGATCGATCTGTTGATCTTCTCCCAAAAGATCAGGATCAGGCTGCCAAAGAAAACGACTACAGACAAAATAATGGGAAGTACAGCCATCACTCTGCCTTTCCCCAAGCCTTCAAGATGGTCACTCCAATGTCCACGCGGGAGGCAATACCGATCAATTTCCCATCCCTGGAAACAACGGGAATATCATGCAGATTTTGCTGCAGCATCAAGGAGTAGGCGCGGAGCAACCCCGTATCCTCCTCCACAGTAATCACAGGGTGCATCAAAGACTTCACGGTCTTCTTCAAGGTCGAAGCGGGTGGACGGGTATCCTCCACTGCGCCAAAATCGTGGACAAAATCCACATCGGCCACAAAGCTGATAAAGTCCGGCATTTCGAGATTTAGCAGGTCACGGATGCCGATCACACCGACCGGCTTGTCGTTCTTATCCACCACAGGAAGCAGACCGATATGTTTCTGTACGAAAATTGCAGCGGCTTCACGGATGGTCGCCGTTACAAGAACCGATACAACATGACGTTTCATGCAGCTTGAGACATTCATAAACAACTCCAAATTTAAGTGGACTAGAGCAAGACGCAGCTCAGACTTTTTTAGCAGTACGGATGGCAGACACGATCAACACAAAAAAAGTTAGGGGCGCGAAAATTAGAAGGAACCACCGGAGCGAAGAAACCAGCGGATGCCCGGAAGAATCCATGATGACATATCCCAAATACAGACCATAGTAAGTTAGCAGCAAACCACCCTCGGCGCGCGAGATGCGATTATCAATGTAAAAGATCGGCAGGGTGACCAGAGCTACAAAGACCATGGCAAGAAAATCAAAACGTAAAATACGATCAGCCACCAGAATCCCATTGGATGAAAAGAAAGCGCCCGCCCCCAACACACCAAGCAGATTAAAGATGTTGCTGCCCACGGCATTACCAACAGCAATATCACTTTCATGTTTCAACGCAGCAATGACCGATGTAGCCACCTCAGGCAGGGATGTCCCAACAGCCACGATCGTTAAACCGACTATGAGTTCGCTTATCCCCAGCGACTTTGCAATGGATACTGCAGAATCCACCAGCCAATTTGAGCCTAATACGAGCAAGCCAAGCCCTGCTGTGATCAATGCAAGATTCATAAGGATGCTTTTTACCGTGCGCGGTTCCTTTTGCGCGAACTCCGCCGCATATTCGCTTTGCACCTCCCTGCCTTCATGCCGGCTTTGCTTCAAGGCAAAAACAATGTACGCGATCAACAAAACGAGCAGCAGCCCGCCATCGCACGCGCCAAGCCTGCCATCAAAAGCAAGCACAAAAGTTAGCAGGGAAATACCCAACATAATGGGCGCATCCTTGCGGATCAGTTGTTCCGCGATCACGATCGGCGCAACGAGGGAGGTGACGCCCAAAATAAAAAGGATGTTAAAGATGTTGGAACCCAGCACATTGCCCAAGGTCAGATCGCCCTGCCCATTGAGGGCAGCACGCATCGAGACGGCGATCTCAGGCGAAGCCGTTCCGACAGCGACAATGGTCAACCCAATGGCAAGTGGAGATACACCAAAGGAGGCGGCAAGCCGCGACGAGCCGCGCACAAGCCAGTCTGCGCCTAGAATAAGCAATAAAAGTCCCGCTATAAAAAGTAAAATGGTGTACATCATGCCCTATTTTCTCTGAAATTTTTATACCATGACTCGTCCCGCCTATGATTAATTCCATTCTCATAAGAATGTAGGCATTCAACCTTTGTTTTTACAGGGAGATTAAAAACTCCCAATTCGTATATTCTGATACTCGGGTATCTCAATCATTGGCGGGCGTTCCCCCTCAGCAATCTCTTCAACATCGAGGAAGAAACGATCCTGCTCATAGCGGATCATCTTCATGGTCTTATTGATATTTTCTAAAATATTTTGGCCATATTTGATCTCAAGTTTTCGAATGATCGCTTGAATAATGGCAAAGGACATTTTACTTAAGGCATCCAATGGTTGATTATGATGAATACGTTCCTTCAAATCCACTTGAGCAATCGAATGCAAACCTGAAAGCTCGAGAATATCAATTAGTAAACCAATTTCAACCCCATATCCTGAAAAGAAAGGCAACTGCTCCAAAACCTTTCGTCTGCCCCCATATTCTCCAGAAAGCGGCTGGATCATACCGGAAAGTTCAGGGTAGAACAGGTTGAGGAGCGGACGCGCGGTCAACTCGGTAACCCGCCCACCACTACCCGCCTGCATTTTATTGCCAACCTTTAATGGGCGGCGATAAAAGCCTTTAACAAAGTTAATTTCAGGGCGGAGAAGCAGCGGACCAATCAATCCATATACAAAGCGCGGGTGAATATTCACAATGTCGGTATCGATCCAGATAATGATATCTCCCCGAGTGCAATACAGACTTTTCCACAGCGCCTCTCCTTTTCCACGCCGCGCGCCATATTGAGGCAGGGTCTGTTGATGGATATGAACCGGCACGCCGATTTTCTCTGCAATCTGGCGCGTGCGGTCTGTGGAATTCGAGTCGATCAACACGATCTCATCCAGCAATGGCACCCGCTTCATCAGTACATTTCTGATGGTGCGAATGACCCTGCCAACGGTTTGTTCCTCGTTGAGTGCGGGAAGTGCGAGGCTGATGGTTAGGTTCTGTTTTTTCTTCAGTGAAAGAAGATAGTTGAGATCTATAAACTCGTTGGCATGAAAGGTATTTTCAGCGAACCACTTATCCACCAGCACAGAGATTGCCGCCTGACCGGCTTCTTCACTGGCAGGGTTAACCTCATAAGGCAGTTTTGTTTTCACCACGATCACACCATGTCGGCTTTCTTGCATTACCTTCTCGGCTACCACCCCGATAGCCGGGACCTCGTTCGCGGTCCGTGCAGAAGCGCCCATGATAAGCAAGTCATATTTTTTGGCAGACTCAATAATCGCCGCCGATGGATCATCGGTCACGATTTCCTCGCGCCGGATTTCGGGCAGGCTCTTCAGTACGCGGTCTATGCCTTTAAATGCAAGGTCTTGCTGCCTTGTGATATTCTTCGGAAAAAGGTGCAATGACGAAACTTGTGCATTCTTCGAATTGCGAATGGACAAAGCGATCCTCATACTTAATTCTGCGTATGGGCCGCCGCGGATAGGGATCAACACATTTCGAATATTTGCCCCGATATGCTGATTGACAATGGCAATATTGCAAGGCGCCTGAGAAAGAACTTCAGAGATCGTTGTTTTTAAAGAATCAAAATGGCAGGGCCATTCGAGCAAAAGCAGATCGATTTCTTCGCGCTTGATGATCTCAACAAGATCGTTCCATGGATGATGTGAGACATGTACCTGAGCCCATTTATCTCCACGCTTTACTTTATAAAGTTGTTTCAGGGTCTGTCTCAGCCTGCGCGCCTCAACTGCAGCGGTACTAAGTGAAATATCTTCGGGAACATAGATAAACCCTGCCAGCAGGATATTTTCCTCTCCCGCGATTGCACGAGCCGCATAAATGGATGATCGCTGTTCGCAGCCATTTAGAACAGGCACAAGAATTTTTGCTATTAAAGCATTTTTAGGAATGGGATACATTTTGCCTCCACTTACCCGTACAGCAAGGGTGCGATCTTTTCTGCATAGATTCGCTCCCAAGTAAATTTATCGCGGACCAACGCGCGCAAACCAAAAACTTTATTTTTTCTGAAACTTTCCACCATCCGCCCTGCTACAGTTGCAGGGTCATCATTGGGCAAAAAATAATCCGCGAAATCACGTCCCAAGTTCTTTAACGGAGGGATATCCGAGCAAAAGACAGGAATGCCTGCAAACCCCGCCTCTAAAACAGGTATCCCGAACCCCTCTTCGAAACTGGGAAACAGAACAGCATCCGCGAGACGATAAAAATCCGAGACAACCTCATCAGGGATGAAATCGTCTGTCAGTTCAGCCAGAAAATGTGCTGAGTTATGCAAACCAAGTTCCAGTCGTAACGAGGTCAACTTTTCGAAATACCTGAAGTTATCCGCGTTATGTGGTCCTAACGGGCCGACCACGACCATCCTTGCAGATGGAAGATCTTTTTGCAATATTGCCAAGATACGTAATGCCAGCTCAATGTTCTTGCGGGGCGTAATACGGACAGGCAGCAACAATAATGGGTTAGCCTGAAATAACCCGAGACGATGAACATATCCTATTGTTTGTTCTTCCAATTTAAGAAACTTGCCAATATCTACGCCATTCGGAACTACATGAACTTGAGATTTCTCCAAAGCCATCAACTCAGAAATCTCTGTTTGTCGCATCTCAGAGACCGTGACCTGAACCGCATCCGCCCACGCAGTTTTTAGAAGTTCCCAAGGATACCCCGCATGAAGTTCGGGCAGATATCGCGGCGTCGTCCACGCCAGATCGTGGTGCCAGAGGATCAAACGAGGGATGCGCTTCAATGAATGCAATTGATGCAAAGCGGCGGTCAAAGCGAGGTTTTTATTAAGGGAACAAACATTATGGACGATCAACACATCCACGCCGGACAAGGCACCGCTTAGTTGACCCGAAAGTTCTTCGCGCAACGCCTCAAAATCATCCGGCATTTGACCGCGATCCAATTGTTCCTTCACCGCAGTCAGGCGGGCATGGCGCGAGTCTGCCAGTGGAATCCTGATCAGCGGAATCTGTGCGCCCAGCGCTTCTCCGCGCGCAGCGATCAAACGGACGGAATGTCCAGCTTCACTCATCAGGCGCGCATGATGCCCGATCACGCTTTCCACACCGCCAACCACGGGCGGAACCGAATAATGCAAAATGGCAATATTCATATCTGCTGACCCAGGCAATCTGCAAGGATGGATTGTAAGCGGCGCTCCAGCACGGTGAAGGAAAAATATCTTTTCGCCAGCTGATAATTCTCTTCAGCCCATTCCTCAGCCAGTGCCGAGTTCTGCAAGACACGGCGCACAGCATTTAGAGTATCGGTACTGATGAAACCATCGAACCATACAGCTCTAAATCCCTTCGGCTTGATATCCACTTCATAGATCGAATAATTATTTACCAAGATCGGGCGGCGATAGTACACGGCTTCCAGATAGGCATTGCCAAATCCCTCGATGCTTGAAGGATAGGTGACCAGGTCGGCATGCGGATACACATCTCCCAGCGTGTAGATCTTTTTTCCGTCCGCAGTAATACCGCGGGTGTCCTGCACCTGATCCGACTCAAAGCGTACCGCTACGCCTAACAGATGTGCGTATTCACGGACTCGCTGCTCATAGTCTGTGCCTTCATCACCGGAGGCGTGCGAGATAACCAGTTTCGCAGGCAGGTCAAGCCGGCGCACAAGCTCAACGGAGTGCTCGATCCCCTTACGTTGAATGACCCTCGTGGGCTGCAGAAAAAAATATTCATCCTGCCCGACCCCAAAGTCCGCGCGGATGTTTTTGGTGAAGGCATCAGGTGCGGGTGGAGGAGAATCAAAATCCATCACATTGGGGATCACACGCGAGGTCAATCCATGACGAGAAGCCATCTGCTGCGCCTGCAGTGAATTAATGACCACATGCCGGATCGAAGGCAAAGCAGGAGGAAACGCCGCAGCAAGATAATCGCCAACACAGTTGACTTGAAAGCGCTGCCGCTCCCAATGAAAATCATGATGATGCGCAATGGTGGGAAATCCCGTCTCAGCGACAAACTCAGTGATAGCCAGCCCCAGCGGCAAATTAAGAGGAATCGCCACTGCATTTTCGACCACAAGAATTTCAAGGTCAAAGCGATGCGCGAATTCATACAACTGCTCTTTGAGATGTTCCTTCAATTCATTCACACGCCTTGTCATCTGCGGCGGACGGATGTAGATCGAAAAAAAATCCTGATGCAAAGCTGCGATCTCTGGATGCGCCTTACGAGCCTCTTTTGTAACCGTCCAACTGCCCGAATAAGCCTGTTGGTTGATTTTGTCGATCTCGGGGTGACGATAGAACGCCTCAGGCGTGACATGAGACTGGTCGCTGTTTCGATCGCATTGTCCGGCGAAATAAAAGCACTTGTGCCCCAGCCGCTCCAACACGGTCGCCCATTTTTGCGTTTCGAGCGAAACGCCGTCTGTCCCTGCGAAGCGGGTTGAAATAAAACCAATATGATGTGTCATTGTCCCATCCATAAGATTTGATAAGGTTCAAGAGTGATCTCGGATGCTGATACAGACTCTCTTGTGAGCAGATCAATCGCCTGCCCAATTTCGGTCTTGAATACAAGCCTCCGACCGCTGGCGTTGTGCAGGCACCAGGCACGCAAGTTTTCATCCGGTGAAATGCGCTCCACCGCAAACACGGATGAATGAAATTCATGGATCTTTTGCCTGCCATGCGGATGAAAAGCAGGAGAATCGCTTCTTGCTTTTAATAACCTGGAGTAACGCGTAAAAACTTTCGAACGGAGTGAAGCCTCTCTTTTGAGCTCCTTTTCCAATTCGTCAAAAAGGCATTTCTCACGGTTAATTGTGCGATTACGTCCTGTTTGTCGCACACCCTCGATCCATCCGCGAGAGCCAAAAAGGCTATGAAAATATATTCCCGGAATTCCGAGTAAAGAAAGCATGATGGCTTGCGCCGCAATAAAACGATCGACCTGTAGATCGACAGGTTCATTCCCTTTCGGATTAGAAAGCGCGTCAAAATAATTGATATTCATCTCATACGGGCTTTGAGTCTCATCTGGATTTTGTTTATAAGAAATAAAACCGCCATGTTCAAGGGACTTCTCGACCAGAAAGTTTACATCTTCATCGGGAAGGATTCCGCGTGCCGGGTTCAGCCCAATGCCGTCATGTGAAGCGAGGAAATTAAAAAATGTTGTCCGGTCGGAAGGCAGGGTCAGCGTGCCAGCCCATCGGGATAACATACTCGCGTCGCCCGAATGAAAAGCGTGTAAAGTAAGTGGCGGCAGCGCAAAGTTATAAACCAGTTGCGCCTCATTGGCCCCATCGCCAAAGTAAGAGAGATTATCGGCATGCGGGACATTCGTTTCGGTGACTAGATGAACGTGGGGAGCTGCCACATCTAATGCGGCGCGCAAAAGCTGGATCACACGGTGTGTTTGCGGAAGATGAATACAGGTTGTGCCGATCTCCTTCCACAAATAGGCGATCGCATCCAGCCGGATCAATGACGCGCCGCGTTCCGCATACATCAGCAGAATATCGAGGATCTCAAATAAGACATCAGGATTTTTAAAATTAAGGTCTATCTGGTCTTCGCTGAAGGTTGTCCATACCCGCTTTTTCCCGGAAGATGTATCGAACTCGGTCAAGAGCGGTAAAGCCCGCGGACGAACCACCTGTGACAGGTCTGGCGAACCTTCAACCACTACAAAATAATTTCGATACTGCGGGTGATCGCGCAAAAACTCCTCGAACCACTCACTTCCTGCCGATATGTGATTAATAACTCCGTCGAACATCAGGCGAAATCCCTTCCGCAAGGAAAGAACGTCACCCCAATCCCCCAGGATTGCGTCTATTCTGCGGTAGTCCACCACCGAAAAACCATCGTCCGAAGTCCACGGGTAGAAAGGCAAAATATGGACTCCGCTGACAACGCCAGATAAATATTGTTCGCAAAAATTATTGAGGGTCCGCAACGGCTTTTCGCTGGGTCGCTGCACCTGATCGCCATAAGTGATCATCAGGGAATCACGCTCGGTCAATCTGCCATCTTGCGGGTGGATTCTCACACGATATTCTTCCAATATAAATTGCGCACGCTCGAATAATCGCGGCGCAGTTTCTTCCCCGTATAAAAAGCGAAGATGGTCAAGGATTTTTATCATTAAGACTCTTGCATGAAACACAAAGTGTCTGACAGCAAGCGCGGGTCGTACTACCAACACATAGAGACTCTGAAACAATATTTTTTATAACATGGTTAATAGGGCTTAAGATTAATTCCGATTAAATTCAAAAGACAGTTGCCATCCGCAACTGTCTTTTGAATTTCGAACCGCGATTTACATTTCAACGATGCAGGGCGCTTCGTCTTTGACGATCACGCTTTCACCGTTCGAGAAGGTGACCGTGGTTTGCTCGTGGGCGCGGACAATGGTAAGACCTTTGTACTTGACCGTCACCGCCCACGGAAAGAGGTTCCTGCCTTCGAGCTTCACCCGTGTCGCGGAAAGGATCGTCACGCCAAGGGTCTGCATGAATAAACCCACGGGGGCAAGCCCCTGCAGAGAGTTGCGTTCGCCAATGCCGGTCCCTCTCTCCGCGTGATAACGCTGATAGAAGGATCGATTCTGTTTCAGGTTTTGAATGACCGCATTCATCATGTGAACGGTGAGCCGTGTGGCTTCGGCGCGGAATCCGTAAGCCAGCAATCCCTCGCCCACGAGTTGATTCCACGGGAAGTGAACGCCCATCGAAACCGGGTCAGCGTCGGGGTGGGGAGAGAACGTCAGTGAAGACAATCCGAAGGGATAATCAAAGCGATCTGCGCTCATTAAATTTCTTCCAATGAGTGCATTTGCCTGCTGCGCTTCGGGTACACCCGCCCATAGCGGAAGAGCCAGGGTGATGTCTTCGCCGGTGGTATCGATCAACTTGACCACGATCTTATCGTTCTCGTCGAGGCCCTTCACCATGACCCGTCCAACGCGTTTGAACAATTTTTGCGTGGTTGCCACCAACCCCCCGCTGCGCCATTGGAATTGATGCCCGAGGATGGTTTCGATCTCGCCCTTGGTCTTGGTGAAATATTCGCTCACTTCCACTTCGGGGCGCTTCGCGGCGGGACTGTCTGTTTGGATCTCGATCAACAGACGTACGCCGCTCTCGAACTCTGCCTTCGGTCGCAGATTGCCATCTCCCCTTTTTTGCGCGATCACCTTGCCAGTGGAAACCATGCCTGTTTCGCGATCACGGTAGGAATAAAAACTTTGGTTCGCGTTCCAACTCGCCGCCAGAGATGCCTTGAGAACCTCAGCCTGCGAGCGGATGAGGGTGGTCTCCTCCTCGTGCTTGCCGATCCGCTTTGAGATCTTCACAATGGAATCCGCTTCGCGATAGAGCATAGCTTCGAGCGATGGGCTATGCACCAGCGAAACATCCAGTCCTTGCGACCAGGGATTCCAAACATCGAAGATCGGGTTTTCATCGAATCCGGTCTGCAGGATGTGCCCCCACTCAGGTGCGCCGTCGCGATTGCGGTCGTGGGCAGGAGAGAACCACGCCCAGAAAAATTTCACCAGTTTGGGGTAGACCTCTGCCAGAAACGATTCGTCTTGAGTAGTTTGGTAATACTTCCATGCGAGGCTGGCAAGCAAAGGAGCGGCGATCAATTTTCCGCGCTGACCGGCAAGCCCGGGCTTGCCATCCACTTCACCTTCTTCGTTTTGGGCAGAGAGAAAGTTGAGGATGAGATTCTTCGCCACCTGCGGCGCGCCATGCAGGATGCTGGAAATGTAATAGGCATCCAGCGGAGATTGCCCGTTCCATGACGGCGGATAGTCGCCGCCATCACCCTTCCGTGAAAAGCCATTGTCTATGTGACGGGCATTTACGAAGGATGGGTTGGGCAATTGCTCACTGCCGCCAAAGAAAAGTCCGTGCGCGGCATGCTGGCTGAAGGCAAGAGCAGCATCCCACTCGGGGTCGCCGGTGCGGATATCGATCACCTGGGCGGCGTCGAGCATGTCTATGCGGGCACGCTCCGCTTCCCACGGACGGGCGGCACTGCGGCGCGCCAGTTCAAAGGAGGTGGCTACAGTATCCAGCGCAGCTTCAGCGAAAGTGATCTGCCTTGTTAAGCCGGGACCCAATTCCAGGTCCAGCATGAGCGAAGGTTGAGGGCCAGGTCCATGCTTGGGGCCTCCGGTCATGAAGATCACAGGGGCGATTCCGCTGGTCTGTCCCGCAAGAATATTTACAGATTGTTGTTGGGTGGGGATGATGGCTTGCCCATCGAGGGGCGCGAGGGCGGCGCACACTTCCAAACGGATCTGGCGCACGGCATTGCTTTTGTTGGTCAAGATGACCTTGCCCGCCACCGCATGTGATTCAGGAACCCAAAATTCGGTGGTTACTGGCAGGTTTTCTATGGGAACAAAATCGAGGGCTAGGAAGTTTGGGTAGAAACGGCGTAGTGACGGTTTAGCGGCAAAGGTGTTAGGGTCTGTAACTGAAACATTGTTTTCAGTAAAACGCAGGTACAGGCGCATTGAGCGCGCCCGCAGACCAAAAGTGGTGTAAAGCGCCACAAAAGCCGGGTCTGTTGCGCCAAGTTCCGCTTCCCAGATATGGTCATTGAGGTAATCGGGCTTGCTGAGGCGGGCATCCGCTGCCAGAGTAAGGTAAAGCGGAGCGCCAAGGCTTAGAGACCAGTCTCGCATGGCGCTTATTGTACGAGCGAAACGGTAGTTGGTCAAAGGTATAATTTGGTGTGATGGCTGGTCAACTGCAATGACCGCAGGAAAAACAACCACAAGATGAGGAGAAAATTCAATGGCTGGACTTTATTTCGAGGATTTTTTTGTCGGACAAAAAGTGAATACGGTCGGGCGAACGGTCAGCGAAGCCGATATTTTTAACTTTGCCGGGCTGACAGGCGATTTCAATGAGATCCATACCAATGCAGACTTTGCCAGCAAGACCCAATTCGGTCAGCGCATCGCTCATGGACTTTTGGGGCTGTCCCTCGCCACCGGTTTGATCATGCGGACGGGATTCCTCGAAGGCACGGTATTGGCTTTCCGCGAGATCAACGAGTGGAAGTTCGTCAAGCCGTTCTTCATTGGTGATACCATCACAGCCGAGTTGGAGATCGCCGAGACAAAAGCCCTGCCGCGTATCGGGGGTGGTGCGATCATCGCATCCATTATTGTGAAAAATCAAAACGGTGAAACCTGCCAGCGTGGTTCTTTGAATCTGCTGGTCTTAAGCAAGCCGAAGTAAGTAGTTACAAGATACCGTCTGCTTTTTGTTAACCGGCAGGTGGTGAAGAGAGTCTCATGAGCAACGAAGACAACGACCGACGACGCCGAATTCTAAAATCTGAAGAAGAAACACAGGGGGAATATATGCCCGCGCCCCTGGACTCTCCCTCCAACACAACAGACAACTTTTACCGTCCCCCGTTGGACAGCGACAACATGCCGCTTCCACGCCGCGTGGACGAGATCGATCTGGATGGCACACGGGTCACCCGCGCCGCGTATCAATCCGCGGCAAACCAGAGACGAGACCCAAAACCCAAACCACAGACACCTCCCTCACTGGCGCCAGCATCTCAGCCACGGACGCAACCCCTTCACCAGCCTTCATCCCCCATCCTGCGCTACTTTGCCAACTCAGGTTGTTTCCTGCGCGGCTTGATCGCGATGGCATTCCTCGCGGTCATCAGCGGGTTGTGCGTGGGCTCCATCTTTGTCTATCAATACTATTCCATCGCCAGCACCCTGCCCGATGTGAGCGATCTGCGCAACCGCGCATCGCAATTCGAAACCACCCGTATCCTTGACCGCAATGGTCAGACTTTGTATGAGATCCTTGACCCGGATGCAGGGCGCCGCACTTACATTCCGCTGGCGCAGATCTCTCCCAACCTTGTAGCGGCGACCATCGCCACCGAAGACAAGGAGTTCTACACCAACCCTGGCTTTGACCCCATCGCCATCGTCCGCGCATTGTGGCAAAACTACGTCACCAGCGGAGAGGGCGGCGGAGCGTCCACCATCACCCAGCAACTGGCAAGGGCGCTTCTGCTTTCACCCGAAGAGCGCACCCAGCGCACCGTCACCCGCAAGGCGCGCGAGATCATCCTTGCCGCTGAGATCACCCGCCGCTACACCAAAGATGAGATCATGGAGCTGTATCTCAACGAGATCTATTATGGCAATCTCGCCTATGGTGTGCAAGCCGCCGCCGAAACCTACTTTGGAAAATCTGCCAAAGACCTGACGATGGGTGAAGCCTCCTTCCTGGCAGGCTTGCCGCAATCACCCGCCGTGTACGACATCTACACCAACCCCGAGCCGACTCTCATCCGTCAACAACAGGTGCTGGTGTTGATGTTCACCTTAAGCAACGATCAGGGATGCATCAAGGTCAGCAACAGCGAAACGCCGATCTGCATTGACCCGATCACCGCCACCCAAGCCGCGAACGATATGAAGGTTTATTCATTCCGCCCGCCGTCATTCGATGCACGGTATCCGCACTGGGTGAACTTCATCCGCGCTCAATTGGAAGAACAGTACGACGCGCAAACCATCTACCGTTCCGGTTTTGTGGTGTACACCACCCTCGACCCGGTCTTGCAGGATAAAGCACAGCAGCTCGTCACCGATCAAGTCGCCGCGATGGTGGACAACAACACCCACAACGGCGCGCTGGTGGCCATCCGCCCGTCCACCGGCGAGATCCTTGCCATGGTCGGTTCGCCCGACTTCAACAACGACGCAATCTCCGGACAGATCAACATGGCGACCAGCCCCACGCGACAGCCGGGTTCATCCATCAAACCATTTACCTACGCTGCAGCATTTGAAAAAGGCTGGACTCCCTCCACGCTCATTTGGGATGTGCCAACTCAATTCCCCGATGGAGCCAATCCGCCTTATGAACCGCGCAACTACGATGGAAAATTCCACGGCGGCATGACCGTGCGCGTGGCGCTCTCCAACTCGTTCAACATCCCCGCAGTGAAGGCGCTGGAATTTGTCGGCGTTTACGACGACCCGAACACACCCCAAAAAGACGGGTTGATCGGCATGGCCGAAAGACTCGGTATCACATCCCTGACTCGCAACGACTACGGACTCTCGCTCACGCTGGGCGGAGGCGATGTCAGCCTGTTCGACATGACCGCCGCGTATTCGGTCTTCGCCAATAACGGTCAGCGCATACCGCCGGTCTCCATACTTAAGATCACCGACTTTGCGGGAAATGTGATTTATGAATATCAACCCCAGCCCGGCGAACAGGTGATCCGCGCCGAGCACGCGTATCTCATCTCATCCATTCTTTCAGACAACAACGCACGCTCTTTGATGTTCGGACCCAACTCACCGCTCAACCTCTCCTTCCCGGTCGCGGCCAAAACAGGCACCACCAACGACATCCGCGATAACTGGACGATGGGCTACAACCCTGACCTTGTCACAGGGGTTTGGGTCGGCAATGCCGATTACACCCCAATGATCAACTCATCCGGTCTGAGTGGAGCGGCGCCCGTCTGGTCTCAGTTCATGGAGTTTGCGGTTCCCTACCTCACCAACGGCGCACCCTCTTCGTTCAAGCGTCCTGACGGCATCATGGATAAAGTGGTCTGCAAACTTTCCGGCGCTGAGCCCTCCAACCTGTGCGACAACCAATACACAGAAGTCTTCGCATCAGACCAGCCCCCTCTCAGGCCGGGGCAGGATCTTGCGCGCCGGGTCAAGATAGACCTATGGACCGGGCTTGAATCTTCCGATGCTTGCAAAGGTCCCACCGAAGAAGAAACGGTCTTGAACGTCACCGACAAATGGGCGCGCGACTGGCTCGATAGCGGCGGCGGACGAGACTGGCTTGAAAACAACAACCTTCCCGCGCATCCGCGGTATGCTCCCGACCGTGAGTGCAGCGCCAGCGACCCGCAACCCATCATCGAACTCAAACTCACCGACGGCGAAGTGATCACCTCCACCACACTTGAAATCAAAGGCTCAGCCGCCGCCGATAGCGGATTTAAAAAATGGGTGCTTGAATACGGTCTGGGCGCGCAGCCCGATGCATGGACCCTCCTGAGCGAGAGCAGCAACCCGGTCAAAGATGGCACCCTGTTCACTTGGAATATCAACCAGCCGAACGGGATCATCTCTCTGCGTCTGACTCTTTTCGGCGAAAAAGCGGAAGTGGAAAAGCGTATCTCCCTTAACCTCAGCCTGCCCATTCCCACCGTGCCTACGTCTACGCCCACGCAGACTCCCACCTTCGTGCCGCCCAGCGAGACACCTACCATCGAGATCATTGCCCCATCCGAGACTCCCACGCCAACCGAGATTCCCACCGAAACACCAACTCCCGGCCCATAGGTTGAGTCTGCCAAAATCGGCAGAGCAGGCGGCGGGTCGGGCATGAAGCGTATTTGCACTTTAAAGTCAGAGACTCTTCACTAGTTAACAGCCTTGACACGCATCCCCTGAGTGCATATAATCCTTACGTTGGATATAAAAAACACGTCATTTCCAGCAAGCGCTTGAGAAAACTCTCAAAGCGCTTGCCTTTGTTTGTCTCTGGGATAGACTGACTACACGCCCTATCGCAGAGACGAGTCGAATCGAACTCTATTTTCTTAGGAGAGAGTCCAGTGGAAACCAAGGGATTAACCGCACTCCGTATCAGCCTCGCATCACCGCAAACGATCATGTCATGGTCGTACGGCGAGGTCCTCAAACCCGAAACAATCAACTACCGCCGCTTGCGGCCGGAAAAAGATGGATTGTTCTGTGAAGCCATTTTCGGGCCCACCCGCGATTGGCAATGCTATTGCGGAAAGTACAAGAACCCGCGCTACAAGGGAATCACCTGCGATAAATGCGGCGTGGAAGTAACACGCTCAGCGGTTCGCCGCGAACGCATGGGTCACATCACCCTTGCCACCCCCGTTGCACACATTTGGTACACCCGCCGCATCCCTTCACAATTGGGCATGCTGTTGGATATCTCGCGCCGCAACCTGGACCGCGTGCTGTACTTTGCTCAATACATCGTCACCTACGTGGATGAGGAAGCCCGCAAGAAGGCCTTGCAGCGTCTCGAAGATGAGATCTCTGTTTCCGAGCGCGAGCAGGCCGCCGGCGTGAACTCACGCATCGCCGAGATCAAACAAAAGCGCGACCACACCATCGCCGACCTTAAGCAAAAGCAGGCTTCCCTCCAGCAGAACTACGACGAGAAGATCGCCGAACAGATGGAACCGATCACCAAGGAAGGCCAGAAGCTCGAGAAGATCCTTCAAGAGCAGATGGGCGAAGCCGCAAAGAAGACCATCGTCTTTGAATCGACCGGCGAGAAGATCCTCGATGCCGGCGACAAGGTCAACAGCAAGCACATCGCTCTCGTTCAAAAGAGCGTTGCCCGAAAACTGGAAACCCTCGAAGGTGAATCGAACGACAACAAGATGCGTGAATTGGACAGCCTCAAGGGACAGGCTGCCGCCATCAAGGCACAGGCCGACCAGGAAATGGAAGCCCTGCGCAGTGAATTGGAAAACCAAACCACAGCGTCATCCAACAACTCCTCGCGCCTGCGTGACGAGCTCCTGGAGCTTCGCCCCTTCACATTCTTGAGCGAGATCCGCTATCGCGAATTAAAGCAGCGCTGGGGACAGGTCTTCCGCGCCGACATGGGCGCCGAAGCCTTCTTCGATATTCTCGAACGCCTCGACCTCGACAAACTCTCTGAAGAACTCTGGCACGAAGTCAAGACCACCAAGAGCAAGCAGAAGCGCAAGAAGTCCACGACCCGCCTGAAGGTTGTGGAAGCCTTCCGCCGCTCGGGCAACCGCCCCGAATGGATGATCTTGACCGTTCTGCCGGTCATCCCTCCGGATCTGCGCCCGATGGTTCAATTGGATGGCGGCCGCTTCGCGACCTCCGATCTTAACGATCTCTATCGCCGCGTGATCAACCGCAACAACCGCTTGAAGAGACTGCTCGAACTCGGCGCGCCGGATGTCATCATCCGCAACGAAAAGCGCATGCTTCAAGAAGCTGTGGACAGCCTGATCGACAACAGCCAGCGCGGCAAGGCCCTCAGCCGCCGCGGACGCCGCGAACTCAAGTCCTTGAGCGACATGCTCAAAGGCAAGAAGGGTCGCTTCCGCCGCAACCTGCTCGGCAAGCGCGTGGATTATTCCGGTCGCTCCGTGATCGTGGTGGGGCCGAAACTGAAACTTAATCAATGCGGCCTACCCAAGAGCATGGCTCTTGAACTCTACCGCCCGTTCGTGATCGCACGCCTCGTGCAGAATAATTATGCCGCGAACGTGAAAGGCGCGCGCCGTCTGATCGAGCGCAACCGCCCCGAAGTTTGGGAAGCTCTCGAAAGCGTGATCGGCGACCGCCCTGTCATGCTCAATCGTGCGCCCACTCTGCATCGCCTTGGTATTCAGGCCTTTGAGCCGATCCTTGTGGAAGGCTCCGCCATTCAACTGCACCCGCTCGTCACCACCGCTTTCAATGCGGACTTCGACGGCGACCAGATGGCTGTGCACGTTCCGCTTTCCTTGAAGGCGGTCGGCGAAGCCCGCGATCTGATGCTCGCTTCCAAGAACCTGCTCAAGCCCGCAGACGGCGAGCCGATCATCTCCCCCTCCAAAGACATGGTGTTGGGCGTGTACTACCTGACCATGGAAAAGAAAGCCAATCACAAGGGTGATGGACGTGCCTTCGCCAGCATGGACGAGGTCGAACTCGCTTACGCGCTCGATCAGGTTGAAGTCCACACTGAGATCAAATTCCGCGCCAGGACCTGGTACGACGACAAAGGTGACCGCCTGCCCGAGGCTGAGTACCGTGTGATCAACACCACCGTGGGACGCGTATTATTCAACCGCGTTCTGCCCGAACAAGTGCAATTCGTCAACGAGAAACTTGAAAAGGGCGGCGTGAAGGACCTGATCGCCGAAGTGTACGAACTGTGCGGACAGGTTGTCACAACCGATGTCGCTGATGCGATCAAGAGCATTGGTTTCGAATACGCCACCCGCTCAGGCACTACCCTGGCTGTTGCAGATATCTCCATCCCGCCGGAACGCAAGGGAATCATCGACGAAGCTCTCAAGGCCGTTGAAGTGGTTCTCCGTGACTTCCGCCGCGGTCTGCTCACCGAGCAGGAAAAGAATGAACGCGAAATTCAGATTTGGCAGGAAACCACCGACAAGGTCGGTATGGCTGTGAAGAAGCACATGGATCCGGATGGCAACCTCTCGACCATGGCTACATCCGGCGCCACGAAGGGTGGTTTCTCCACCATCTCGCAGTTGGCTGGTATGCGTGGTTTGATGGCTGACCCCTCCGGTCGTATCATCCCGATGCCCATTCGCTCGAACTTCCGCGAAGGTCTGACCGCTCAGGAATACTTCATCTCCACGCACGGTGCCCGTAAGGGTCTGGCCGATACCGCCCTCCGCACAGCGGACGCCGGTTATCTGACCCGCCGCCTTGTGGATATTGCACAAGACATCATCATCAACGAACACGACTGCGGCACACACGAAGGTGTGTGGATCCGCAGCACAGACGATGTGGCTGGACAGTCCATGATGAGCCGCATGTACAGCCGTCTCGTGGCCGAGCGCGTGCTCGACCCGAAGACCGGCGAGATCCTCGCAGAATACAACGAGGTCATCACCCACGAACTGGCGCGCAAGATCGCAAACGCTGGCGTGTCTGAGATCAAGCTGCGCTCACCGATGACCTGCCAGCTCAACCACGGCATCTGCGCCAAATGCTACGGCATTGACCTCGCGCGCGGTGAAATGGTCGAGTTGGGTTCGGCAGTTGGTATCGTGGCGGCTCAATCCATCGGTGAACCCGGTACGCAGCTCACGCTCCGCACCTTCCACACCGGCGGTGTGGCCTCCACTGGCGCGTCTGACATCACCACGGGTCTCCCCCGCGTGGAAGAAATCTTCGAAGCGCGCAAGATGCCGAAGGGCGAAGCGATCGTGGCAGAGATCAGCGGCATGATCTTCGTTCAACCGTCTGAGAAATATGCAGACATGCGCGAAGTCCGCATTGAGCACGCTGAAATGGTTCACGATGAATACGCCATTCCTGAAGATTGGAAGTTTGTCGTCAAGGATGAAGCGGAAGTGCAGGCTGGCGACATTCTCGCCTCCAAGGAAAAATCCACCATCATCGCCCAGCACGCCGGACGTGTGGCTGTCGAAAAGAAAGACCGCAAGATCATCGTCTCCTACGAACAGCGCGAAGAAGTCATGGAAGAGATCCCCAACACTTCCCGCCTGCTCGTCAAACCCGGCACCCACGTGGAAGCCGGACAGCCCCTCACGGAAGGCTCGCTCAACCCGCATCGCGTGTTGAAGATCCAGGGACGCGACGCCTGCCAGATGTATCTGATGACCGAGGTTCAAAAGGTGTACCGCTCACAGGGTCAGAACATCCACGACAAGCACTTCGAAGTCATCATCCGCAAGATGTTGAGCAAGGTGCAGGTCACCCGCCCCGGCGATACCCGTTACCTTCCCGGCGACGCGGTGGACCGCCTCGAGATCCGCAAGATCAACGAAGCGCTGGTCGCCGAAGGCAAGCAGCCCGCCCGCTCGCAGGAAGTTCTGCTCGGCGTCACGAAGGCCTCCCTCAGCACCGACTCCTTCCTCTCTGCCTCATCCTTCCAGCACACCATCAAGGTGTTGGCAAGCGCAGCCATCGGCTCCACGACCGACCCGCTCTACGGCTTGAAGGAGAACGTCATCATCGGCAAGCTCATCCCCGCGGGAACCGGCTTTATCCACGGGCGCTTCGCAGATGAAAAGGTGCAGAACAACGCCACGCAGTGGTCCAACCTCCCAGACATCAACGCGTAAGACAAAATGAAATCAAAGAAGGACGATCTGAAAAGGTCGTCCTTCTTTTTGTATAATGAAGGTGTATGAAGCCAGCCAGCAAAAGACCGATCGGATTACCCACCCGCGGCAAGACCGCTTCGAACAGACTGCGGCGGGTCGATAATTTCATCCTGCTTTACGAGCCTGCGATCCTCACCCGGACCGACAGCCTGTTCGCTGATTCATTTTTTGTTGATCTTGGCTACGGCTTTGACGCCCGCACCACCCTCGAAAGCGCCGCGCGATTCAGAAAGTTGAATCCAGATCTTCCCATCCTCGGCGTGGAGATCGACAAAGAGCGAGTCGAAGCGGCGCTGCCCTACGCGGACAAGATCACTCACTTTCGGCTGGGCGGATTCAACCTGCCTTTGCAACCCGGCGAAAGGGTCAGGTTGATCCGCGCCTTTAATGTCCTGCGCCAATACGAAGAAAAGGATTTCGCTCCATCCTACGAGACGCTCGCGCAGTATGTCCTGCCGGGCGGGCTGATGATCGAAGGCACATCGAATCCATTCGGCAGCCTGTGGACGGCGAACCTCGTCCGCAAAGAGGCGGGCGGCTGGAAGTTCGAAGCGCTGATCTTCAGCACGAACTTCCGCACCGGCTTCGACATCACCGACTTTCAAGCCGTGCTGCCCAAGAATTTTATTCACCATGTTCTGCCGGGTGAAGAGATCCATGACTTCACCGAAGCATGGAAAAGATCCGCCGCAGAAACATCCGCGGCCAAAACATTTGGTCTGCGGCAATGGTTTACCGCTTCGGTCGAAAGTCTCGCCGCCAAGGGATACAAGATCGACCTGCGTAAAAAATGGCTGAGCAAAGGCTGGCTGGTCTGGAACAAATAGGGAACAAGCCGCCCTTCTCAACCGTCTACGGATTCAATGTGATCCAAGACAAGGAACAAGATATGAAACGCTCATACAAAATTTCATTCCCGCTCATGGCATTATTGCTCGCAAGCCTGGCGTGCGCCACCCCCGGCATCGCCACTCCCGCCCCAAATACAGAAGTTCCCGGAGCGCTCAATACGGTCATCGCGCAGACCGTGGTTGCGGCGCTGACCCTCGATGCCGAGTCTGCAACATCCACCCCCAGCCTCGAAGCGACCGTCACATCCACGTTCACACCTGAGCCGCCCACAGCCACACCGACCGAAACGCTCACACCCACAGCCATATTCACCTTCACACCCACCGTCCCGTTGATCAGCGTAACTGTGCCAACGAACTGCCGCATGGGACCCGGCAAGGTGTATGACATGGTCGGCGCATTGCTGCTTGGAGAAACCGCCGAGGTCTTCGGGCGCGACGCGACCAATAACTATTGGTACATCCGCAACCCCGATACCAGCCCGGAATTTTGCTGGGTGTGGGGGCAATACGCCATACTGACAGGACCGTTCATGCAGCTGCCGGTCTACACTCCGCCGCCGACGCCCACTCCCACCTTCACACCTTTACCCACATTCACCGCCACGCCGTCACCGTCCTTCAAAGCTGAGTACGTCAGCAAGGATACTTGCAGCGGAAGCTGGTGGGCGGAGATCAAACTGCGGAATAACGGCACGGTCAACTTCCGCTCGATCTTCATCTCGGTCAAGGATACGGTCAGCGGGGTGACGAATGCCCAACTCAACGACGGCTTCACAGACAGGAATGGCTGCCTTGAAACCTTCACGCGGGACAAGATCGCCCCAGGCGACACCTACCTGCTCAGCGCGCCGCCATTCAACTACGACCCGGTCGGGCATAAGATCGAAGCATCGATCACACTATGTTCCGAAACAGGTCAAAAGGGAGTGTGCGTCACCCGCAATATTGACTTCACTCCGTAAACAAAAAGGGCAATCCAATGGATTGCCCTTTTTGTTCGCCAACCATTTCTCTAATTTTCCTTCTTCTTGCGGATCAAAAAGAAAGGCAGCAGGAAGAGCGGAATGGAGATCAGAACCCCGATCAGACCGCCAATGCCAAACATCCCGCCGATGGATGCCAGCGCGAACTGTTCATTACGAATG
Source organism: Anaerolineales bacterium (assembly GCA_017985935.1). Taxonomy (GTDB): domain Bacteria; phylum Chloroflexota; class Anaerolineae; order Anaerolineales; family Villigracilaceae; genus Villigracilis. The sequence continues at coordinate 17,216 of JAGNWT010000014.1, read as the reverse complement.
GTCCTGGTACTACCGTCTTCATAAAAACAGGTGATCTCCACGGTATGACCATACGTGCCTGAAGGGCTGCTGGTGGTCGGGGTGGATGCGCCCTCCTGCTTGGAAGAGGACTCAGCGCCGGGGCAGAACACCGCCAGCGCAACTTTGTCATTCAAGTCGGGTACCACGAACAACGAAGGACCCAACACCATGGTGCTCATAAAAAGTATGCCGCACGCAAGAGCAGAGATCAGCGCCCAGGCGATGATACGAGCGATCCAGACTTCCTTATTTGTGTTCAGTCTCATGATTTACCTCTAATTTTTTCTTGATTGTACCGACCCCGAACAAGCCATGCAATCACCTGAAAGGCGGAGAAAGCGCCACACTTGACGCCTGTTCTCTTTCCCCGTAAGATATGCCCCGCAATAGAACAAAAATTCAAAAATCTAAGCACAAAGAGCGTGAAGCTCACAAAAGTTTTCCCGGCACCTTGAGTGTCACTGTGTTTGAAAAGGATTTAATATGGAATCAGGCATCATTAGAAAAATAGACATCGACACTGAAATGCAGCAGGCGTATCTCGATTACGCCATGTCGGTCATTGTGGCGCGCGCCCTGCCCGATGCGCGTGACGGACTCAAGCCCGTGCAGCGGCGCATCCTGTACGCCATGTACGACATGGGCATCCGCGCGGACACCGCTTACAAGAAGTCCGCCCGTATCGTGGGTGAAGTGCTCGGCAAATATCATCCGCACGGCGACTCGGCAGTGTACGAAGCGATGGCGCGCATGGCACAGGATTTCTCCCTGCGCACCCTGCTCGTGGACGGTCAGGGAAACTTCGGCTCGGTCGATGGCGACCCGCCCGCCGCGATGCGTTACACCGAGGCGCGGCTCACTTCCGCCGCGCTCGACATCCTTTTTGACCTGAACAAGGAAACGGTTGACTTCGTCTCGAACTTCGACGATACGCTCGAAGAGCCGGGCGTGCTTCCCGCCGCGATCCCCAACCTTTTGGTGAACGGCGCGACAGGCATCGCTGTGGGCATGGCAACTTCCATCCCGCCGCACAACCTGGGCGAGATCGTGGATGCGCTGGTATACATGATCGAGAAGTGGGAAAAGCTCGACGACATCGATGTTGAGCAGTTGATGGAGTTCGTGCAGGGACCGGACTTCCCGACCGGCGGCATCATCATTCAGGAAAAAGGCGAAGACGATATCGAGTCTGCGTATGGCTCGGGGCGCGGGCGCGTCACCGTGCAAGCCAAGGCGCACATCGAAGAGATGGAAAGAGGCAAGAGCCGAATCATTGTCACAGAATTGCCGTATCAGGTCAACAAGTCCAGTTTGATCGAGCGCATCGCAGAGCTGGCGCGTGACGGGCATCTCGAAGGTCTCTCTGACCTGCGTGACGAATCTGACCGGCAGGGCATGCGCATCGTCCTTGAAATGACGAAGAACGTCGAACCTGAGTCCATCTTGCGCGAGTTGTACAAGCGCACGCCCATGCAGACCACCTTCGGCATTAACCTGCTCGCGCTGGTCGATGGCGAGCCGCGCACCCTCACTCTCAAACAGGCGCTGCGTGTTTATATCGAGCACCGGCTGACGGTCATCAAAAGACGCGCCGAGTTCGATCTGGATAAGGCGAAGGCACGGGCGCACATCCTCGAAGGATATTTGACCGCGCTCAAGAATCTGGACGAGATCATCAACCTGATCCGGTCTGCTCCCGACGTGGAGACTGCCCGCCAAAAACTGACGAAGCGTTACAAGCTGACAGATTTACAAGCCAACGCCATTCTCGACATGCAATTGCGCCGTCTGGCTGCGCTCGAACGCAAAAAGATCGAAACCGAATACAAGGAAGTGACCGGGGTCATCAAAGAACTGACCACGTTATTAAAGTCACCGAAGTTGATGCGCGGCGTGGTCGCGGATGAACTCGCGCGCGTGAAAGCCGCGTATGGCGACCGCCGCCGCACGCAGATCGTGAATCTCAAGAAGAGCGGCAAGGGCGTAAAGTCACTGGTCGCCACAGACCTGATCACCGAGCAAACCGTGTGGATCGGAGTCACGGCTGAAGGGATCATGGCGCGCACACACGATGACAAGGCTCCGCGCCCATCAGGTAACGACGCTCCGCACCTGTTGGTGAAGGCATCATCAACGGATACGCTCTACCTTGTTTCTGAGAACGGCAAAGCCGCAGCCATTGCCCTGCACACCCTGCCCGAGATCGGCACGAACGGACATTTGCATGACGGCATTCCCTACTTCAAGGCGTCGCCGTTGACAGAGAACGACAAACTCGCGGCGATCTTCTCGCTGCCTGCCAAACGCTCCGAGTTCGCGCCAGAGACCTGCGTCATTACGGTCTCACGCTTTGGCATGGTCAAGAAGAGTCTCATCACCGAACTGCCCGGTCCCTCTGCGCAGACCTTTGTACTGGCGAGAGTTAACGACGGCGACAGACTCGGCTGGGTTGGGTTGACCGACGGCTTGAAGAAGGATGTCCTGCTGGTCACATCACAAGGCATGGCGATCCGCTTCAAGGAAGACGATGTGCGTCCCATGGGTCTGGTCGCTGCAGGCGTGAACGGAATCAAACTGGATGACAATGACGAATTGGTCGGCGCGGAGATCCTGCCTGCCGAAGGCGAGATCTTCCTGATCACTTCTGATGGAAAAGCCAAACGGGTCGGCGAGAAGGAATTCCCGACACAGGGACGCTACGGCAAGGGTGTGGTCGCGTGGCCGCTGCCAAAGAAAGTGACCCTCGCGGGCGCTGCCTCGGGCAAACCGAACCACATCGCCACCATCCACACCAGCAAGGGCGCACCCAAGTCGGCCCGGCTGGATGCAGCCGGCGTCCGCAAACGCGCCGCCGCCAAAGGCGACAACCTGGTGGAAGTGAAGCCCGGCGAAGCGGTCACCTCGGTGGTGGTCGGTTGGACGGTGGAGCGGTTCGTAAAAGCGGTGAAAGAAGAAAAGAAAGCCGCGCCAAAAGCCAAGGCTGTGAAAGGCAAGAAAGCGGCGAAACCTGCGAAGGCAAAAGCCAAGCCAGCAAAGAAGAAAAAGTAAGCCTGCACTTAAAACAAAAAGGACAGTCGCGATCGCGACTGTCCTTTTTGTTTTAATCTTTTTTTACTGAACTGAGAAAGCCACAGTGGTGGAGAGCACGCCGTCCAAATACACTTCGGCGGTGTAATTGCCAACCGGGAAGCCATCGGGAGGAGGTGTGAGGCTGAAGCCATAATAGCCGGAGCCCGCCTGATCTGCCACGACGGTCGTATCGGCGTCTGAAGCATGTTCGCCTTCATAGGAATACTTGACGGTCACATCACTGCCGACGACCAGATTCTTCACATTCACTGAGATGTAGAAGGTGTCGCTCGTTCCGAAGACGGCGGTCGGGTTAACCGGCTGATAGTTTTCGTCCAGGCTGCGGGCGCTGACTGCTCCGGCGATCGAGGGAGGTCCGCTGGCTACGACCTTGAAGGTCGCAGACTTGGCAAGCTGCCCGTTGAGATAGATATCCGCCACATAGTCACCGGGCAGAAGTCCGCTATCCACAGTGAGGGTGAATCCATAATAACCGGAGCCAGCCTCATTCGCGGTGGAGGTCAGGGTTTCGTAATCTGCGCCGTTCAGCTTATATCTCACTTCCACGGTGGTGCCTACTTCAAGGTTCTGAACTTCAACCGAAATGTTGATAACCGTGTCATCTGAAGTATAGGTGTCGATGGGTCCACCAATGGGCAGGTAATCTGCGGTCAGCCCTTCTGCAACAACCACCTCGCCAATGGCGGGAGGTCCACCCAGGGCGCAAGCCAGGGATGCCAGAACAAGAACAAAAACAGCAAGCAAGGGTCGAACAACTTTATTTAAACTCATGATCATCTCCTTTTTGACAATGGATATTAATAACTCAGGCAGTATAACGCAAACTGATTCTACGAAAATGCCCGCATCATTTCAACTACATGGAGGGTCTGCCAATTTCAATTTCGCAAGGATTGGAAATTGACCGGCAGCAAAATCCGCCTCAACCCAAATTACCGACCAGCCCCAGCTCGGGTGCGATCCTGCGCATGGCGGTGATGACATTGCCCACATGCTCCCACAACTCCACGCCAAAGACCTGGGCGGCATGTTCCATTTCCGTGCGGTCGGTCCCTGCGGCAAACGCCTTGTCCTTCCATTTCTTCTTGACCGATGAAGGCTCAAGGTCGTAGAGCGAACGAGAGGGACGAACCAACGCAACGGCGGTGATCAAGCCTGTCACTTCGTCACACGCGGCGATGGCTTTTCGGCAAAGGGTATCACGCGGAAGTTCAAGGTGATCGGCATGGCTGAGGATGTCCTGAATGATGTCTTCGCTCACGCCGCGTTCGCGCAAAATCGGCGCGCCCGACTGCGGATGATTCTCAAGGGTGGGGTGGATCTCCCAATCAAAATCATGGAGCAGACCGATCAGCCCCCACCGCTCGACATCTTCGCCGTATTTTTCGGCATAAAAACGCATGGCGGCTTCCACAGACAGCATGTGCCGCACAAGTCCTTCATTCTTCACAAATTCACGCACAAGGGACAGTGCTTCTTCACGAGTCATTGTTCTCTCCAATTGTAGATTTTTTATTCAAAGGTGATCGGTTCAAGTTCACCCAAAACAGGCAGGGGCTTTGTCACCGCCACATCCCACATAGCCTGCGTGGTGGCAAATAGCTCACGGACGTTCCAGTATAAACGGGAAACTTTTCGGAAGTAGGCGTTATCGGCCGCCACACCGGTCGCTTCCACGCCAAACCAATTGCACAAAAATAACGCCCGCGCCATGTGAAAACTCTGCGTGACCAAAACGGCTGAACGCACTTGAAAGATCGAGCCCGCCCGGTAACACGTATCGTAGGTGCGGCGGCCGGCGTAATCCAGAACAATATCTTCATCTGGAACGCCGAGCTTCATGGCATAAGCCCGCATGGCTTCCGGCTCGTTATATTCCACAAACCGGTTATCGCCGCTCATCAACAGCTTCTCCACTTTTTGCTGTTGATATAACTTCACAGCTGTTTCCACACGGTCACGCAGAACGGGTCCCGCCGAGCCGTCGCGCAGAAGTCCAGCACCGAACACAACCGCCACCCGCTCAGCAGGGACATCCTCCACGGTGAAGGTGCGCGGAGCGGCAAAAAGCAGCATGGTCAACTTCGGAAAGAACAAACCCACAAAAACGAACAGCAAAAGCAGCAGCGTCAGCCGCCAGAGGAACTTCAATACTTTTTTAAACATGGGAAATATTTTACAGTATATGTCAAAGCGCTCTCCGAGTTTCTTCTCGAAGAGCACTCCATCACTTCACAAAGATATGGTTTTACTTGATCAGGTCTGTCAGGCTCAAGCCTGAAGCCTTCACATAAGATGCGAATTCATCATACATCGCGTCTTCGGCGATCTGTATCTCATCAATGCCGTACACGGTTTGCAAGGCAGACTTTCCCTCGGGCGTGAGGATCAAGTCTACAAATGCGCGCTGAAGGACGCGGCGCATTTCCACAGGCAGGTCATTTGCGATCACAATATTTTCGTAGGGGATGATCTTTGGTACGCGCCACAGCACGACCACCCGTTCCATCACATCGCCGTAGTCCGATTCAAGCGTGGGGGATTGCCGGGCATCAATGAAGGTGGCGCCAAAGTCGCAGATATTTTCAGCATAGACGGCGCGCACAACACTGGGCTGTCCTTCGAGGAAGGCGCCGGTCCCGGTCGTGATCTGTGACTGGTTCAGCAATCCGAGCGGCACAACATACCCGGATGGAGAAGCGGCGTCGCTCCAGCATGGCTTTTTATTCCTGAGCTGCTGTAGCGCATCGAAGGCGCCGGAGGTGTTGACATCGCGCGCGGCATCGTAATACGAAGTGAATCCGCTCTTGCGATTGGCAATGAACTGCGCCCCGTAAAATCCCTGACCATCACGCATGCGAGCCAGCACGGCGGTGACCGAATCATTTTCGCGGGCCATGAGGTAGGCATAGGGAGAGAGCGAGGCGATATGCGCGTTGCCCTTATCCAGGGCATCGACCAGAGCGGTTTCAGATGGAGGCGCGACACTTACAATGCGATACCCGGTGTGAGACTCCAGGAAGGCAGCGATGACATTCCCGGCAGACACCATGTCTTCGCTGGGCGTGGGGGAAGGTCCCAGGGCGAGGATCAATGGATTTTGTTCAGTACCCGGCTCGGCCGTGGGAAGAGGCGTCTGTGTGGGGGCGGGAGTCTCTGTGGGGGGAAGGGTAGGCGTGGGCGTCCCCTGAATCAGTTGAACAGGAGATGCACATCCAAGAATGGCGAGTGAGAGCGTAAGGAGAAGTTTCTTCATTTATGGTGGTATTTTCACATTATCATACTGATGTTGCTATAATAAGACAAGTAATAAAACAGAGAGAAAGGACACGCATGAAAAACACATTCAACACGATCATGTCCATTTTGATCTTGATCGTTCTTGCCGCAGGGGTATATTTTATCGTACAAACTGTGCGCGAGAGCACGAAAGCGGCCGCAGAAGCCGCAACCGCCCCTTTTGAGCAGGTGAATCAGGCAAATCAGGCTTTGCAGACCCAGGTGGCGCAGATGATGAATCCCACACCCACCATCATCCCCGACCCCATCACTTATATTAATAACATCCGCTCGCTGGCACGGCTGGAGACGATCCAATACAGCGCAGAACAGGTCGTGACCTGTCAGTTAAATCAGGAGGGTATTTTAGGGTACGCGATCGGAGATAAATTGTTATTCGTGGGACACGGGGAAGTGATCGCGGGCATTGACATGGAAAAATTTCAGCCCGGCGATATGAGTCTGGTGGGCGATACTTTGCTTGTAAAACTCCCGCCCGCCGAACTGTTCGTGGTGACCCTGAACAATGAAAAATCCTATGTCTATGACCGTGTGACTGGTCCGCTCGCGCCGACCAACATAGACCTGGAGACCACCTGCCGCCAGGCCGCCGAGGAAAAGATCCGCTCAGCGGTTTTGGAAGACGGCATCCTGATGCAGGCTCAAGCCAACGCCGAAAATTATTTCTATCGATTCTTCACCGAGCAGTTGGGATATGACTCGGTGCAGTTCGTGAGATAACAAGCAGCATGCACTTCAGAAGATTTGCGACCTTCGTCTTCATTCTTGCCCTGACCGCCGCCTGCGCGCCATCCGCATCCAAGCCTTCCGCCGACGAGATTGAAAAAGCAGAGCAGGCGGTGTACGACTATTTTGTGGGCGGCGCAGAAGGCAAGGTCGTCATCATGCTCGAGACCTCAGCCATCTTCCCGCAAGACACCCCTGATGAGGTTCGGGAATATTTGGAATCGGAACTGCCCGAAGCTCCCCAGGAGGCTGTCGAAAGTTATATCGAGCGCAACACCCAGCCCGGCAAACTCTCATCAGATATGCAGTTGGATGCCGACTTCATCCTTGTGCCCGCCGAGGAAATTTATCAGATCACCAGCCAACCCGATTGGGACACGCTGCTCACCCAAACCTACGAAGGGGCGCACGGGTACACCGTCTTTTCGAGAGTGGGTTTCAACGATACCCTCGACCAGGCCGTGGTCTACGTGGGGAATGTGGCAGCTCCCTTAATGGGCGCCGGCTATTATTACCTGATGGAAAAGAAGAATGGACAGTGGATCATCACGGAACAAGTGATGGTCTGGATTTCATAACGCAGCGGGAAAGTCAGAGACGATCCACACTGCCGAGGAACAAGAATGCGTAGCCTGGGAAGATCCATTCACCAAAAACTGATCGAGCCGCCGGATCATATTCAAGGAAGCTCACTGCGCCACAGGTCGCGCCTGCTCAATATTGTTTTGATCCCACTGATCGCCCTGTTCCTGGCTGTGGATATATCTCACCTGCTGACCACGCCGGACTATCTTCCGCTCTGGTATGGATATGTCATCCTGTTCGCATCCTATATTCTGAATCACAGCCGGGCGCACAAGTACGCGACCTTCCTGATCCTGGTCATGTTCCCGGTCGTGATCCTTACCAGCATTCTCATCGGGCAGGAATCTGACCCGATCGCGGCGCTCTATTATTTGATCCCGGGCGTGATCTTATGCGGAATTCTTCTCCCGACCCGGGAGACCATGATCTTTTCGCTGATCGAGATCACCCTGCTGCATGTCTTTCCCTTCATCGCGCCGCGATCCTTTCCAACCATTAACGAGATCATTGGACCGGTCTACACTCTGGTCGTGACGACCGTGCTGGTGTTGGTTTCGGTCTGGTTCCGCGACCAGATGGAGAAGGACCGCGAGGAGGTCATCCGCAAAGCGGAGGAGAAATACCGCCACATCGTGGAGAATGCCATTGACGGCATCTTCCAAAGCACGCGCGAGGGGCGATTCCTTAATGTCAATCCATCCATGGCGCGCATGTACGGGTACGACTCTCCCGAAGACATGATCCAAAGCATAACGAACATTTCATCTCAACTCTACGTAGAACCAGCGGTGAGAAAGATCCTGATCGAGATCCTTGAAAAAGAGAAAAAGATCACAGGCTTCGAGTCTCTTGATTATCGCAAAGACGGCTCCACCTTCTGGACGTCCATGAACGTGCAAGCCATTTTGGATGAGAGCGGAAACCTCAAGTACTACGAAGGCACGGTGGAAGACATCACCAAACGCAAGCATGCAGAAGAAGTGCTGCGTGAGAGTGAAGAACGCTACCGCGCCTTGTTCAACAGAATTTTAGACGGACTCTACCGAAGCACACACGAAGGACAATTTTTGGATGTAAACCCTGCCATGGTGCACATGTTCGGGTACACGAGCAAGGAAGAGATGATGGGGGTTGACATTGCCAAAGAGATGTACTTCTCGCCGGAAGAACGCGAAGACCAGACCCTCGGCACCGGCGAAGAACAACTGGTGAACGAATTTCGAATGCGCCGCAAAGACGGTTCCGAGATCTGGGTCGAAGACCACGGGCATTACATTCGAGACCGGGCCGGGAAGGTGATTTACCACGAAGGCATTCTGCGCGACATCACCGAACGCAGACAGTCCGAGATCGAACTGCGTGACAACCAGCAGCGCCTGCAGGCGTTTTTCGATCAATCACTGGATGGCTTTTTCTTCACCATGTTCGATGAGCCGCAGGAGTGGGAGAACGCCGCAGACAAGGAAAAAATTCTGCGCGAGATCTTCTCGCGCCAAAAATATACCGATGTCAACAATGCCTTGCTGGAACAATACGGCATCGACCGCGAAAAATTTCTCAGCCTCACCTCAAGCGACATCTTCGCTCACGACATCAAGCAGGGACTTAACCTGCGCAGAGATCTTTTTGACCGTGGACGCCTGCGCACCGAAACCCATGAACTAAAAATGGATGGGACATCGGTCTGGTTCGAAGGCGAATACGTCTGCCTGTATGACGAAAAGAAACGCATCACCGGTTTCTTCGGCATTCAAAGGGATGTGACCAACCGCAAGCTTGGCGAGCTCGAGCGCGAAGAATTGATCCGCCAGCTCGAATCCAAGAACACAGAACTGGAGCGGTTCACCTACACCATCTCGCACGACCTGAAATCACCGCTCGTCACCATCAATGGTTTTCTCGGCTATCTAAAAAGCGACACCGCCTCGGGTAAATCTGAACGCGTGTTTTCCGACATTCAACGCATTCAAGACGCGGTGGATAAGATGCACCAGCTTCTCAAAGACCTGCTTGAACTTTCACGCATTGGGCGCATTATCAACCCGCCGGAGAATATTGAATTTGAATTGCTGGCCCGCGATGCGCTGGAGATCGTCCACGGGCGGATCGAAGCACAGCACGCGAACGTTCAGATCCAGCCAGGCCTGCCAGCCATTCACGGAGATCGTCAGCGTCTGATGGAAGTCTTGCAAAACCTGATCGATAACGCAGCCAAATACATGGGCAGCCAGCCATCTCCGCAGATCAAGATCGGTCAGCGCGGACAGGAAGGCGGGCGGCTTGTGTTCTACGTTCAAGACAACGGCATCGGCATCGCCCCGGAGCATCTCGACCGGGTGTTCGGTCTCTTCAACAAACTGGATCCCCAATCCGACGGAACCGGGGTTGGGTTGGCTCTCGTCAAGCGCATTATTGAGGTGCATGGCGGGCGCGTTTGGGTTGAGAGCGAGGTTGGGCGGGGTTCCACCTTCCTTTTCACCCTTTCACCCCATCACCCTTGAGTACCATCATCGTAACAAATCGGGGAGAAAGTTGTTAAAGGATATACAAACCCGGATCAAGCGCCGGAACATATCCGCCTTTTACTTCTCAAGGAGGCAATCATGAAAGGCCGTGTCCTGCTTACAGGACTTTTAGCGATGCTGATGGCATCGTGCAACTTTATCGCTGCCGAACCGACACTTATCCCTTCAGCTACATTCACTTTGGTCCCCGCTTTTACTGAAACACCCACGATCGTCCCAACCGCCACCTTTCCCCTTGTGACACTGACCGTAAAAGACTCCCTGATCAATTGCAGGTTTGGTCCGGGCAAAGGGTACGCCCTGCTCAATGAGATCGAACAAGGCGAGACCGCGCGCGTGATCGGCAGGGACGAACTCTCGCAGTGGTGGTACATCCGCGACCCTGGCAATCCCGATGGCGAGTGCTGGGTCTCTGCCAGCGTGGTGGAGGTCAAGGGAGCATCGGGCGAGCTGCCTGTCACACTGGCGCCAAGCCCCACAGTAACCGATGTCCGCCTGCGAGTGGAGCCAAACCGCATGGTGGTGGACTGCACTCAATTCCCGCAGACCGTCTTCTTTGAAGCGGAGGTCACTGCCAATGGACCGACCTACATGAGCTGGCGCTGGGAGGTCAGCACGGGAGTTTCATCCAACGACGGGTTGATCGTTTTTGAAGAAGCCGGCACGAAGGTCTTGAACGATTATTATCAGATCAACGCGCCCAATGAGTACTGGATCCAATTGCATGTTTTAACGCCCAACGAGTCTGTGACCCAGGTGAGCTTCCCGGTAAGCTGCACGCAGTAAAGCACGCACGAACGGATACAATTGCACATCACACACAAGGAGGATCGGCATGAAATATAAATTCCAATGGTGGAAATTGATCGCCGGCTATCTGTTGTTCTTTTTCTTTCATGAGATCTATAAATTGATGAACGGGAACATCATTGGGACGATCTTCGGTGAAGGTTTCGAGTCGATCTACACTCACATGAAAATGTACTTCTACACATATCTGTCTCTGAGCGCCATCGACTTCTTCCGCCGCCGCAAGCAGATCGCATCTCCCGGCACCTTCTGGACATCGCGCATGCTGATCGCATCCTCCTTCCCGTGGATGTCGATTGCCATCTGGTTCATCCCCACTGCGGTGGGATTTGATCTGGGCGGCTACGAACTCGCGTACTCGCTGGTGCTGACCGGCATCGGGCTTTACTTCGCCTTCCGCCTCGACGACGAGTTGGAAAACATTCAGTTCCAACCGGCGCTGAGATCCATGATCTGGCTGGCTTTTGCGGCGGCACTGATCACCTACACAGGCTTCTCCTTCCATGTGCCGGATAATTTTTTCATAGCGACCGAGTAACAATTAAAAGAGACAGCCGCCTGATCAGGCGGCTGTCTCTTTATTTAAGAACTTTTGGCTGCGCTTGGCAGATTCTCTGCCGCTAATACAACACCAATAAATTTTTGAAAACGTTCTCTACAAGCAGCCTGTCGCCTGAGATGTTGGCGAGTTTCATGCCTTCTTCGTAGGAGAAGCGACCCGAGGCGAAGATATTGAAATCGAGCGCGTCCATTTCCATTTCCGCCACGGGGCTGCCTTTGCCGATCTGCCAGATGCCGCCCGCGATGCCTGTGAGCGATAAAGTGATCGCTTGCCCGTTAAGTTTTTTGGTTAGTTTTTTGGCTGTATCCAAAACCACCAATTCGACAATGCGACCATCGTGTTCGCGGGTCTGCTCAAAGGGGCGGTTCGCGGCACGGCAAATATCGAGGCGGTGCATCCACGTATCACGGCTATGGGTGACCCACATCAAGTGGCGGATGGACATGAATCCGCCCACAGGGTGGGGAGTGTGGATCCACTTGATGGCATTGAAGCCATACGCCCAATTACGCGCGGCGACTTCACCGATCTGTTTCAACTCGGCGATCAACTCTGCGGGCGTTCTGCTTTTGCGTTCACCAACTTGCAGATCATTGATCGCATCCTCGGGTAATTGACCCGGTTTGGGCTTGCTGGTGTACTGGCGGATCATTTCCTTGTAGCTTGTGCCGCTGGCGTATCCGCCCGCCTGATGCGCCACCATGTCATGTACATTCCACGCGGTGCAGGCAGTGGGCTTGGACCAATCGTCAGCGTGGAGAGACTCTATCAGAGTCATGAAGCGCCTCAAGGCGGTGGTCAGGAGGCGATGGGCTTCATCCGCATGGGTGTAGGGTATGGATTCGGCGTTGGCAAGGGTCGAAGGGGAAATGGCAGCGTTCATTAAGATTCTCCTTTGATGGGCATGGCTTGTTCGAGGATGGATAAAACGACGGGAATTAAAGAGCCGAAGCGTCCCTGCCCGATGGGAAGATGCGGCTCGTTTGCAAGATGCATGGCGGTCAGACCGTGAGCGATGGCGATGACCGTATCGATGATCTGTTGACCGGTGAGGTTGGTGTTCAATTGGTTTTTGAATTGCTCGGCGCGTTGATAGGTTTGGTTGAGGATGCCGAAACTTAAGGCGAGGCTTTCTTCAGAAGGGACAAAGCCGGGTACGGGGCGTTCAAAACATAATTGATACAGGTCGGGGTTTTCCAGCGCGAAAGACATATAGCCTTCGATGTAGATGCGCAGTTCGTCATGCAGACCTGTGGAGGTCTTCGTCAATTCCTTGACGTGTGCATCGAACATCGTGAAGCCGAGGCGGAAGAGAGTGTCGTAAATTTCAGCCTTGCTGCTGAAGTAGTTGTAGAGGGACGGGGCGCGCATGTCCATGCGGCGGGCGAGCCCCTGCATGGAAAGGGCAGCCACACCTTCTTCGCGCATGATGGCGCGGGCGGAATCGAGGATGGACTGGGTGGCAGCTTCGCGGTTGCGTTGTACGCGGGGGGAGGATGTTTGATTTCTCATTTTACCTAATGATATTAGTTTTTTCTAATTATATTAGTTTTTAGTGAGCTGTCAAGTGCCTGGAATGGATCCTGGATGCTGTAACTTTTGAACATCCCGGGGATAATATATATGCAACGACATGGTCACCAATTTTCATGAGATCTATCAAACGTATGCCGGAGATGTGTACCGCTTTGTGTACTGGCTGTGCGGCAATGCTCAAGACGCGGAGGACATCACTTCGGAAACCTTTGTTCGCGCATTGACCGCGGGCGGGGAGGTCAGAGCGGAAACCGTCAAAGGCTACCTGCTCACGATCGCAAAGAATCTGACATATAAAAGCTCGAACCGTGAGAAGCGCTTTGTTCCTTTGCAGGCTGATTTTCTCGATTCTCAGGCGGGACCTTCTCAATTGGTTGAGCAGTCCATGAGCTTGCAATCTGCCATGCAGTTCATTCAAATCCTGCCGGATGTTGACCGGGCCGCATTGGTGCTGCGCATCCAGAATGACCTGCCTTACGAAGAGATCGCCGGGATCCTGGGTATCTCCCTTACCGCTGCCAAAGTCAAGGTACACCGGTCGCGGCTGAAACTAACTGAATATATGCACCAACAAGAGGAGCCGCATTCATGAAAATAACACGCGACATCATCACCGACCTGCTACCCGTTTACCTTTCAGGTGAAGCCAGTGAAGATACACGGGCTCTGGTCGCTGAATTCCTGCAGCAGGATACTCAATTTGCCGAACTCATCGCGGAGCAAGACAAGCCGCTTGAGAAAATCAAAATTAATTTATCAAAGGAAGTTGAAATGAAAACACTACAAGATACCCGCTCTCTATTGCAAAAACGCTCGGTCTATCTGGCCTTCACAATTCTATTTTTACTGTTTCCGCTGTCTTTCAAGTTCAATGCGAACGGACTCGAGTGGATGTGGACCGACGCCCCGGTGAATGCAGTGATCTTCGCCGCGCTGGGAATCTTCAATGGCTTCCAGTACTGGCGAATTTCGCGAAATCTCAAGGGGAGCGGATTGGAATAGGATTCGCCTTCGTATCGAACACCCCCTGCGGTTTGACCGCAGGGGGTGTTTTTGTTTAACAGATATCACCCGCAAGAACGGTCGATCATTCAAGAATAACAATGGGATTGATGTTTTCCATAAGGGGGGTCATTTCCTTTGCGGCGGGATCGTAGCGCAGCAGCGCAGATGTGATGTCCTGATCCGAATACCTCCAACAGATCAGGGATCCGTCATCCAGTTGATCGGAACAATCGTACACTTCCCTGCCGATCCCTTCCAATAAAAGCGACGAGCCGGAAACGTGTGAATACGCCAGATAGAACTGCTTCCTTTCATCTCCTTCCGTTTTTGTGTTCCAGCCGACAATGATTTCTGAGGGAGAGAACCTGACGGTGTTTAAATAATAAGTAACGTCGGCGGACCTGGGGAATTCAGCCAGAGAACGGTCTTCGACGGCATCGTAAATGAAGAAGGAATCACTTTGCGGAGATAGCAGGAAGTAATACCGCCCATCAGGTGAAATGGGAAAGCCATACTCTGAGGTGTCGAAACTGTAGAAGCCGATCAACCGGGATTCGCCATTCGGGCTCAAGCGAAAAATGGGGACATCGTTAAATCCCCAATTGGGGTACTGCTCTGCAAAGGCGGGTGTATCCATTAGATAGTACAAAGAATCGCCGACGAAGATCAGGTCTTGATCCGGCATTAATTGGGTCATGTCCGGGTAGTAGTGATCGATGAAGTTCCAGGGCAGGCTAAAGGTCAGGTCTGGAGCGGAGCCGAAGGGAGTGACCACTTTCAGTTCACAGGTCCCGGTGCAGTCGGGGGAAGCGACGATGCCCTTTCCATCCGCAAGCGGAAAGAAGGTCTGGGACTCTCCGTCAAAATCCATTTGATTCCCGTTGACATCCAGAACGGCGCTGGATCTTCCCATGTACCACAGGTCACCCTGCGGCGAGGCGTACGCGTAATACGGGGAGCTGTTGGTGGTGTAGACCGTGCGCACTTCTCCGTTGAGCAGGTCCACTTCACGCAGGTCCTGCTCGGCTCGATCCGCGGGACCGTTCATGTAGCGCACGTAGCGCTGGTCTGCCGATGCGTGGAACCAGTACCGGGGATCGCTAAAGCCGTAACTATAACGATCCATATAGGCAGCCTCGTCGATCACTTTTGCCGTCAGGGATTCCAGGTCAATGAAAAGCAGGGTGCCGCTTTCAGGGTAGAAGCCATCCATCACTCCCTCCTGAGTGGAGTAGGTGAACAGGATATGGTCATTCAGTCTGCCGGCAATGACCGACCGGGTGAGGGTCGCATCTGGTCCCCAGACCGTATCTGCCGGGAGCTCGATCGGCTGCATACCGTTGAGGGTGAGCAGGTAGGCGTGGAGTTGATCATCAGCTGTGAAGAATAATGCCCGTTCAGCATCCAATGGAAAGCCCTGATAAAAATTTTCCGCCTCCGATGCGGGCAGGGTTCCGATCTTCCGTTTTTCACCGTTCGGATCAATGGCGATGATGTTGTTGGTCTGGTTTTCCACTACCCAGTACCAGTGCGCGGGCGGAGGGACGGGCGTGGCTGTGAGCGTGGGTTCTGACACAGGGGTTGGGGCAGTGGTCTCCAGCACTGCAGATGGGATGGGCGCGGCGTTTTCTTCGGAAGTATTTTCTGCAGGATCAGAGGACAATGGCACTGCCTGAGTTAATCCGGCGCAGGCGGTGATAAAGATCAGTACTAGCAAGGCGGGGAGTATTCGTCTCATGGTTTGGTCTCCGGGCTGCGATTATACGAGAAAAGAAAAATAATACAGGCGGACAAAGGTCCGCCTGTATCTGCTGAATATCTGAAAAGAAATCTATTGGATGTTAATGGTGAACTGCACTTCCTGTTCGTATGATGCTCCTTCACCGGGAGGATAATTGCCGAGGATGAACAAGGCTTCTCCGGCAGAAACGGCTTTCATTGTCCACACTTCCACGCCGCCGGAGCCGGGCATGACAGGTTCCGAGGCAGTATATTCACGCGAGACCAACTCCAGATGAATATCATCGAGCGGACCGATCATCTCCCAGTGGTAGCCGGTGGAAGGGTTGGATTCCACAACGATCATGAATGTGTCACCAGCTTTGACAGAGATCGGCTGGGCGGGGTCGGTCAGGGCGGGCATGGTGGAACCGGCAGGGTCAACAACGGGCGCGGGGGTGGGCGCAGGCGCGGCACAGGCTGCAAGAAAAATGACCATAGCAAGCAGCAGATAAAGTTTGGGTTTCATTTGAAGCTCCTTAGAGTTTGAATTTTCAGGGCAATGACGCCGCGCATAAAAAATTTGTTCCCGACCCAAACAAAAGGACGGCGATCCAGGATCATTTGGTCATATCCGCAACAATGGATTCCACATCTTCCTTCACGCCCAGCAGCAGCGCAGACTTGCGCTTGCTCAGCCAGTTCATGCCGACAAAATACAAGCCAGGATATTGCGTCACGCCGCGCTGTGTAACGGGGAATCCATCTTCATCGGTGACGGGCAGCTTCACAAAGCCATAGTCAAAGGTGTAGCCCATAGCCCAGATCACGGTGTTGATCTTCGCAGAGTTCAGTTCAAGGTCCGTGACATCTTCCGCCGAATAGCCATCTTGCAACTCGGGCAATGTTTCCAGCGGGGCGTCGATTCCCTTGGCTGCGATGTATTTATCGATCATCGCGCAGATATCTTTTTCGGCTTTGTCGGTTCTGGCAAGGGTTTCTTTGAGGTCGGGTTTGAATGTAACCCTGTTGCCGTCAGCGCCAGCGATGTGTCCCAATAACGTCACGCCATCACGCGCGAACTGATGCAGGTTGAGAGAATGCCCACCGTTCTTGCCGCTCAGTTGCGGGTTCGCCCCGAAGCGGGCTTTGGGAGAGGGAAGTTTATCGGGCGTTTGCTCGAAAAATCCAGTATCCACCAGCCAGGCGAAGACATCCCGCCCGCGATAACGGCGCGGCGCACGCGGCGCAAAACCCACACTGAGATACACCTTGCGTCCGCTTTGATACAACTCCTCCGCGATCTGCAAACCCGATTGCCCCGCCCCAACCACCAA
>JAGNWT010000081.1:8848-15993 GCA_017985935.1 Anaerolineales bacterium | reverse complement strand
TTTGATGTAGGGGCAATTGTCATCATGAAGAAAAAGAATCCCATAGCCAGGATGAGTAGCAGCCCGCCAAAAATTACCATTCTCCAATTGATACGTCGCATATTATCTCCTTAGTGTAGTAATAAAAAGTGTAAAAAACATTTTAATCGATATATTTGCATTGATTTACCCAGGAAATATTGACTATAGTTATAATTGAATAAAATCAATTTACTGCCGAGCCAGCGAAAAAGGGTGGGTCAAAAGAGGATATTTTGGCTTGTTACGTGAAATAAGCACCCGCCAGCCACAGATGTGCCCTGAAGTCAAATATTGAAAAAAGGCCCGACTTTACCGGTAAATTGATCGATTATTTGTTTTTTTCCTCAAAAGGCGTGTAGCCTTCCGACTTTGGTCGGGTACCTTTATCCGACTTTTGGTGTTATTCTAGAAATACTATGGGATTTAGCTTATTCAACAAAACCAACTCGCGTTGGACTCTGGCAAGAGACTTCAGGCTGATCAGCCTGTTTGTTGTGATTCTAGGTACTCTTGTGATTGGTTCCTGGACAGGTTCCCAGATCAAGACCAGTATCATTAATGAGACGGCAAGTGCAACGGCCTTGTATCTGGATAGTTTTGTGGTTCCTCATCTTCAAGAGCTTGAGCATTCACCTCAACTATCTACCGAACATTCCACCGCTTTGCAGAAATTATTGTCAGAGACCATTCTTGGGCGGCATGTGGTTGCCGTGAAGGTATGGGACAAGAACGGGCAAATCGTTTACAGCAATATCCCGGACCTGATCGGGCGTGTTTTTCTGGAAGCTGAAGAGTTGGAGCCTGCCTGGCAGGGAGATGTTGTTGCCCAGATCAGCAACCTGGAGGACGAAGAGAATTTTAATGAACGCCAGTCTTACTCAAGATTATTGGAGATCTACCTGCCTGTGCGATTGAGCGGGACGCACCAGATTATCGCGGTGGCTGAGTTTTACCAGGATGTGGAGGCGCTCGAACAAGAGATCGTTACAGCCCAAAGACAAAGTTGGACGGCGGTCATACTCACCATGGGCGTTATTTATCTTCTTCTGGTGGGGTTTGTGCAGCGGGCCAGTAATCGGATCAAGCGCCAGGAGATCGCGCTTCAAAATCAGGTTGCGCAGCTGAAAGAGGTTCTGTCATTTAATGAGGAACTCGATCAACGTGTACGCCGGGCCTCGGCGAACGCAACCACATTAAATGAGCGTCTTCTTCGGCGTGTCAGTGCTGAGCTTCACGCAAGCCCAATTCATGATCTCGAAAATTCTTTGCAGAGACTTGATCAAGCCTTGCAGTCTGAAGACGCCTGCAAGGCGGTCCGCGATGAAGACCTGCCGATTATCAAAAATGCGATCTATACCGCCCTTGAAGAGGTTCGTGCGATTGCGGGCGGATTGGGGCTTCCGCAGTTGGATTATCTGTCGATGATGGAGATCGTGTCCCGCGCAGTTCAATCCCACATACAAAGAACGGGAACTGACGTTGTGTTGGAAACAGCGAACGTTCCAGAGCGCGTCAGCTTGCCGATCAAAATCACGGTCTACCGGCTGATTCAAGAGGCGTTGAATAATGCGCATCACCATGCGGGGGGAGCGGGACAGCGGGTGGTGGTGACTTGTTACCAAAACCAGATGAAGGTCGAAGTTTCAGACAAGGGACCGGGATTTGATTATTTCAAATCGGCTCAATCATCTGAGCGCCTTGGCCTGGCTGGTATGCGCGAACGAGTCGAAAGCCTTGGCGGGCAAATTTCCATTCAAAGCGAGATCGGGATGGGCACAACTGTCACTGCCTATTTTACGATTTCAAATTCCGAGGAGCGATCTGATGACTGATATCAAATGGATCGCCACTGCCAATCTGCAGACAACCCATGTCGTGGAGGTCGCCTTCTTATGATGCGGGTTGCCAATTTTGCCGCCCGTTGGACTTTATTGTTCCGACGGATGAAAAGTTCTAAGACTTTGGTCTTTCTTGTTCGCAGTCTGCAGTTTGCAAAAAGTTGGGGACTGGTTAAGCGATTTACTTTTTCCGGTTTTGTCGTCATGGTGTTGGGTATGGCGGGAATTGGCTGGTGGGTGGGTGAGCAGATCAAGATCGGCGTGATCCAGGAATCCGCTGCGGCGACCGCGCTTTACATGGATAGCTTCATCGCTCCTCATGTTCAGGAATTATCCAGCGCAGGCAGCATTTCGGCTGAACATATTGAAGACCTGGATGAATTATTTAATGAAAGCGATCTTGGAGCCCGAACCGTTTCTGTAAAAGTTTGGAACGACTCGGGGCAGATCGCATACAGCAATATCCCCTCACTGATCGGGCGTTCTTTTCCGATAACCGAAGACTTGGAAGAATCCTGGCATGGAGAGGTGACGGGCGAGGTCAGTAAACTGGAGGAGGAAGAGAATATTGCGGAACGGGATGCTTCGTACTCCAAGTTGTTGGAAATTTACAGCCCTGTGCGCCTCAATGATAGCGATCAGATCATAGCCGTTGCTGAGTTCTATCAGAAATTAGATACGCTAGAGGAAGAGATCGTGGTGGCTCAACGAAAAGCCTGGCTTGTTATTAGTTCCACTATGACAGCCATGTACCTTCTTCTGGTGGGATTTGTTCAACTGGCGAATAAGCGGATCTCTCAACAAGAGTTGGAGTTGAAATCACAGGTTTCGCAATTACTCCGCCACTTGTCTCATAATAAAGAGTTGTCCATGCGCGTGCGTGTGGCTGCTGCCAACACCACCTCGCTGAATGAAAGTTTTCTGCGCCGCACCAGCGCCGAGATCCATGATGGACCGGTTCAAGAGATCAGCCTTGCGTTGTTGCGTCTGGATAATGCGATCGATCAAAACGAATCAGCTAGCCAGGCGCAGGATATTAATCTGTGCGGTGAAAATCTTATGGTGGTGCAGAAGTCCCTGCAGTCTGCCTTGGAGAATATGCGGACGATCGCTTCACGCTTTGGGCTTCCGCAGCTGGATGGAATGTCCCTTTCTGATGTCATATATCGGGTCGTGCGAACCCATGAACAACGAACGGCAACCAAGGTAAAATTGATCCTAAGTAACCTGCCCGATAATGTGAATTTACCGATCAAGATCACTGTTTACCGTTTCATTCAAGAGGCATTGAATAACGCGAGTTTGCATGCCAGTGGAAAGGGACAGGAGGTTAGGGTGATGGGGAACTTCAATCAGGTTAAAATCGAAGTATCCGATCAGGGACCGGGGTTCGATATCCACATACCCATCGAGATGGAAGGTCAATTGGGATTGCCGGTCATGCGCGAAAGGGTGGAGAGTTTGGGTGGGCAATTCTTCATTGAAAGCGCGGCCGGTAAAGGTACAAAATTGACAGCCCGCCTGTCACTGCAAAATATTGGAGAGAACATACATGGATAAGATTCGACTTGTCATAGTAGATGACCATCCCATATTCCGCGAAGGTGTGGCTTCCATTCTTGGGTCGGAACCGGATATTGAGATCCTGGGGCAGGGCGTAAATGCCGATGATGCTGTTCGCCTCACCCGCGATCTTTTGCCCGATGTGATCCTGATGGATGTGAACATGCCCGGTGATGGACTAAAGGCTGTGGAGGTCATTTCGGCTTCTTACCCGGTGGTGAAGATCATCCTTCTGACCGGGGTCGCTGATGAAGACATTGTGATGTCTGCGCTGAAATCCGGCGCGCAGGCATACGTGCTTAAGGGAGTGGCTGCACGCGAACTAAAGGGGATCCTGCACACGGTCTATAACGGAGAGGGATATGTCAGCCCTTCTCTCGCGGCGAACCTGCTTTCAGAGATCACCTCTCCGCACAGGCAGCCGCAGCCCGCCCGGGATGGCTTCGACGATCTCACGGATCGCGAGCGCCAGATATTGGAGTTGATCGCCGTGGGTACAAGCAATAAAGAGATCGGACAAAAATTATTCCTGACCGAAAAGACGGTCAAGCATTATGTGACGAACATTCTTCAGAAATTGCATGTTCGAAATCGCGTTCAAGCCGCTTTGATCGCTCAGGAAAAGACCCGACCTCGACCCGGGGCGTGATTTGTTTTAATAAACTCAAAACAAAAGGTCACCAGAGATTTTCACTCTGGTGACCTTTTTATCTACTGATCGTAAATCCGGCTGCCGAGATGACGATCTTAAGGTTCATTCAGTTCGAGATGGATTACTCTGACGGGACTTCATCCATTGAAATGAAAGGCTTTCGATCTGGTCCGATGTACGACTCGGGTTCTTTATCGAATACATGCTTGCAGCCCGGGGCGCAAAAATAAAAAGTTTCACCGTTATATTCACTGACATACTTCGCTGTACTTTCTTCCACATCCATGCCGCAAATCGGGTCAATTGCCATGATAATCCTCCTATGGGTTGGTATGGTTTGGAGCGCGAATGCAGCCTTTGTTCGCACCCTGCACCGGTACTATTACCAGCCAATTCTGGTAATTAATGTGAATTTTACCAGAATTTATCGAAAATAATCATCTCGAATAAGGGGGGAAGAGGCATATCAAATTGAATGAAGAACAAACCCGGGCAGGTTCAAGATATTGAAGTTGCCCGGGAGCTGGAACTCAATTAAGTAAAAATTTAGCCTGTTATTTCATCCACGCCCGCAGCATGGACTTTGCCGAGCGCCGCATTTCGATCGAGTATTCTGCGCTGAACTTGCGCAGGTAGGTAGCCTTTCCAAAGGTGTCGATCCCTTCCTCGATCCTTTTCTTTGGAATGAGTTTTTGTCTTTCTGCAAACATCTCATCGAACTCTGATTTGCTCAGGTGTTTATATTGGTTTTCGAATACAACGAATTTCTCATCGAACCGTGGGGTTTGCTCGCGGTCCTTCTGCTCCTGTGTCGGGTACCCAAAGACCACCATGCAGATGGGAATGGTGTATTGGGGCAGGTTGAACATTTCTCTGTGGATCTCGAAATTTTCAATAATGTCGCCGATGTAACATGAGCCGAGCCCAAATGATTCAGCGGCGACGACCGCGGTGTGGGCGGCGATCAATGCGTCACAGCAGGCAAGCAGCAGATCTCCCTCTTCTGGCTTGACCAAGGATTCGCCTCTCTGCGCGCAAAGTTCCTCCACCCCCGAAACATGGAAGTAATCAACCCAGCGCTGATAATCTGCCAGAAAGACCCACACCATTGGGGCGGTGGCGATAAAGGGTTGGCTATCGCAGGTGGTCACCAATTTATCTTTCAATGCCTGGTCTGTCACATCGAGGATCGAATAGAGGGTTAAATTCCCCGCGGTTGGCGCACGCAAGGTGGCTTGTAATATCTCCGCCCGCACCTCCGCACTGACCTCGCGCGGTTCATATTCCCGCATAGACTTGCGCTTCAACAGGATGTCCATCACTTGATTCATGGTTCGGTCCATTTTTATATCTCCCGTTCTTCCTCTTCTTTTGCGGCCTCACCCTTCTCCATTTTCTTTTTCAAATGCTCAGGCCACGAGTTGACATTTTCCGATGGCAGAAAAAGTGGAGCGTTTCCGGTCTTGGTCAAGATATCGCGCGAGCGGCAGTTCAAGACCGCCTTTGCCGCGTCAATGCCCGATTGGGTCACGCCTGCCACGCCGTGGCTGATCGTGCTCGCGCCGCACAGGAACAATCCTTCAAAATCTGTCCGTGACGAAAAGCCGAGCGGACCGACCTGTGACGGGCGTTTGTCTATGCCGTAGAGATTGCCGCGTGTAGCGTTGAGATAATGTTCGTTCGTGAGCGGCGTGCCAAGGCTGTAAAACGTGATGTGTTTACTCAGTCCGGGGATGCGCTTTTCCAAACCGCGCACCATGCGCCACGCCAGGTCTTCCTTCATCGCTTCATAAGCGGCCGGGCGCGCGCCATAACTGGACTGAGCCCACGCAGCGAATGCATCATACCCAACGAATGCAAACGCTTCGCAGGTGTGGTGTCCGCTATGTTTTTTGGATGGGTCTTTCAAGGTGGTTGTAGTCAGGAACATTCCGGGCGGAGTTTCATCCCGCAGCACGGCATCGGTCAAACCGTCTTTGTAAATCTTGTCCACATCGGCATGGTCGTAATACCACATGTTACCTGAGTCGAGCCCGGCTTCGCGCAGGTCCATGTCGGTGGCGAAGAAAAGGCTGAGGCAGGAAGTGGAATAATGGGCAGAGTCCACTTTCCGCTTAAGTTTGACCGGCAGGTTTTCCTTCCCGATCAATTTTCCGAAGGTCACTTCAGGATCCGCATTGGAGATGACCACGCTCGAGCGGATCTCTTCCCCCGAATCCAATTTCACGCCGATCACTTTTCGCCCCTCGATCAGGATGCGGTCTACACGTGACTGAAGCCTGATCTCACCCCCGGAGTTTTTCAACGCTCGAACAAATGCCCGCGGAAGGGTGAACGCCCCGCCCAACGGATAATATCCGCCATCGAGATAATGGTGCGTGATGCCCGCGTGAATGAAAGCGGAGACCTGCGAGGGCGGCAGTCCGTGATCGCCCGCCTGCCCGGCTAGCACGCCGCGCAGAACGGGGTCGGTGATGTGAGTATTGATCAGGTCTGCGCCAGTGGCGCGAAACCATTTAAGAACATTGCCTGCGCCTTTTACCGCCTGCAATGGATGATTGAGATTCCCAATGTGACGCAAACCTTCCATCATATTGACGAGATCGCCAAAGTAAGAGTCGATGCCTCTGGCTTCGTGAGGAAAGTGCTCTTTCAGCCGCTCGATCAGATTTTCTTTTCCCTTGGGAAAGTCGATGCGCTTCTCCCCGATGAAAATGTGGTCGTAGCCGTCGGGGTTGAGTTCCACAAAGGTCAGGTCTTGCGAAACTCCAAGCCCGTCGTAGATTCGCCGCAGACCGCCGCCTTCGTTGAGCGACCCGATGTAGTGCACACCCGGGCTGAACCGATAGCCCTGCAGTGTGAACGAATGGGTCCATCCGCCGGGGCGGTCGTGCTGCTCGAGGACCAATACTTTTTTGCCAGCCTGCGCCAGGGCAACAGCAGCGGTCAACCCGCCAGCGCCAGAACCAATGATGATCGCGTCATAATCTGTCATGGGAATTCCTTTCGATGCCAAGTTTATCACTTCCACACAGGGATATGCCGGGGCGGGCGGAAATACAATAGCGGAT
>JAGNWT010000081.1:0-8748 GCA_017985935.1 Anaerolineales bacterium | reverse complement strand
AGAGACTTGATCTTCTGCTCATCAGCGGGCGAGTCGAAGGTGATCTCCACTTTTTTGGTTTCAACATTGGCTTTCACTGCCTGAACTCCTTCCAGGTCTTTTACTTCCATTTCGATGGTGCGGGTGCAATGGGCGCAATGAATGGCGGGGACGAGATATGTTACTGTGGTCATGGGTTTCTCCTTTTGATTTTTTATTTTCACCAGCGAGCCGGTGTTTTTTTATCTAGGCAGGGTTCGTTCGGTATAGGTTGACAACTTGATTAGCTTCGGCGATCAATTCAGGTGATACGGTTTGAAAATTGCCCGCTGCAAATGGCGGATGCGGGTCATATTCGCAGGCTAGTTGAATGGCTTGTGCGGTTTGGGTATTGCTTAATTTCTCGGCGAGGAAAAGCGCCATGTCGATACCGGCCGAGACTCCTGCGGCAGTGATCACCTTTCCCTGCTGCACAAACCGCTCGGGGATGTAATTCGCGCCGCAGTACTGCTGCATAAATCCTCGCGAGCCCCAATGCGTGGTGACATCCAATCCTTGCAGGATGCCCGCCAACCCGAGCACATAAACTCCGGTGCAGACCGAAGTTGTCCACTCGGAGGTTTCGTGCGCCTGTTTTATCCAGCCCATCAGCGCGGGGTCTTCAACGGCTTTCATGATGCCATGCCCGCCGCCAGGGATGACGATCACGGCGGGGTTGGGAATTTCGTCGAAGGTGGCAGTGGCGGTCAATGCCAGTTGACCGGTATCCGCCCATACAGGTCCGCGTTGATTCGAGACGAAGTGAACCTGCGTATCGGGCAGGCTGACCAAAACCTCGTACGGGCCGACCGCATCAAGGGCGGTGAATCCATCATAGAGCACGATCGCCACGTGACGCTTGATCTCGTTCAACGGCTGGGGTGGGTAGCCGATCTCGGTCAGAAGCGCAGCGATGGTCTCCCAATTTTGCGGCTCGCTCCACATCACGGCGACGGTCTTTTTCTTTTCATCGGCAAGCACGACATCAACACCGTGAAGCTGTTTGATATTTTCTTCGATCTTTGCTTTACAGTGTTCGCAGTGCATGGCAGGCGCTAAAACGATTTTGCTTGGCATGACGACTCCTTTATTTGAATGCTTCGGGATGCAAGTCTCTGGCGATCATTTCCAACCCATCGATGATGCGCACACTGGCTTCAGTGATGATGGTGGGGACGGGATAAAGCCGCCCGTTTTGGACGGCCGGAATATTGGGGAATGTGTTGCGCAGATGTGCCTCGATCTTGAGCGGGTCACGGCCGGGCATGACGCTGTTGTCGGGGAAGATACCATACAGGATCACATCCGCATCGATGGTCGCAAATACTTCAAGACTCATCTGTCCGCTGGTGTCCTGTCCTTCAAAAACGTTGATGCCGCCCGCTTTCTTCATCAGGTCGCTCCAGATGGCGGTGTTCATCACGTAAATGCTGGAGGAGTCGCCGTTGTAAAACGCGACCTTAACCGGCGCTTCATTTGCTACGGCATCGACCACGGCTTGCTCACGCGCCTTCAAACGGGCGATCAATTCCTGCGAGCGCGGTGTAATGCCAAAGATCTTCCCGAGCGCATCGAGATTTTCATAAATGGATTCGATGCCGCGCGTGGAGGTGACCGTGAAGTCACAGATCGATCCGCCCGCGTAGACCTGTGCGCCCATCGCTTCGACCTCGGGGATGGTGGCAAATCCCTGGGCAGGGTCAAAGGCGAAGGAGTCGAGGCCTTCCGTCACGACCAGATCGGGCTGGGCTTTCAACATCTCCTCCTTGTTGGGAATGTTCAGGGTCAGGATCGAACCCAGGCGTGGAATATCTTTCGCCGCGTTTTCAAATTCGGTCGGCAGTTTATCGTACATGCCGCCAAAGCCGATGATGCGATCTTGCAAGCCGAGTGCCAACAGCATTTCGTTGGGCGGCTGCCACATGCCAATGACGCGCTCAGGCGGTTTGGTGAAGGTGAGCGTGCGTCCGCAGTTCTCGATGCTGACCGGGTAAGTGGAGAGATCCGGGGTGGCAGGGGGCAGGTTCGCCATCAATTCGATGATGCTGGAATTGATGACTGCATCCTGTTGTTTGACGACAGGCGGATCGGGTTTCCAGTAGGTGTCGTAGGCCCAGTAGAGTCCGTACAGGAGGAAGACCGCAAGGACAATCCCAATGCCGCGCAAGATTTTTCTTTTCATAAGATACCCTTTTTATTTGGAATGCGGACTTTAATACGCTTTTTATAAAGCAGACTAAAGCCCGCGCTCCAATGTGTTGAAAGAGAGCTGCAAATGCCCGCGGGTGGGATGCCTGCCAACAAAGGCTTCGACTTCAAAGACACGACGCAGGTTCGCGGGTGTCAGCACCTCCGCCGGAGCCCCAGATGCGACGATGTGCCCCGCTTTGAGCATGAACAGTCGATGACAATAAATGGCTGCCAGGTTCAAGTCGTGCAAAGTGACGAGAGTGGTCAACCCCAAATTCTGCACCAGATCCAAAATTTCCAGTTGATAGCGGATGTCGAGGTGGTTGGTGGGTTCGTCCAAAACCAAAAGTTTTGGCTGCTGCGCGAGGGCTCGCGCCATCAATACGCGCTGCTTCTCCCCGCCAGATAGCGTGCCGTAAAAACGGTTCGCGAAGGGTAGCATATTGACCCGACTCAACGAATCGATCACGATATCTTCATCCTGTTGGCTGTCCAATTCCAGCAAGCCTTTGTGAGGGGTGCGTCCCATCATGACCACATCGGCGACCGTGAACTCAAAGTCACTGGCGCTTTCCTGCACTACCACGCCAGTGCGCTGGGCTGAGTCACGCGCGCTCATCTTCCAGACATCCTCTTCGCCCAGGCGGACATAGCCCGCTTCAGGCTTTAACATTCGATAGATACTTCGCAGCAGCGTGGATTTGCCGCTGCCGTTCGGACCGATCAACCCGACGATCTCGCCCGGCTCAACCCGCAGGTGAATATCCTCAACGATGCGTTTGGTCTCGATCGAGATTGAGACGGCGGTAACTTCAAGAGGCAGGTCGTGTTTATCCATGATCGGCTCCCGGTTTGCGGTCACGTGACATGAGCCAGATGAAGAACGGTCCGCCCAGCGCCGAGGTGACCATACCCACCGGCAGTTCGACCGGGGCAAGGATGGTGCGCCCGACCAGATCCACCAGCACCATAAAAACTCCGCCGCCCAAGGCTACCAGCGGCAGCACCCGGCGATGATCTGAGCCGACAAACATACGTACGATGTGCGGGACAAGCAGACCGACAAACCCGATCGAGCCGCTGATGGCGACCACTGTCCCGACCAACAACGAGGTGATGAAAAATAATTGCAGGCGGAATTGCTGAATGTTGATTCCCAAACTGATGGCTGATTCTTCGCCAAGCAACAAGGTGTTCAGCATGCGAGACTGCACCATCAGGGTGGCAGTGGTTGCGATCAGGACAAGAGTGGGCAGGCCAAGGTGTTCCCACCGCGCACCGCCCAGGCTGCCCGCCAGCCAGTTGAGCACTGCCAGCGCCCCATTCCCGCCATCCATTGCGGCGGCACGCATCTCCAGGAAACTGGTGGCAGACGAAAGCACAAAACTGAGCGCCACACCTGACAGCACCAGACGCATTGGCACAACCCGTCCATTTTTCTGGGCGAGCATGAACACGGCAATGGTGGTCAGGAGTGCGCCGATAAAGGCGGCGGCTGAAAGCGATAAACCACCGACCGCAGCAGAACCGAGCGTGATGACCATTACAGCGGCCAGTGACGCGCCCGAAGATATCCCGAACAGAAAAGGATCTGCCAGCGGATTGCGCACCATGGCTTGTAACGTGGTCCCGCTCACTGCCAGAGCCGCGCCCACGATGATCGCCAGCAATACACGCGGCAGGCGAAAGACCCACACGATCTGGTCATCGGTCGGAGTCCAATCCACGGGGATGGCGTTAGGCAGGATGTGTGATACGAGGATGCGCGTTACCCGTTCAGCGGGGATTGGCACAGCGCCGATCCCAACTCCCAGAATAACAGAAGCAACCAACAGGATGAGCAAGACCGGCAGCAGAATCCAAAAGGTTCCCGCGGCGCGGGAATGAATCCGTGCCGCGGGAAGATTGTTCTCTGTTCCTTTCGGATCAGACATTACTGGAATGCCTCTGGGTGGAAGGCCTTGGCCATCGATTCAATTGCATCTGGGATGCGAATGCCTGCGGCAAATGCCGCCCCGCTGACAGGTACCCAACGCTTATCTTTTGAGGCTTGCATGTTCGGGAAAGTGGTGAAGAGGAATTTAGCGCGCGTAATTTCATCGGGCACACCAGCAGCTCCTTCGTAATCGAGAACAGCAAAAATCTCCGGGGTTTTGACCGCGAAAACTTCCTTGCTGACTTGAAGATATACATCTGTTTCGTTGGCAAATACATTTTCGCCGCCTGCAAGCGCGATCATGTCTGAATTCAGTCCGCTGCCGTAAACACCAATTTGTTCTTCGCCGGCATCGTAAAACGCGACCTGGACAGGCGGCAGGTTACCAACCTTGGATTGCACTACCGCAATCCTGCCCTTCATTTCCTGTACGACGGCTTCTGCGCGACTCTCGACGCCGAAAATTTTTCCGAGATTCAGAATATCGCTGTACACGGTTTCGATGGTTCCGCCGGGCATGCTCTTGTCACACTCGGCGCTGATGCCATAGACCGGCGCGCCTGCCGCGACAAATTCTTCCTGTGTAGCCATGCCCTGACCGGCATCAAAATCGTAGGTGGGATAGGCAGAAATGACAATATCGGGATTGGTACTTAACTCGACTTCTTTTGACGCAGAGCCTGAACCGGGCTCTGTAAGATAGTTCAAGGTGTCCACCTCGGGCATATCTGCTGGTGATGGGTAGGCTTTGCCGTATGTTACGCCAACGATCTTATCTGTCAGCCCAAGTTTCACCATAATTTCCGCGACATTCTGGTAGGTTACAAGTGCCCGCTCCGGGGCCTTATCGAAAGTTAAAGTATTTCCGCAATTCTCGATGGTGACTGGGTAACTGGGGGCTGAGGCGAATGCCTCCGGGTGAAAGGCCTCGGCCATCATCTCAATGCCATCTGCAAAGCGAATGCTGGCGAAGTAAATGTAAATGCCGGGGATTTCAACAAAACGCTTGTCCTTGGCGGCTGGCGTTTCCGAGAAGGTTGTAAACAACCATTCACTGCGTGAGTTGATGTAAGCGGGATCGCTCCATGTATCCACGACAAAAATTTCGGGCTGGCGCGCCGCCACTTCTTCGAGGCTGACCGATTCATAATAGTTGGCATAGTCGGCAAAAATGTTTTCGCCACCCGCCAGAACGATCATGTCGTGCTGCAAGCCTTGCCCGGCGGTGCCGATGGGTCCTTCGCCGCCCGCGTCAAAGAAAGCCTTGGTGGGGGGGAGGCCGGCTATCTTTTCCTGAACCGCCGCAACGCGGGCTTTCATATCGTTCACCAGCGCTTCGGTCTTATCCTGCACATCGAAGATCTGGCCGATCTTCAAAATATCGCTGTACATATCCTCGATGTGAACATGGTCTGAAGCAGTGCAGTTATCGCTCAAGCCAAAAACCCGGATGCCGGCATCTTCCACTTCTTTCAAAGTTGGCGCACCACTGGCCGCGTCAAAATCCCAGGCGAGGAAGGAAGCAAGGATGAAATCGGGATTTGCCGCGAAAACGGCTTCCTTGGACGCGCCCTCCTCTGACAGGACCGGCAGTTTATCGAACTCGTCTGCGATGTCGGCCGGTGCCGGAAATTGAGCGTTCCATACCGTGCCGACGATTCGGCTGCCCAAACCCAACTTCACCAGCAATTCTGCCGGAGCCTGCCAGGTGGTGATGACCCGCTCCGGGGCTTTTTCGAATGTGACACTGCGTCCGCAGTTTTCAATGGTCAGCGGATATTCCGTGTGGGAATGCCCGTGTGTACCGGTCATGCCGCCGAAAGCGGACTTGAGGGTCTCGGCATTTTGGCGGAAGACAGAGAGAAGGTCCATGTCGTCGCCGGGGAAGTTGATCAGGTCGATCTTCTGCGCGCCGGTAGCTTCAACCAATGGGTCTCCGCCGCCCATGTGCGCATTCTCGAAGACCATGGTCGGCTTGGCGTCCGACAGGGTCTTGAGTTCATCAGGAGTCATCGGCATCGGGCCGTACATACCGGCTGGTTCAAGCCCTGCAAAGAAAACCCATGGCGTGACGAACATCTGAGTCACAACGACCGGCTTCTGGTCACCGACTGCGGCTTTGACTTCTTCCGATAACTTGGCGTATTCCGCATCGAAGGTTTCGAGGAAGGCTGCGGCTTTATCCTGAGTGCCGAATAATTCACCGAGACGGGTCACTTCCTTGTGAATGGCTTCGGGTGAATTCTCGGTCGCGACGGTAATGAGCTTGTCGCTGCTGCCACCGACCGCTTCCTGCATGCGTGGGGCAAAGCCCTCGAACCCGGCGTAAAGCACATAGTCCGCGCCGCTGATGGCTTCGAGGTCAGAGGGTTTGGGATCGTAATCCGGTGGGTGCTGGATGTTGCTGGGAGCAATGACGATGATCTCCTCAGCGCCTGCGGCAAGGGCGAACGCGCCCACCCAACTGGTGGAAGCGACAACTTTTTTTCCGTGCTCATGTTCATGCGGAACAGATGCCGCGGGTGTTGCTGTTGCGGGGCTTCCGCAAGCGGTGAGTAGTGCGAGCGCCAAAACTAATATTAAGATACGTCTTGCCATACTATTGCCTCCTGATGAAATAAGTTAAAAGTGTAATTAGACTCACTGTGATCACCAGCACCGGGCCCGGGGGCTGGTTGAACAGCAGAGTTAATCCAAAACCTAGCAGGTTGCCAAACAACCCAATTCCGACTGCCCAAAAGATCATCTCTTTAAGTGAGCGTCCCAAATTGCGAGCAGCCAATGCAGGAAGAATGGTGATCGAATCCACGAGCAATGCGCCGGTCAAGCGGACGGCTGATCCAATGGCGACCGCGATCACGACCATCAATAGCAGAGTCAATCGATCCACATGAATGCCGGAGACCAGAGCGATCTCACGGTCATACAGCAACAGCGCCAATTCCCGCCGCCATCGTAAATAGATCGCAGCGATGATGATGGCAACCACCGCCAGATTGATCACATCCCGCACCCGTGTTGCGAGGATCGCTCCCCAGAGCAACTCAAACGCGCCATTGGCATTTACGCCTGAAATGGAAAGGATCAATAAAGCCAGAGCAATTGCAAGGGTCATGACCAGTCCCATCGGTCCAGCCAGACCAGCGGGGCGGCGCGCCAACGGAGAGAGGATCGCGCCTGTCAGCCCGCACAAAGCAACGCCGGTCATTGTTGGGTCGAGGTTCAACAGGATGCCAATGGCAATTCCAAGCAAAGCCACGTGCATCATCGCAAAGCGGACCGGGACGATGTTGAGTCCGATGATCCAAACGCCCGCGATGGGAAAGATCGCGCCAGCGATTGCAACAGCCAGCACCGCTCTTTGGACGGGGGGAAGTTGAAGCAGCCCGAGGATATGTTCCACGCTCATGCCCGGACCTCACGCAGACGTCCGCCGGCCATTTCCATTACACGCTGACAGCGCTCCGCCATGGCCCGGTCATGGGTGACCACCAACACGGTCGCGGATAAACCGCGCAAAACTTCCGCCACTTTTACCTGCCCGTCAAAATCAAGTGCGGCGGTGGGTTCATCGGCAAGCAAAAGCCCCGCGCCGCCATCCAGGCTTCCGAGGGCGCGAGCCAAAAATGCTCGTTGAAGTTGACCGCCAGATAAAGAATGCAGCGGGCGATTTAACAGGGATTCGATCCCCAATTCCTGTGCGTGCAACAAAGCAGACTCAGGTGATGAACTGCTTGCCAGTAACTCATGGACCAACAGCGGAAATTGCCCTGTGGACTGGCGTTGCGGCATCCACGCGATGCGACTCCGGCGGCTGTTCCACTCTGCGGCGGAGAGCGCGCTTGTGAAGTCCAACTTGATCTGCCCTGCGCTTAGCGGGTGCAGCCCCAGGATCGCGCGCAGCAGGGTGGTCTTGCCGGACCCGTTGCTGCCGATCAGAGCCACATGTTCCCCGGGATGGATCTCCAGGTTCACATCATCGACCACACGCAATGAGCCAAAGGCGCATACAACAGCATCAAATTGCAGGTGAGCCGCTTGGGGTGAGAGGTTATTTATATGGGTTTCATCCATTGAATTTTGTCCGAAGAAATTTTTTTCCCGCATTCGGGTAACAAGCTAGGTGGATATGTCCCTAAGTTCATGAAATATGTCTGATAAATAGCAATAAAAAATAGGGTGATTTTGCCGAAAGGCAGCACCCTATTTGGTTTTCCTTCATGATCACTGTTTGATAAATAACGATAAATATTGATAGAATTATCCCACTTTATCATACCTTTATTTTATAGTCAACCACGGTTTTTTTTAGGTGATCAACAATTCGAATTGTTGGAATCAAAGAGGGTCGTTCAAACTTTTGTGTTTGAACGACCCTCTTTGAGAAGCTGTTTCGGCTCTATATTTTTTCAAAAAATGAAGCGCTACGAATTAAATAATAACACCGCCCTCGGGTAAGGCGGTGTACTTACTGTGGTGTCGGGGTGCAGAGATTTGAACTCTGGACCTCACGGACCCGAACCGTGCGCTCTACCGGGCTGAGCCACACCCCGGACGGAGTGCATTATACCATTGGGAGTCTTTTTGGCAAGTCTATTTATGGA
>JAGNWT010000080.1 GCA_017985935.1 Anaerolineales bacterium | reverse complement strand
GGTGGCTACATCACACAGCCATTCGCGCAGAGAAGTGGAACTGGTAAAGGCGCGGTAGGCAAATTTCACAGAGGCGTTGACAAAAATTTCGGCAGATACAGTGGTCATTGGGCGCTCCTTGAAAATAAGTTTTGAAAATATTCTACCGGGTGTTTTTTCCTTCCGCACCCTGCTGGAGTATTGATAATAAAAAGTGGATGCCTCATCAGCATCCACTTTGTTTGGTTACTTCCCCAACCTGCCTCGTTCAGCTTCGATCACTTCACTTTCCAGTTTCTTGAAGAGCGGTCCCGGCTGATTGAGCTTCGCGCCAGGCTTTAGGTCGCTGGGTTTCCATTGCAGTCCCTCAACGCCCTTGTATCTCAACACAGTATGCTCACCAAGCGAGTCTTTCACTGTTTCGGTGTATTGCTCGCCAAAGAGCGGAGTTCCGTACCCGAAGAACCCGTGCAGTTTCTCGGAGGTAAATGGCAGGAAGGGAGCGAACATCACCTTGAGCGAGTCGATGGCTTTGAGCGCGGTGTAGACCGTCTTGCCTGCCGCTTCTTTGTCCACTTTGAAGGCACTCCACGGTGCGTTGACATCGAGATACTGATTGACCACAGTGGCGAGTTTCATTGTCTCGCTTAAGGCAGAGCGCAGGCGCACGGCGTCCAGTTCTGCGCCCACTGAGGCAAATCCGCTTTCGATGGCGGCGAGCAACTCAAGGTCTGCGGGGCGAAGCGTGTCCACATCCACAGACGGCACATGCCCTTCCCAGTTCTTGTAGCAGAAAGCCAGCACACGGTTCGCAAGGTTGCCCCAGGTTGCCACCAGCTCGTTATTGTTGCGCGCTACGAACTCGGCCCAATCCCAATCACTGTCTTTGCTCTCAGGCATGTTGACGGTCAGGTAATAGCGCAGAGCATCAGGGTCAAAGCGGGTGAGCGCGTCGCGTCCCCACACGGCCCAACTGCGGGAACCGCTGATCTTCTTCCCTTCAAGATTCATGAATTGATTGGCGGGTACATCATACGGCAGGATGAGGGGAATCTTTTCCCCGGTGAACAACTCCATGAATGCGCTGCCAACGCCCATCAGTTCGGCTGGCCAGAGCGAAGTATGGAAGAAGATGTTGTCCTTGCCGATGAAGTGATATTGTTTCGCCTGCGGATTGGTCCACCAATCACGCCACGCTTCGTTCTGCCCTGAGACCTGTGCCCACTCGATCGGCGCGGAGAGATACCCGATGACGGCTTCGAACCATACATAGATGCATTTGCCAGCTTCGGTCCAACCAGCCACTGGAACGGGGATGCCCCAGTCGAGGTCGCGGGTGATGGCGCGCGGCTTCAGTCCTTCGCCTTCGATCTTCTTGAGCGACTCTCCGAGCACGGTCTCGCGCATGTAGGCGGAACGATCTTTGAGATACTTGACGACATTCGGCTCAAGCTTGGAAAGGTCGATGTAATAGTGCTCGGTCTCGCGCAGTTCCGGAGATGACGAGTCGCCTTCGACCTTTGATTTCGGGTTGACCAATTTTGCGGGGTCGAGCACATTGCCGCAGGCGTCGCATTGATCGGAGCGCGCGCCTTCCGTGCCGCAGATGTAGCAAGTCCCTTCGATGTATCGGTCCGGAAGGAAGCGGTTAAGTCCCGGCGAAAACCACTGCGGCTCGGTCTGGGTGAAGAGGAAGCCGTTCTTTTGCAGGGCGAGGAACATGGTCTGTGAGACCTTGAAGTGATTCTCACTGTGGGTGGTGGTGTACAGGTCGTAAGAGATGCCGATCTTTTGGAACAGCTCAATGAAACCTTCGTGGTACTGTTTGTAAACTTCTTCCACGGGCTTGCCGAGCTTGTCAGCGCTCATCGTGACGGGAGTCCCGTGTGAGTCGGTGCCGGTGATCATCAGCACTTTGTTACCCTTCAAGCGGTGGTAGCGGGCGGAAATGTCACCGGGCAGGTGAGAGCCGGTGATATTTCCAACATGGATCTCGGCATTGGCATACGGCCAGGCGACGGCGATCAGGATATTTTCAGGCATTCGTGCCTCCATTTATGATTTGCCACAAAGTACCGTAACGAAGCACAATGGGTTCTTTGGAACTTTCGTGGTGGATTCTTTACAAACAAAAAGGCTGTCCGCAGAATGGACAGCCCGTTTTCGTTCAGGTAGGTTAACCTAACGTGCTTTCCACTCGGCGCAGCAGAACATCTCCATGCTTCGCATGGCCATGGTCATTAACACCATTGGAAAAGCGGAAGTGAATTTCATAGGGCAAAGTTTACTATGTCCCGTGCGAAGTTGCAAGGACTTACCGGGTTGCGAACTGAATACTGGTGAACAGCACGAACAGAAAGACAATGCCGACCACCCAAAACGCTACCTGACGGACCTTCTCATCGTCCTCGTAATCTTCCTTGCCTTGTCCCCACACAAAACCAGAGTTGGGACCGAAGAAGACTCGGAAGAGATAGGGGTTGTATCCAAAGACCGACCGACCGACACCCGCCAACACCATGAGCAGGCACGCTAGTGCTTCCAAAATAAAGAGGATGAACCAGGTCGTTTCCGTCAGCCAATGTTTGGGGCTGGCCAGATGC
Source organism: Anaerolineales bacterium (assembly GCA_017985935.1). Lineage (GTDB taxonomy): Bacteria > Chloroflexota > Anaerolineae > Anaerolineales > Villigracilaceae > Villigracilis. Next base: position 13,567 of record JAGNWT010000080.1, on the reverse strand, counting down.
GAGAGATAGGTTGAGACAAGGATCGACAGCGGGATAGCGTATAGCCAAAGAATGATATTTGGTGAACGGTTGCCAGTCGGAATTTTATAGACCAGTTCTTCGATGCGGTCAATGTAATCGGTGGCCCACTTTCGGTCTTCCGACTGTACGCGGACGATGATCTTGTCGTTGTAGGTATCCCAAAAGCCCTTTTGTAGGATGACGAAGCTCACACGAACGAACCAGTTATCGCGTCCTTTTTGGAGCATGTTGTCTTCAATGCGGTCGGGTTGTTCAATGAAGTCAGCCTGAAGGATCAGGTGAATGACTGCCTCCCGCTGTACTTCAAGATCGTGTAGCACATCTTCGATCCGCCTGGTCTCGAAATAGCGAAAGCTGGATGTGTAAACCCTGTAGGTTACTTCGGCAGGTGCGGGAAAACGCTGCGAGGCGTTTTCCAAAACTTTTTGAAAATCCTTCAACCCTTCTTCTGTGAGCACAAAGCTCTTGTAATATGTTTCGTCAACGCCGTTGGTAAGAGTCATTTATTTTTCCCAGGGGCGCTAATTTTACCCTGTCTTTTCAGGCTTGAGGAATTTCATCGCCAGGACCATGCCCAGCACGAGAACGGAATTCCCCAAACTCCACAGGTCCTTTTGGGTGCTCGCCTGTTGAAAGAGCGCGAACAAAGAGAACACATCGAGCACGATCAGGAAAAGAAAAGCAGGGATAAAACTTTTTGTCTTTGTCACCAACGCGGCAGAGATCCATACAATGGGGATGAGATAGGGGAGTTGATCATACGCCCAGAGATAGATCGTGGACATGAAAGCCACAGGCAGGATGATGTTGAACGCGTCCCATGCTTTAACGCGGGCCTGATCCTGCCAAAGGTAGAATCCGCCCAGCCCAAGCAGAACCAGCCCCAAGGTCCCGCCCAGAAGCGTGGAGCATGGAGCGGCGCCCTCGCAAATTAAGTAGGAAAATGCCCACACGTTCGAGTGAACTCCCTGAGTCCGATCCATCACCGCTTCACTTGCCGCGCGGAACTTGATCAACCAGAGCGGGTCTTGCATCATCCCGATCACGAGCAAAGCGACCCCGCCAATGGCAACGCCCCAGATCGCCTTCCAGTTTTTTTGCGCGAGGAACCAGATGCCCGCAAGGATGAGGATCGTCAGCCCTTGCGGAGGTTTGAGCATGGTCAGCGAGAGGAGCATGCCCGCCGCGAGTGGTTTGTCTTTTTCAAGCAGCACGATCGCCCCGAGAATGGAGATTAACGCCAGCGCGCCGACCGAGCCTGTGTGCAGGGTGAGATACACAGGACCAAAGAAGAACATGGATGCAAAGATCGGCACGAGCAGCATGCGCGGCGCGGGGTCTGGCCAGCGGCTCAAAAGAATAAAGATGCTGGCGGCGATGATGACGAGCGTGAGTACCTGCCAGGTAATGTACGCCGTAGGGAGAGACATCAGCCCGAGCGGTACGCACAGGATGGCAAGCGGCAGGGGGTAAGGGAATATCTTGTTGGGCTGCCACTTGATACCGTAGGTCTCATGCCCTGCGAGATATTGCGCTTCGTCGTAGGGACTTTCGCCTTCCAGCACCATGCGTCCTGCCAGCCAGAAGAAGGTGAAGTTGGAGCTTTGAAAATCAAAGGTGGTGTAGCTGATGCGGGCGCGCAGGAAGATCATGCCTCCGATCAAAATGAGCGTGAATAGGATCCCTGCGGTTTTTCTGATGGAGTTTTGCATGTTGTACCTTTGAGATAAAAAACGATGGCTTCCTGAAAAGGACAGCCATCGTTTGGTTACAGCAAGTCTTTGAGCTTTGCGAATGGGGAGCTGTTTTCTTCAGGTCGATGACCGCAGTCCTTTTCATTCAAGTTCTGCCCGCACTCGGCGCACAGTCCCTGACAATCGGGCTGGCAGATCGGGCTGATGGGAATTTCGAGAATGGCGTATTCACGCAGGAGTTCAGCCAGCTCAATATGCGCGTCTTCAGGCAGGATCAGCCCTGAGTCCGTTTCGGAGCGTTGGTCGAAGGCGTACAACTCGGTGAATGACCAGTCGAGTTCGTGGTTGAAGTCGCACAGGCAGCGCACACAACTGAGTTTGGTTTCAGCGGAGAAATCTGCCTGCACGACCAGTCCCTGCGGGGTCTTGCCGACATTGATGATGCCTTCAAAGTTGTGCAATTCGAGATCGTCGCCAAGGATGATCTTGTCGAATTCAAAGGGGAAGTCGTGATTACGTCCGATCTCTTCGTGGACGATAAAGCCGACATTCAGGCGAAAGGGTTTGCGTGGGTTGGGCATGGGAAATAAAGGATGAATGATGAGGGATGAAAGAGGAGGCGAAGTCAGAAGGAAGAAGGTGATCGGTAAATTGTTGCCGACAACCCAACTATCAAACCATCAGACTACTCGACTACTTATACTTTTCGATCCACAATATATTTGGCGAGGTTTTCCAGCGCTTCGCGTTCGACACAGTCACTGAGAGAGTCCAGCCGGGTAAGGGCGCGGTCCACATGCTGTTCGGCTTCGAGCATGGCTTTCTTCGTGCAGTTGCTGGCGCGGATCTTTTCGATCAGGCGGTTCATGTTCTCGTTGTTGGTCCAGCCGCCGTTGGGCAGAGACAGCACGTCTTCGTCTTCGGGGTTGGCTTCGGCATAATAGATGGCGGGCAGGGTCACGAGTCCGTTGAGCAGATCTGAGCCGAGCGGTTTGCCCACGGCATTCTGGTCGCCGTTGAAATCGAGAATGTCATCCACGATCTGGAATGCCATGCCGATCTGATAGCCAAAGTCGCGCATGGCTTCAATGGTGGCTTCATCTGCCGTGCTGACCATTGCTCCGCCGCGTGAGGTGAGTTCGAAAAGGGAGGCGGTCTTGGCGTAGATGCGTTTGTAGTAGTTGTCGCGATTGATGAGTCCGCGTGAAGTGAACATCTGCGCCAGCTCGCCGTTGACGATGGTGGCGAGGGTTTCAGAGAACAACTTCATCAGCGGCAGGTGGTCCACTTCGGCGGCGAGGATCGCGGCGCGCGCAAAGAGGAAGTCACCCGTGAGCACGGTGGCGGGCGGCGCCCAGCGGGCGTTCAAGGTCGCCATGCCGCGTCGCAGCAGCGCGCCGTCGATCAGGTCATCGTGAACCAGTGTGGCAGTGTGGAGCAATTCCACGGCTGCGCTGAAGGTGACAAGCCGCTCAAGGGGCGCACCCAGCACATTGCCGACGAGCATGCTGACGGTCGGGCGGACGCGCTTGCCTCCCGCCGCGAGCAGATGATCCAGCGCGGCACGCAGGTCCGGATGGGTGTCATCCGCCTGTCGCCGCATTCGTTCTTCAACGAGTTTAATTTCTTCTTGTACGAGTGAGGTAAATGTTACAGCGCTCAAATCAGTCTCCCCATGCGAAGAGCCGGGCCGCGTTGGCGGTGGTAAGGTCGGCGATCTCCGCAGGGCTTTTGGAATGGATTTCTGCTATTTTATCAGCAATATGATGAACAAAGGCAGGTTCGTTCCTTTTGCCCCGCTGAGGTACGGGCGCGAGGAAGGGGGAGTCGGTCTCGATCAGGATTTTGTCAAGGGGCAGACGCCCGATGATGTCGCGTTTTTTTTCGGCTTTCGGATACGTGACGGGCCCGGTGATGCCGATGAAAAAATTCATCGCCAGCGCTCTTTGCGCGGTTTCAAGCGTGCCGTTGAAGGAGTGCAGCACGCCGGGGTTTTCCGCCAGCCTTCCTTGCAAGCCGCCATGCCACTCTTCCAGAATTTTTAACAGATCCTGCGAAGCTTCCCCGAACCACTCGTCGTTTTCTTCACGCATGTGCAGGATCACGGGCTTGCCGATCTCCTGCGCGAGTTGCAAATGTTCTTTCAACATGCCGCGCTGAATTGCGCGCCCGGCTTCATCTTTGATCCAGTAATAATCAATGCCGATCTCGCCGATGGCAACCACTTTGGGATGCGGCGCAAGTTCTTTGATTTTTTCAAAAGTCTTTGGAGTGAAATCCTTGAAATCGGTGGGATGGAACCCGACCGCCGCGTACACGCTGGGATTTTTCTCTGCCAACTGCACCGCATCTTTACTGGACCTGTGCTGGAGTCCCGGCACGAGAATCCGAATCAACCCTGAATCATTTGCGCGTTGGATCACTTCCGCGCGGTCAGGATCGAACTTGTTGTAATCGAGGTGGCAGTGTGTGTCGGTGAGTTGCATGTGTCAAGTTCCAAGTGTCAGGTATCAAGTGTGCCAATGTGAAATACCTGCTGCCTGACACTGGAACACCTGACACTTTATTTAATTCCCGCGACCTTCAAGCCGTCTTCCAGGATCGCCTTGACCTTGTCCTTGTGGCGGGTTTCGGTGTACACGCGCATGATGGGCTCGGTACCTGAGAAGCGGATCAACATCCAGCCGCCGTCTTCAAGCTTGAACTGGAAGCCGTCCACGGTGATGAGCTCGGTCACTTTTAAACCGCCGAGGGTCTTGGGGTTGTTATCGCGGATGATCTGCTTGCGGGCTTCGGGATCGCCGCTGAAGGGGCTGTCCACGCGGTCGTAGTAATATTCGCCGCCGACCTTGGCGAACAGGTCTTTCAATAATTCGGTGGGTTTCTTGCCGGTCTTCACCATGAAGTCGAGCATGTACAAGCCCGCGAGAATGCCGTCGCGTTCAGGGACGTTGCCGCGGAAGGCGTATCCGCCCGATTCTTCGCCGCCGATCAGGGCGTTGGTTTCGGTCATTTTGGGTGCGACGAACTTGAATCCCACGCCTGTCTCATGCACAGGGACGCCGTAGATCTCGCCGAGTTTGTTGAGCATGTTGGTCGTGGAAAGGGTCTTCACGATGTCGCCGCGTTCGCCGCGCACTTCGAGCAGGTAATAGGCGAGCAGGGCATAGACGCGCAGTTGATTGATGAACTCGCCGTTCTCGTCTCCAATGCCGCAGCGGTCGGCATCTCCGTCGGTGATGAGCAATACGTCGGCTTTGTTATCGACCGTGGCTTTGAGTCCCACGTCAATGTTCGGCTGGATCGGTTCGGGGCGTTTCATCTCAGGGAAGGAGGGGTTGCGCTCGTTGTGGATCTCGATCACTTTGGTCTTGCCGCCCGCCAACAAACGCGGGAACCAGCCTGCGCCGTTGCCCCACATGGTGTCCACCATCACGGTCAGCCCTGCATCTTTGATGGGCTGGAGGTCGATCAATTTGTCGTTGATGAGATGGTCAATGTAGGGGGTGGCGGCGTCGAACTTGACGATCTCGCCGGCGGCTTCGGCTTCCTTGTAATTCTTGCGCTTGACATCCTTCAGGTCGTCGGGGATGCCCGACTCGATCTGGATCAAGCCTTCGGGATCGATCGCTCCGCCCGTGTGGTTGCGGACCTTGAACCCGTTATCGGTGGGGGGATTGTGACTGGCGGTGATGTTGATCGCGCCCGCGGCTTTCTTATCCACGACCGCGTAGGCGATGACAGGGGTGGGGGTGGCTTCCTGAGTCAGGTAAACCTTCAAGCCGTTGCCTGCCAATACCTCGGCGGTTGCCGCGGCAAAGTGCTCGCTGCTGAAGCGCTTGTCGTGACCGACGACGACCCACTGTCCCTGCTTGCCCTGTGCGAGCATGTAATTCGCAAAGCCTTGCGCGCAGCGTCGCACGTTGTCAAAGGTGTAATCTTCCGCGATGACTCCGCGCCAGCCGTCTGTGCCAAATTTGATCTTGTATGCCATGGGATTCTCTCCTAAAAAATGATGACTTGCGAAATTATACCCGCTAAAAAAAGAACTCCGAGATTTTGGCTCGGAGTTTGAATCACTAAAAAATTGAGCTAGCCCTCGAGCGTTTGCAGGAAGGCGCGGGCATTTTTCATGAAGGCTGCGTAATCTTCAAAGTGGATGTGGTGTCCTGTGCCTGCGATGTGGGCGATGGTGCAGAGCTGATTCAACTTTTGAACACGGTCTGCAATGGCGGGCGTGACGATGCCGCCTCTTTCCGGGTCGGCGGTGACGATCAAAGTGGGGCAGGTGAGCTGCGGAACTTTTTCCGCCCAGTCGATCCCGCGGATGTTCATGACCGTGAGGATGTTCGGGTCCAGTTGTTTTTTTGCAGGGCACCAGGTATTGATGACCCATTCCGGCCAGGTGGGGTGCTCGGCCCGGGTTTGGGCGATCAGCTCATCAAGTGTGAGGGTCGTAATATTTCTGACCCAGGGCGCCATGGGATTCTCTGCAGGCTGACCGGCTGCCTGCCGTTCTTCGGGTTGGAACCAGGGCGGGTCTTCAAGGAGCAACGCGCGTGGGATGTCAGGATAGCGGATTCCCACCTCGAAGGCGACCATTGCGCCCATCGAGTGACCGGCAATGATGGGACGCTGCAAGCCCAGGGCGTGAATGATCCCTGCCAGATCGGCTGCCATATCCACCTGATCGCCAGGCTGGATGCGGGCTGAAAGCCCGTGTCCGCGCGCGTCGGGCATGATGATGTCGTAACTTGATTCCAGATCCAATGCGTTTTGCAGCCAGCATGAGCCGTTATCTGAAAATCCGTGGGCAAGGACGAGAGGCGGTTTGCTTCCATTGCCAGTGCGGCAGTAGTGCAGGGACACACCATTGATGATGAGGTCGTTTTGTTGCCAGTGGTCGGGAAGCATAGCTTGTCTCCTTTTTGTCGGACATGAATTTTTTGCAGTTACGTACGAGAGCAGCAAAAACTTGGCGATGCGTGCGGCGCGCCTTGTTTGGTGAAAGGGATGCGTACCGTTATTGTAAACTTATCAAAGCCAATCCTAATAAAATGATCGAAATGACAAATCGGAATATGTGATGCTGAATATTGATCTTTCCGTACAGGTACAATCCGTTGCGGATGGTAAGTCCGTGAATGGCGAGGAGACCGATCACTAAAACCGGGATCGTCAAAGAGAGCTTCCAGAAAAGCATGGCTCCACTTGCGAGTATGAAAAGACCTGAAACCAGCATGAGCGAAGCGGACCATGCAGGGATCTTATCCTGTTTCGATTGCGACCATCCGGCGAAGGCATTTAGTATGCCATATAGACCGATCAGAGAACTTGAAGTAATCAAAAGTAGATTTTCCATAGGCTTTGTTTGGAAATAGTGACCGCTTCTCTTTGTTACTAGATGCTGGGGCAGCCCTCAGTGTTAGATGTGCGCTTGCTTAGCCGCGTTATTAAATAGGATTCTACCTGTCTGGAAGGCCGCGGACATCATTGCCCGACTGGCGGTTCCCAGAGTTCAACCTTGTTTCCATCCGGGTCTATTACCCAGGCGAACTTTCCATACTCCGACTCATCGATATTGTCGAGCACCTTGCAGCCTTCGGTCTTCAAAACCTTGACCAGCGCATGAAGATCTGCGACTCGATAGTTGATCATGAATGGCGCGGTGCTCGGGGTGAAGTAATTGCTTGCTGCGTCACCGACGGACCAAATGGTGGTCCCTGCTGTCGGCTTTCCTTCCGAATCTGTCCATGTAAATGCGGTTCCACCCCAATCCTGCACGTCGATTCCGAGATGTTCCTTGTACCAGGTTCTTAGCCTGACGGGGTCAGGTGAATTGAAGAAAATACCGCCGATACCAGTAACTCGTTTCATACTTGTCTCCTATTTATAAATCGATGGAAGGGGTTGATTTCTGCGGATCAATGGTTTGGATTATCTTTGCTGGGGCAGGTGCCAGCATCATGCGTGATTTGTTGGGCGGTGCGTTTTATATTTTGTCTCTTTCTTGTCGTAATAAATCACGTAGTTTGATTACTGCAGTGTTGATTTAAAATTTCAACCCTCCATATGACATGTGATTGTATTTAGCCACCTAATGGTTTGAATTGAGCCTCGTGTGTGTCGCGGAAATGCTCGAAAATACCTGAGTAAGGAAATGATTTTACAAATTGAATTTTATTTTACCAACCATAACCATGAATCTTGGAAGGTGCATGTGTTTATATCATTAGTGCCCGTGCCAACTACTTCCCCAACAAAACCTGTTGTTAACGTCAAGTCTACTACGTCATAAATCACGGCATCATTAACTAAAAAAACGAACCTATTACCTTCTACGATAAGCAAGAGATTATTTAATTCTCCATTCCCCTTGTTAAGTCTTTGAATTATTGTGGAAGCAATCTCTCGTTCTATTCCATTTGATGACATCAACCATAAAATAACATTTCCGTTTCGCCTAAGTAGTGTTGTGTAGTTTGAGCTTAAATTATTGGATCGAAAATTGAAACCGCAGGCTGTAAGTTCAGTATCATTGGAATTCCATGCTACATTTGAAAAGAACACAAAGTCAGCAGGCGCTGTATTTGTTGATTTTGCTGACATTGCTCCTGTAACACTCATTGTGACCGCTGTTTCTTTGTTCTCCCAGACTACTGTACCAGAATTCGAATTGAGTAAATTCCGACTTACGAGAGTTTCGACGATAACAGCTGCATATGACTTTATTGAATTAGATATATTGGCTGTTTGGGTTTCAGTTGATATTTTTTCTTCAGCTGTTTTTGTTTCGGTTGATATTCTTGCTGCAGCCATTTCTGTTTCCGCTGATATTTTTGCTTCAGCTGTTTGTGTAGCCGCAATTGGTAAAACAATCTGTACTTTGTTACTCACATAATTTGAATATGAATTTACTGTTGCTGTGATTGTTCCGATAATTGCAACAATGACAGCACTGTATAATGCTATTTTGGTAGACTCAGTTGTTGGGGAAGAAACTTTCTTTTTGCTCATAAAAAATCCCTACTTGAAAAATAGTATATCAAAACACCCAACTATTTACTACTCTCCGACGGCAGCATCAAACTCACGGCGTGGAAGTAGCCACAGGAGTTGGGGTAAAGCTAGGCGTGATCTCAGGTGCGAGGGTGGCAGTGGCTGTGGGCGGAGCGATCGCAGTAGGCGTGGAGGTCACTTCCAGAGTTGCTGCACCTTCGGGCAGGCTCGCCATCAGCAATTGCAGGGCAATATCCACATCACCCACGGCAATGACCGGGAACTCGGGCAGGTTGCCGAGCGCAAGGTCCAGCCGGGTCAACACCTGATTCATTCCATCGGTCTTGTACTCTGGGTTCTCGGCTTGCACTTCTGCCAGCAGATCGCGCGCCGACTGCACATCCTCTTTTGCCAGACCAAAATTACTTTGCGAAAGGAACAGCCGCGCCCGCGAAAGGAACTCGATCACCCGCGTCACCTTGATCTCACGCGTCAACTCCTGCACCAGTTTTTCATTCCCGTTGTTGAACTCACTCTCCAACCTCATTTGCATCTCGCCCAACTGCACGAGCATCGTCGTGTGCGAATCGACGGATTTATTCAACAGATCCACCCGCCGGTTCAGGTCATTCACCTGCGATTGCAGATCCTCCACCTGCTGCGAAAGCTCGGCAATGCGGGCAGTGTTCCGCTCCACAGGCACGATCAGTTTTTCATTCAAGAACGGCAGCCCATAATACAACGCCGCGCCGATGGCTCCAAAAAAGATCGCGAGCGCGATCAAGCGGAACAAAGCGCGGATGAAGACGAGGAATGCCTGCCCCAAACGCGAAAAGAAGGAAGGCTTCTTCTCTTTGACAGATTCCTGCGCAGGCTGACTTTTCTCAATGGGGGCAGGCTGCGGGTCTTCCTCAACCGGGATCATGGAACTGTTTTCTGGAGCATTCTCTCCCGCCTCGGCAAAGGACTGCATCCGCGCGAGCAGGGTCTTGCCCATGCCTTTCACCTTCAGGCAGTCATCCACTGCATCGAAGGGACGCGACGCGATCAAATTGCCCGCGGTTTGTCTCGTCACGCCGTTGATCTGGGTCAGGGTGTCGAGGTCTGCTGTATTTAGAAAGTTGAGGAAATCAGTCATGGGGTCCGCCTTTTATTTGAACAGATCATTAAATGTCAGGATCAATTGTTGAACGAGCTCAGGGTTGTTCGCTTTGAGCCTCGGAAAATTGCTCGAGAAGGTCAGCAGAATGCCGATAACGATAGTATAAGCCCAAAGACTCACGCCCAGCATGGTGAGCGTGGTCTTCGCGGCGGGTCTGGTCTTGAGTGAGTCGAGCCCGCTCCAGAAGCCGGTCAACGCCAGAAGCGCAAGAGCAGGCGTCAGGTCCAGCAGGTAGCGCATGGTGGTGTAGAAAAATGCCTGCGCGGTGAAGAAGATCAACAGCGTGGAGCCTGTCAAAGAGATGGAAATCCAAAAAATTTCCTTCTTCTTTTTGAGAGCCGCCAAAACAAGAAAAGGCGCGCCGACCAGAATGCCTGTGATGCTTTCGGCAAAATAGTAATAGATGCCGCGCTCGGAGTTCTCCACCCAGCCTGGCGGTGACCAGAGCGTGGGCTTGATGAAAGGAAAGACCGACCTGACTTCGAACGGGTTGAGCAGGGTCTTGTACAGGTTGGGTGGAATGTAGGCGGGGGAGAAGGTCTGGTCGATCACGGCATGGATGTTGAAGCCCGTCAGTTGATAGGAATAGCCGAACTCGGTGAACGAGCCAAAGCGCGCGAAGTTGTACCAGCCATACGCCATGCCAAAGAGAGCAAGGGGCAAAGCGAAGGAAGAGAGTAAAGCGGGGATTCTTTGGGGTTGGTTTTTGACCACCCAAAAGAGAATGACCAATGAAAGGAAGGCGATGGGGATGATGAGCGTGGTGCGTGAGCCGACCGCGAGCGCGAAGAATGTCCCTGCCAGTGTCAGGCGCGGAACGGTTGGCTTGTCAAAGGCGGAAAAGAGAAAATATAAACCGCCGACGAAGAAGAATTGTCCCGCCGCGACGGCGGCTTCGTAGATGCGCGGGTCGAGCAGAACAAAAGGCAGCGGGTTGACCAGCCCCAGAAGTAAAATCCCTGCCACCACCAGCCAGCGCGGAGTCTCTTGAAAATATTTCTTCCACAGTTCCAGTGCAAGCAGGGCAAGGAAGAGGAATAATCCCGCCACGAAGAAAAAGGTCAGGGCATTGTCGCCGATCTCAGGGGTGTAAAAAAATTTGATAACGGTCAGGAACAGGGCAGGGGCGGGACCCCAATAGAGATAATACTTGCCTTTGTAAAGAGTCGCGTCCCATAGCACAGGGATGCCCTCACGATTGGCGGGTTCGTATGGATCTTCGAGCGCAAGCAGAGCGGGATCAGGTTCGACCTCGAGCGCAAGCTGCCCGTGGCGGAAGGCGGTTGCCATCAGGTCGTAGTAGTTGGTGGAAGGAGTCCACGGCGACCACAAGCCGAGACTGACCCACCACACATAAGCCAGCAGGACGAGTCCCGCGGCGAGGGCGGATGCAAAATACAACTGACCTGTCCGTGTGTTGATGAGCCTGCCGAGGAAATTATCGCCCCGATACAAAATGGAGGCGGCAAGGAGGAAGAGTCCCAGCGCAAAGAGCAGAATCCGTTTTGTACCCCAAGCTGCGTTATTGTCGATGCCGAGCTGGTTGGCGAAGAACATTCCGCCCGCAATGACCGCACCCAGAAAGATCCCTGCTCGTTGAATCCATTTTGACATACGGTAATTTTATCATTTACGAATTTCTGCCCATAAACTCACGCGCCAAATCGTGTGACGATTTGAATGCGTCACGTTTAATCCTTCATCCTTTTGCTTTCATCCTTTTACCGCCAGCGGTAATGTATAATCCGCCTCATGATTTATCTGGATTATGCTGCCACTACTCCCGTTGACCCGCGTGTGCTCGATGCGATGCTTCCTTATTTCCGTGAGGGATTTGGGAATCCATCTTCCATTCACCGTTTTGGGCAGAAAGCCGAATCCGCTGTGGATACTGCGCGCGAGAAGGTCGCCGTGGTCTTGCATTGCAAGCCAGAGGAAATTCTCTTCACCTCCTGTGGATCAGAATCCGATAACCTTGCCCTGCGTGGGGCGGCGATGGCGCGGAGAAATGCCTCAGGTGAAAAGTGGATTCTGACCGCGAAGAACGAGCATCACGCTGTGAGCAAAACCGCTGCTCAACTCGAAAAGGAGTACGGCTTTCAAGTGGAGTGGCTCGATCTTGACGAGCATGGCTCGGTCACGCCCGATTCCCTGCGCAAGGCAGTCTGCAGTGACACGGCGCTCGCTTCTGTGATGTACGCCAACAACGAGATCGGCACCATCAACCCGATCCACGAACTTGCCGCAATCGCTAAAAATAATCACATCCTCTTTCATACGGATGCCGTGCAAGCCGCCGCGTATCTGGATGTCAATGTCGAATCCCTCGGCGTGGACTTGATGTCGCTTGGCGGTCATAAATTCTACGGACCAAAAGGGGTGGGGGCGTTGTACGTCCGCAAGGGGACGAAGCTCCTTCCGCACCTGACGGGCGGCGGGCAGGAGTTCGGTCTGCGGGCCGGGACTCAGAACGTGCCGTACATTGTGGGCTTTGCCGAAGCGCTTTCTCTCGCTGCCGAAGAACGCGAGGCGCGCACAGCGCATGTCCGACCGTTGAGAGATCACCTCATCGGGCAGGTGCTCGAATCGATCCCTGATTCCAAGCTGACGGGGCATCCGCAAAACCGACTGCCGAATCATGCCTCCTTCGTTTTCAAGGATGTAGATGGCAACCTGCTCTTGCAAATGCTGGATTCGGCGGGCTTCGCCTGCTCTTCTGGCTCTGCTTGCAAAACGGGCAACCCCGAACCAAGCGAAGTCATCACCGCTTTGGGCTATCCGCGCGAGTGGGCATTGGGCTCCCTGCGAATTACTCTGGGCGCCGACTCAACCACCGAACAGATCACTTCCTTTTTGAAGACTCTGCCAGACCTGGTGGAGAATGCAAGAAAATTAAGCCACAGATAAACACGGATGAACGCTGATTTTTTTGATGGAAGGATGGGAAAATGGTTTCCCTCGATGTAAATCTGGTTACTCAAAAAATCATCGGTTGTGCGTATGAGGTCAGCAATACGCTTGGCACGGGTTTTGTAGAGAAGGTTTATGAAAATGCCCTTGCTCATCAAATTCGTAAATCAGCATCATTTTCAGTTGCTCAACAACATCCGATCAAGGTCAGTTACGATGGTGTTGTGGTTGGTGAATTTTTTGCCGATATGCTGGTGCAGGAAAAAGTTATTGTCGAGTTGAAAGCAGTCTCCATGCTCAAAGATGAACATATTGCACAAGCATTGAATTATCTTCGAGCTTCTGGTTTGGAAATTTGTTTATTGATAAACTTTGGTCAAAGCAAGATCGAAATCAAACGGTTGCGTTCGCATCACTCATGGAAAAAAACTTGATCTGCGAATCTTTTTATCCCATTTATCTGCGTTCATCTGTGGTTAACTGAATTTGAAGACTCAAATCATCACCCTCGCTTCTCACGACGACCTCATCTCCGTCCGCGATAAATTATCGTGGGCGAAGACCCCGCGCATCCTGCTGGTTTGGCCAAAGTATGAAAAGGTTAATCTGCGCCTGCTGGATTTGAAGGTCTTGCAGCGTCACGCGGACTCTCTCGGCGCCCAATTGGGATTGGTCACACGCCGCGCCAAGGTCAGGCGGGATGCGGAATCTCTTGGTATCCCGGTTTTCAAATCGACCACTGCCGCTCAACGCGACCTGTGGCCTGATGTGCCTCCGAAGA
>JAGNWT010000079.1 GCA_017985935.1 Anaerolineales bacterium | reverse complement strand
ATGGGATCGCCATGCGGGTCGCGGGTCGGGTGTCCGAGCGCGGCTTCCAACTCGTTCAGTTGTGTTTCGGTTAACGAATGCTCGCGGCGATGCGCCTCTCGATGAACCTTTTCCAGAGGCATGCGCGCTTCGTCCGCAAGATATCTCTCCCATAAGCGATGTGCGCGGACCACATGCAATGCCCAGCGCTCGCCCTCGGTGGTGAGGTGAAGTTCAGTGCCGCGCGATTCCAGTAATCCCTGTCCTTCCATGTCTTCGATAAGCAGAGTGACCTTTGCGCGGGGCAGGTCCAGTGTTCCGCCCAGAGATTCGGGCGAGGCGTGCCGTCCCTGCTGCTCGCGGTCCAGTAGATGTTTGAGCGCGTCTTCCACTCGCTCTCGTTCCTGCGCGGCGCGGTAATTTTTGTACAGCGCGAGCAGTCCCACGCGCGGCAGAAATACGATGACCATGATGACGGCAATTGCTATTGTGTAATACATAATTGTTTCCTTGTCTGCCTATTTACTTGTGCTTAATTTTGGTAATAATTTTCCCGTGCGATTTATGTACTTGCGGTATTCATCGCCAAACTGGATGATGAGAAATTTTTATTCTTCAAGAAGATGAAGAAGAATGTGATCTTGAAAAAGATTTCAAGCGTCATATTGATCCTCTAAAACTTGGGCAAAAATCTGCCTGTGCGATTTATATACTGGCGATATTCATCACCGAATTTCTCGATGAGGTTTGCTTCCTCCTTTGGCGTGCGGATAGCCATGATGATAAAGACCAGCGCGGCAAGCAATAGGATGAACCAGTTATCTGCCATCAACCCAAAGGAAATAAAAAGCAAAGTACCGACGGTGTAAAGTGGATGACGTACCCAGCGATAGATCCCGCTGGTAACAAGTTGGTGATTTTTGCGCGTGGCGCTGACAGGGGTGATGCCGCTGCCGATACTACTGAACAGCCAATAGACCAGTCCGACACACAAAATTCCAAGCACGATGCCGATCCCGCGCGTCAATTCAGGAAGTCCAAGTTTTGACCATGCCATCCACTGCGGATTGATGAGGTACGCAAGCGGACTGAGCCATAAGATCAATCCTCCGATGCGGATCGCTACCATCATCGGTGTACCATCCAGGGTGCGGGATAATTTTTCGCCAGAGTCACGGTCTGCTTTGCGGCGGAAATATGAGGAGATGCCGGCTGCTAAAAACAGGATCAGAGCAGCCAGGATTCTAAAAACTGTTTCATTCACTTTGTAAACCTTTCTACTTGTAAAATTTGTTTCATTCATTGATTTCAACAAAAATCTTGGTGGTAATGTTCAACCCAAGCACATTGAGTTTCTTCCCGACCTGAACGGTCAGGTTATTGTCGTACGAAGAGTATTCGATGATCTTGACCTGAATGCCCGGGGTGAGTCCCAGGCTGTTTAGATGGCGCAGTAGATTTGCATCTTGCGCGCTGACCCTCAAGATCGTTGCGGTTTGATTTGGACGTAATGAGGAGAGGGAAGTGGATGCATCCACCGGCATTTTCAAGTCTTCAGTGGGGATCAACTCTCCGTGCGGGTCGCGGGTTGGGTTGCCGAGCGCCGCTGCGATGCGCCTCTCAAAATCCTCCGAGATCACATGCTCGAGTCTGTCTGCTTCTTCATGGACCTCATCCCAGGAATAGCCAAGAGTTTGCACAAGCCACGTTTCAAGCAGGCGGTGATGCCGAATAACTTCAAGCGCGGCTTTCTTGCCGGCGATGGTCAGGGTCACGCCTTGATGCTTTTGATATTCCACCAGCGCAGGTCTTTCCGCGGCAAGTTTTTGGATCATGCCGGTCACAGAGGCTGGCTTGATATTGAGCTCACGTGCCAGGTCATTTGTACTGGCAGGCTGACCGCATTCGGTCAACTCGTAGATGCGCTTGAGATAATCCTGAGTGGAAGTGGATGTCTTCATTGGCTTATTCCAAAGAGTAGTGGTCGCCCAAAGGGCGGAAACCCTCAAAAAGTGAATTCATTTCAAATTTAGTCTTACCTAAATTATTTTATATTTATTCCTAAATATTGTCAAGGCAAATATCCATAGTCGCTGATGTACAATATCTTTATGACACTGTATTCAGAGATCATGGAACAACCGGAGCGAGTGCGCGCTTTGCTGGGGAAAAACAAAAAGATTGTGGAGCGCATTGCGGGCGAGATCATCAAGCGCGATGTTTCGTATGTTTTTCTTGCGGCGCGCGGGACATCGGATAATGCCGGGCGGTACGCCAATTATTTACTTGGCGCCATGAATGGGCTTCCGCTCGCGCTTGCCACTCCCTCGCTTTTCACCTACTACAAACGACCGCCGACCTTGAAGAACGCCCTGGTGATCGGCATCTCTCAGTCAGGAAAATCGCCGGACATTGTCAGCGTGTTGGAGGAGGGGAAGCGCCAAGACTGCCTGACTCTGGCGATCACGAACGAGTCAAATTCTCCGTTGGCGCAAACTTCAGATTTTGTGCTCGATATTCATGCCGGCGCAGAGAAGGCGGTCGCTGCGACCAAAACCTACACCACCGAATTGATGGCTGTCGCGATGTTATCCGCAGCATTGAGCGGAAACAAAAAGCCGTGGAATGAATTGGCGAAGGTCCCTGGCTGGATGAAGCAAACCATGAAGCAAAGTGATTTCATCTCATCCGCTGCTCAGCGGTATCGCTATATCGACCAGACCGTTGTGCTTGGACGCGGCTTCAATTACGCCACGGCATTTGAGTGGGCGTTGAAGCTCAAAGAATTGACCTATATCATTGCCGAGCCATACTCTTCGGCAGACTTTGCTCACGGTCCCATTGCCATGGTTGAGAGCGGATACCCGGTCTTCGCAGTGGCATCCAAAGGGAAGGTCTTCGATTCCATGCTAAGGATGCTGAAACGTCTGAGGGAGGAAATTTCGGCAGAGCTCGTGGTGATCTCGAACGATAAAAAGGCGCTGTCACTTGCGCAGGTTCCGTTGACGATCCCTGCGGATGTGCCGGAGTGGCTTTCGCCTTTGGTGAATATCCTGCCTGCCCAGTTGTTCGCATATCACCTGACGGTCGCAAAGGGATTCAATACCGAGCAGCCAAGAAGTATTCGCAAGGTGACGGAGACAAAATAAAACTTTAAGTCAGCCTGTCTTGTAATTGGGTGGAAGTATGTCATAATGCTGTTTGCAAAATTAAATTTATTCAGGAGTTTCTTAATGCGAGTTTGCATTCTTTCTGACGAAGAGCCCGAAGACTTTGATCCGGCTCCATACATCAAAGACTTTGACTGGCAGATGATCACCTTGAAATCGCCGGTCGAGGAGAAGATCCGCGCGCTGGCGGAGAAAAAAGAATTCGATGTGTATTTGAATGTCTGCGAGGGTTTTGATTTTAGCGACGACTCAGACATGGACATCCGCTATCAAGGCATCGAGGTGGTTGAGGCGCTGGAAAAATACGATCTCACATTCACCGGCACTGATTCGTCCTGCTTTGATCCCACCCGTGAGGAGATGCAAGCCATCGCAGATGCGAACGGGATCGGATTCGCCAAAGGGTATCATGTGACCAGCGTGGAAGAAGCAGAGGAACTTGTGGGAAATCTGCGTTACCCGATCATGATCAAGCACCCCAAGAGTTTCGGCAGCACAGGCATGACCAAAGACTCCAGAGCCGATTCCCTTGACCAGGTGAAGACCCAGGTGGTAAGGATCTGCTCGGAGTTCGGCGCGGCGCGCATGGAAGAGTTCATTGTTGGCAAGGAGTTCAATGTCCTTGTGGTGGACAATGTTGAAGACCTGAGCCAGCCCATCGCGTATCCACCCGCAGAGTTGATCTTTCCTCCCAACGAGGAATTCTGGCACGTGGATATCAAATGGAATTACAACGTCCCGTTCGATTTCAAGCAGGTGACCGATTCAGAATTGATCGCCCGCCTGCATGATATTGCCAAGCGCATGTACCTTGCGATGGGACTGAAAGGCTACGGACGCTGCGACATCCGCATGAACGCGCAGGGCGAGTTGTTCATTTTGGAGATCAACCCCAATCCTGCCATCATGCTTCCCGCTTCTGATTATGGTCCCGCGGACTTTATGATCCTTTACGACCCCGAAGGCTACAAGGGATTTTTTAATCACATTTTCCGTGCCGCGCAAGTCAGACAGAAAATGCGTAACGCGAAATGATCCAACAAAAAAGCCGTGATAAACTCGCGGCTTTTTTGTTGGATCTACAGTGATGATAAATATTCCAGAACTTCTTTTGCATCCTCACCGCCAGCCTGGGCATGGACGATGAGAGGAATTCCATGTGGTCCCGGGATGTCTTTGGCTTCGGGGAAGGCTTTCAGCGCGGCTTGAACGATCTCCAGTTTTCCAAGCATGGCCGCCACAAAGATGTCGATCCTTGCTCCGTGGGCAAGCAGGTAATTGGCAATATCTTTCCTGCCCATGTGACCCGCAGCGCCGAGGGCGGTTTCAAAATCTCCACCGCCCCAATCCCATGTGGCGTTGACCAATGCGGGTTCCTGTGCCAGTAATTCCTTCACACGCTCAAAGTTGCCATGTGCGTTTCCAACAAACTCTTCAACCAACGATAATTCTAAAGCGGATCTCTTTTCCATTTATTTTTTTTCTCCTTATTTTTTTCTTCCACGCATCCATCTTCCACCTGTGATCAGCGAGATCATAATAAAAACAATGGAAGTCCATGAGAATGCGGTATTGTCCAATGCCAGCCCAATGACGAGGAACACCATGCCAAGGATCAATGCATAGCCAGAGATTTTACGGCGGTCCAGTTTCATGTTCATCTCACTTTCACTTCGCTGAAATCATCGAACGAGCCGTCGAATAGATTCGATGGCTTATCGTTCAGAGTCATTTCGAAGAAATCGATCAAATAGGCGTTGACGATCTCCGTCACACGTTTGCCGTTGAGCGGACCTTTCAGCCCAAGCTGCGGCGCGATGGGCGAAAGCAGGGGCAGATCACTGAAGTCGTAGTGCCTTGTGCCGTCAATGCTGATGGCTCCAAGGTCGCTGCTCACATTTGGCGAGAACTGATTAAATAGTTTGTTGTTTCTGCTGTCTACGAGGTCTGCCCAGCCCTGGCTGAACATGAAGAAGGATGGCTGGGTAACCCCGTTCTCGATCACTTCGGCAGAGACAGGACGCATGAACGGGTCCATGCCGAGCAGGGATTTGCAGCGCGGGTCTGTCCCGCAGAATTCGACCGCTGCACCGCCGCCCGTGGAATGTCCATAAACTCCCACACGTTCCAGATCCAACTTTCCAAAAAATGGAGACTCTGCATCTTCATTGAACTTCTGGAACTGATCGAGAGTGTATGCCATATCGCCCGCCCACTGATCGACCAGCTTGCGCGCAACAACCTCGTAGTTTGGGTCTTCGCCGTTTTCCGGCAGAGCCTTTGGGTTGTTGGGTGCGACCGTCCCATCGGGAAAGACCGTGACCACGGCGCCGTAGGTGTGTTGAAGAGCGATCACCACGTAGCCGCGGCTTGCCAGCTCCACCGCCTGACCGGTATTCTGGGCGTTGAATCCCTGCCAGCCATGCGAGAACAGGATCACCGGGAGGGGAGCGTCCACTTTTGCAGGCGGAACATCGAGAAATGCCGGGCTGACCGATAACTCCAAATGGTCGAGGAAGTAAGGCGGCAGATTAAGAAAGCTCGCGATAGCCGGCGCGTAGATCTCTGGATTCGTCATCCACTTTGCATGTTTGGCGTTTGACGGCACATCAGCTGGATACCAAACCTGCACCATGAATCTGCGCGGTTCTTCCCTGCCCGAGTACATTTCCGGGCGGGTGTTGTCTGTGAATTCATAAGCCGTCGTCCCTGTTTGGAACGATCCACCCGGCGAAGGGATGCTCGGAACAGGCAGTAAAATAGGGACGGCCGTCGAAAGCACGATCAGGCTCACGGTCAGGAGTGATGCGCGCGCCGACCAATCAGTGGTGGTCATGATCTTTGTCAGACTGCTCAATGCAAGCAGGGGAGTCAGCAAATAGAGCGCGATCATCTGCCAGCGATAGCCCTCGAACGTAAAATGCGCGAGGGTGACCACCAATGCCAATGCCGGCAGCAGTCGGATGACAATCGGGCGCGGGTGTTTCCAAACGAGGTAGGTGACAAGCAAAACAGGAATAACGATTTCTAGCGGGCGCATAAAGGTTCCTTGTAAAAAATTTTGGTGATTATATAATAACTGTGTTCACGATTATGTTGGAGATGCAATGTTATATTTTGCCTTGAGTATTTTTCTCTCTGCTTTTTTATCCTTCCAGGTTCAGCCGATGATCGGCAAATTCATTTTGCCGTGGTTTGGCGGCACGCCCGCGGTATGGTCCACAGCCATGTTGTTTTTTCAGGCCTTGCTGACAGGCGGATACGCCTACGCTTACTGGCTGGTCAAACGCCCAAGGCAGGGATGGACCCACCTGATATTACTCGCCGTTTCGCTGGCGGTCCTGACCGCGCTCGGGCTGGTGTGGTCTTCCCCGATCACTCCCTCCGCTGATGCGCGTCCCGCAGGGACGGATTTTCCCGTGTTCGACATCTTCTTCCTTTTGACGGTTTCGGTCGGCTTGCCGTATTTTGTCCTGACCGCGAACGGACCCTTGATGCAGGCATGGTTCAGTCGCATCTTCCCTGAACGGTCTTACGCCCGTTTATACGCCTTGTCTAATTTTGGGTCCCTGCTTGGGCTTCTGGCGTATCCCGTTTTGATCGAGCCATCGCTGACCTTGCTACAGCAAGGCTGGGTCTGGACAGGCGGGTTTGTAGTCTTCGTTGGGGTCGCGGGGATATTGAGTTATCGCGCCCGCAACGAGGCGGGAGTGGTAACTCGTGTGTCTTCAAGCGAAAGACCCTCGGGCTCGCTTCGCATTCTGTGGATCATTCTTGGGGCAACAGCTTCGCTTTTCCTGCTCTCCGTGACCAATCAAATTTCGCAGGAGGTGGCGGTCATTCCATTCCTGTGGATTCTGCCGCTTGCCATTTATCTTCTTTCCTTCATCTTGGCGTTTTCTGATTCGCGCTGGTACGAACGCAGGTTATTTGCTCTTCTGTTCAGTCTGGCTTCGCTTGCCATGTTATGGGTATTGGTCAATGCCAGTTCGCTGAACGTCATCTTGCAGATCGCTGTCTATAACCTGTTATTGTTCCTCGCCTGCATGGTCTGTCATGGTGAGTTGTATCAACTCCGACCGCACGCCGACCATTTGACCAGTTTTTATTTGATGGTCTCGCTGGGCGGGGCTGCTGGCGGGCTTTTCGTTAACTTGGTTGCCCCGCTGATCTTCACGGGCTATTGGGAGTTCTACCTGGCTTGGCTGATGACAGTGATTTTGTTGGTGGTTATTTTACTTCCACGTATCTCAGGTCTTATCCACGTGCAGTCGAGGATGATCGGCGTTGCATTCGTTTTGGGAGTTCTGGTCTTAACCTTTGGCTTGAACAAAAAGGGGAACGAGCTTTTCATCGAGCGGAATTTTTACGGCGTCATTCGTGTAAGGGAATTGGATAACGAAGCGAATGTCATGATCCACGGTATGACCGTGCATGGCATGCAATTCTTTGATGAGCGCACACTTCCAACCACATATTTTGTAGAAGATAGCGGGGTTGGCTTGCTTTTGCTTAATCATCCGGGTCGTGGAGGCGGGTTGCGTGTAGGTGTTTTAGGACTTGGAATTGGTACACTCGCCGCCTATGGTGTGGAGGGTGATGAATACCGATATTATGAGATCAACCCTGATGTTGTGCGCCTGGCAGAAGGGGAAGGCGGGTATTTCAGCTTTTTGAAGGATAGCAAAGCGCAGACAAGTATTGTGCTCGGCGATGCGCGGATGTCTCTTGAGCAGGAACTTGCCGCCGGCGAAAAGCAAAATTTTGATGTGTTGGTGCTGGATACGTTTAGCAGTGACTCGATCCCGGTTCATTTGGTGACGAAGGAAGCCTTTGAGCTATACCTCGGTCACCTCGCGCCGGATGGCGTGATCGCTGCGCATATTTCCAACCGCCATCTTGACCTGCGTCCGGTGTTTTGGAGGCTGGCGCAGGAGTTTGGTCTGGAAATGGTGCATATTTACCGACCTCCCTCTGACGGCGGGAATGGTTTTCCCTCGGACTGGATCTTGTTATCGAAGGATCCCTCACGATTGAATATCCCTGCCATTGAAGCACGCTCCGTCTCTTTTGAAGAATATTCCACTCGTATTCGGCTATGGACGGATGATTACAGCAATCTATTCCAGATCCTGAGATAAGAGTTGAAATAAAAAAACAGCAGAGACACGAAGGTGTCTCTGCTGTTTTGATTCTGAACTATGTCATGCAGTCAGCGCGGACTGGGTTTCAGTCTGCGTTACTTTTTCTTTGCCGATCTTGTAAGCCTGTGCGATCGCCGCGTACATGACGAGAGATAGATATAGTGTGATCCCCGGTAAAATGAGCGGCAACAGACAAGCAAGGATGAGTGTTGCGATGATGATCTGCATGAAAACGGTCAAGATCATGGTTGCACCGTAGTAGATCGCGAACGAAGCGATAAAGCCGCTGAGGTTGGCGCGGAATATCTGCCACCACTCGCGGAATTTGAATCCCGCGGCGAAGTCATCCTTCTCCACGGCGTGCATTTCTGCCGCCGGGATGATCACCGCCAAAGGCAGTGAAAGGGGAATGATCAAGCACATTGCTCCCAACATCAGCACCATGAAGATGGAAAAGATCGCCTCTGCATCGGAACTGCTGACATTTTCCAACAAGATGGGAAGCCCAAGCCCCATGAACATCAATGGGATCGCGATCAGTAGCATCGGGATCGAGTAGATCATTCGTACACCGAACATCCTTAACCCATCTTTTATCATATCGCCCCAATCATCCCAGGGAATCATTCGGGGTTCTTCGCTATTAAATATCTGTTTAGCGATCCTTGCCGAGTAACCAAAGAGTGCCAGATAGGGGACAATAGGTATGACAAACGAGGCGAGCACCACGAGACATCCGATCAGAAAATGCTTGCGCGCTTCCGCGTCCTTGACCGGGAAAAGAAAGATCTGGTTGAGGTCCATCCCTGCTAACATAAAACTCCCTTTTGAATATTTTTTACAATGCCACGCCCATCACGGCTACAAAGTGCGCCGCCGCGGCGAGCAGGACAAAAATATGCCAGACTTCGTGAAAACCAAAAACGCCGGGTTTGAAGTTAAAGATTTTTGTGATGTACACGATCGCACCCAGGGTGTAGATCACCCCGCCAATGATCATCCACGTGAGCACCCAGGCAGGCAGGGCTGCGAGCATTTGCCCAGCTGCAGTAACGCTCAACCAGCCCATCACCAGATAAATGCCCGCGTTTAACCAGCGCGGTGCGCGGATGAAGAACACCTTGATCACGATCCCAATGACGGCCAATGACCAGATGATGCTCAACATGCCCCACTTCCAAAAGCCTTCAAAGGCGTTCACGCAGAAGGGTGTGTACGTTCCTGCGATCAGAACATAAATGGCGGCATGATCCACCTTGCGGAAGATCTCCAGCGCTTTGTCTTTTACTTGCACCATATGGTAAGTGGCGCTGGCAGAGAATAAAAAGATCAGGCTGACCCCGTAGACGGTCAGGGAGATGATCTTGGCTGGCGTATCCCAGCCGACGATAAGCAGGGCGATCAATCCGATAAGCCCAAGGATCGCTCCACCCCAATGGGTTAGGCTGTTTACAGGTTCGCGTAATTTTTTAAACATTTCATTCCTCTTTCCTGGCGATAACGATCAATAAGTTTCCCGATTTTACTTCAACAATTCGAACTTCCGTTTTGAACTTTGCCTGCCCAAATGGTTTGCCGATCTTTTCTTTTAGGATGTCATCCATCGCGGCGGGAGTTTCCCCTGTGACCTTGTACAGCCATTTGAGAAATCCGCTCGAAGGGAACGCTGCGGGCAGGACGATGAGCCTGCCTCCGTTTCGAAGAACCCGGTGTGCCTCTGAGAGAGTCCGCGGATCGAAAATGTATTCCGTTGGAAAGGTGGAAACGATGCTGTCGAAACTTTCCGCGGCGAAGGGAATATTTTGCGCGATGGCGCGCGTCAGCTTGTGTGCGCTGCCAAGGCGGCGGCGGGCGAGAGTCCCCATCTGGGCTGACTCATCCATCGCCACGGGAGCCAGTCCACGGTCCAGTAAGATGCGCTGCAAATGTCCGGGTCCATGCCCCAACTCAAGGATGCGAGTCCCTTCAATGTATGGCAGGATGCTGAAGACCCAGTCCTTCCACTTCCCAAAAGAGACAACCGCGGCAACCAGGTCGTAGGTAAAGGCGAAGGGGTGATAAAGCAGTTTGTAGAATAGCCGCATGAAGCGGCGAATGAGACTCATAAATAAAAAAGGGCTTGACCGCGAAGTCAAACCCTTTTCGTTTTGCGATTTAGGCTAAGCGGCGGCGGCTTCGCCGTCACCTTTTTTGGTCTTGCGGACGGCTTCGATGGCGCCCTTGCCGCGTTCTTTTACTTCGCTGGCGAGTTCGGCGGCGCGTTCGCGGGCTTCCTTGGAAAGTTCTTCGGCTCGGCGGCGGGCGTCGGTGGCGAGCTGTTCGGCGCGGGCGTAGGCTTCTTCAGCGCTGACTTGAGCTTTATCGCGAAGTTCAATGCTCTTGTCCTTGATCAGGGCGCGGGTCTCTTCACCAGATTGGGGGGCGAATAGCAGGGCAACGACAGCGCCGGTGAGGCCACCAACGATAAAGCCAACGAGAAATGCGCCAAATTCATCACGGTCAGACATGGTATGACTCCTTTTTATTTTTTGTTTGGTGTGTATCAGATAATTTTTCGGTTCATCACTTGGGCTTGATGCCCATTAATTCTAACATACGTTTCAAACCCGCCAGATAACCGCTCAACTTCATGACCGGCTCGACCACTTCTTCACCCAAAAATGCGACGGTGCCGCGCAGGGTGTTGACGGTTTCGTTCGTGGCGTTCAGGATGGGGCGCACTTCATTTTGCAGCAGGTTGATCAAGCTTGCCAACTGGACGATGAGCACGATCAACGCCACACCGATCACCAGTGTTTCAAGCGCCACGACAATGATGAATACATCACGGATCTTGTCGGTGGGGGTGGCAGGTTGAAGCAGGAAATAGATCGCCACGCCAAGCAGGGCAACCAGCACCACGACAACAGCAATGATGCCAGTCATCATCTGTTTTTGCTGGCGTTCTTTTTCGCGCAGTTCGGCCAATTGTTCCGGCGTTAACGCTGGGGGAGTTTGTGGAGCGGATTCTGTGGGGGTGGGTATTGCCATAAATTAATTATAGCAGATAAGAGATGCAGAAAAAAGCCGAAAGGGGAAATAGGCGCGTCTTCCTTAAGCGACGCTTGATCCTGCCATCCGGCTTTTTCTCTCCCCGTTACCTGCCCAGCAATTTCATCTCGTGTCTGACGGTTTCGACCCAGCCATCACTCATCGGGCGCGGACTGTATCCCAACTCCCGTTTTGCCTTGCTGTTATCGCCAATGTAAGTCACGCCGGAGATGATCCGCAGCCCTTCGGATGTATATGATTCGGGCATGAACGCATCGACCGGCTTGACCAATACCGACATGGCTTTCATCATGGCGGGGGCAGCCGCCAACGGCGCCCGGACTCCCGCCGTTTGTGCGGCAAGTTTGAAGGCTTCATAAAGTTCGTATTTTTCGCCGCAAATAATATAACTTTCGCCAACCCTGCCTTTTTCCATCGCCAGAATATGTCCCTGGACAATATCTTCCACATGCGCCCAGTTATAAGCCGTTTGACGTGGCAGCATGGGCAGCCGCCCCTTGAAGAGATTAAGCAGCGAGGCGCGGACCGAAGACGTATCGCCGGGTCCATAGATCAACCCGGGTTGGACAATGACCAGCGGCAGTCCTTTGGCAATAAATTCATCCGCAATCTTATGGGCTTCTGCTTTGGTGCGGTCGTATTCGCTGAGGTGTTCACCCGTGAAGTGATAGGTTTCGTCTGCGAGCACACCTTTTGTGTCTGAGTTGATCGCCAGGGTGCTGGTGTACACGCCTTTGGGAATCTTCAATTCCTGCATCAATTCCAGTACATTGCGCGTGCCGTTGATGTTGACCTGCACTCCGCCGCTTTTATCCCTGGTGCCGACCTTGTACCAGCCTGCCACATGGTACACCCCGTCCACACCGGTCATTGCCGCGCGCATGGACTCTTTTTCAGTCACATCGCCTTTGAATAAATTCACGCCAATGGCATGTAATTCCTTCGCTTTTTCCGGCGAACGGACAGAGGCATTCACTTCATGCCCTGCTTCTCGCAGTTTCTTTGCCAGCACGCCGCCGACAAAGCCCGTTGCACCTGTTACAAAATATTTCATCCTAATTCTCCTATTGCGTTCATTGAAATACAGATATTTGAATTGATCGGAACTTTACGCTGCCAACTTTATTTTACTGGAAATATGGATTTGCCAGACAATATTTATCCCCTTTTGCTATAATCAACGAAAATTTGTTTTCCCTGGGAGAATCAAACCGATGCACATTAAGAAGAGAAGCCTAAGAATATTTTTTGCAATTGCTGTTTTGATTATGATGAGCTTGGCTTGTGAGTGGAGTGTTCCAACCCCTATTCTTCCCTCAGTCACCTGTACAAAACGTGGGAGTGATAGCGCGGTATGCACTTACGTATGCAAAAAAGGTGGAGGAATACTAACGGATTCTTTCATTGTAAACTATGGAAAAGGCGGATTTGCTAATGTGGGAAAAGAAGAAGAATTGGAGAAATTGTGTGCAGATTATTTCCCAAAAGATTACTCTCAGCCGGTAAGTGCTGCATCAGAAGCAACTGAGCCTCCCACTGAAGCGCCGACCGAAACCCCGACAGCGGCTCCAACTGAAGTTCCGCCTACTGAACTTCCCACCCCGATCTTGACTGGTGACGTGACTTATTGCGACGCCTCTGCCCGTGCCCTCAACTTGCGTTTAGTGGATGGCTTCACCGCTGTGGATTTTAACGGCTTCCAAGTGAGCATGGGCAGTGACCCAATGAACTGCTCGGTCAATAATACCAATTCAACTTTATTAACTTGCATGTACCCAACTGGTGTTTCCTTCCCTGTCAATATAAAAGTGGAGACCAGCACGGGTAGTGTCGTGAATGAATTTGAATTTAATGGTTCGAATTGTATAGCCCCCGGGTTACCAAAGGACTCAAATGATTCAACAGTAAATTGTGATCCGGCCCACATGCCTGCAGTTTGCATCCCTCTTCCATAGCTTTTTGTTTCGTCAAAAAAAGCCGGTCTTCAAAACAGAAGATTGGCTTTTTTGATTCCTGTGTTAATTAATCTCTTGACTCTCCTAAGTGACGGTAGTAAACTCTGCCTACCTACCGTTCGGTAGGGAAGGAGATGCTCCGTGACCAGAGATGACATCCTCGATGCTGCCGCTCAAGTGATCAGCCAAAAAGGTTTCCATGGCGCTTCCATGTCTGACATTGCGAATGCTGTGAGCCTGCAAAAAGCAAGTTTGTATCATCACGTTTCATCCAAACAGGAAATTTTGCTTGCGCTCCTTGACCGTGCGCTCGGCATGCTGACCGAACACATCGCCGCGATCGCCGGGCAGGACATTCCGGCTGATCAAAGACTCAGGCTGATGATCCGTGCGTATTTATCTGCCCTTGCGGATAATTCTGACCTGACCTCAGTTCTACTTTTTGAACATCGTTCGCTTGATAAAAAGACCCATGCCCGCCATGTCCCTCAACGTGATAAGTTCGAGGGTTTATGGCGGGATGTTCTTAACGAAGGGGTGAGATCCAAAGTGTTCGACCTGAAAGACACCGGTCTCGCCGTGCGCGCCTTGATGGGCGTGATGAATTGGACGCTGACCTGGTACCAACCCAATGGATCAAAATCCATTGAACAGATCGCTGATGAGTATTCCGATTTTATTTTGAAAGGCATGTTGAAGTAGCCGAAGGCTGGGCGGTTGAATAATTAGGTAGTTCGGTCAGGACCGATTGGAAACCATAAGGAGAGAAGAGAAATGTATTCGTTCGAACCCAATGAAGAGCAACAAATGTTGATCGATGCGGTGGGGAAATATGCAGCCAACGACTTGCGTCCTGCCGCGCACGATGCTGAGGAAAGCCATGAGCTGCCGAAGAAACTCGTCAGCAAGGGTTGGGAGCTCGGCTTTTTGCAAGCCTCCACGCCCGAGGCGTATGGCGGTTTCGGTGAACGCAGCGCTGTCACCGGTGTGCTGGCTCTCGAAGAGATGGCATTCGGCGATCTCGCCGGTGCGCTGGCCGTCTTGACCCCGTCACTTTTTGCCACGCCGATTCTTCTTGGCGGCAGTGAAGAACAGAAACAGGAATACCTTCCCAAGATCGTCGGCGGTGATTGGGCTCCGTACACTGCCGCGCTTATGGAAATGAGTTTTGACTTTGACCCCAACGCCCTCAAGACCACCGCCAAAGCCGAAGGGGAACAATACGTCCTCACTGGCGAGAAAATCTTTGTTCCGTTTGCGAAGGATGCCGAAGCTCTCATCGTGTACGCGAATCTCGACGGGGTCACTCAAGGTTTCATCGTCAAGAAGGGGATCGCAGGTTTATCCATCTCTGATGAACGCGAAAAACTGATGGGACTAAATGCCCTGCCCATGTACAGAGTCAAACTTGAGAATGTTTCCGCCAGCCGACTCGGCGGCGCATCTGGTCATGACTTTGAGTTGATCCTGTCTGCGATGAGAGTTGCCTCCGCTGCGGCTGCCTTGGGTGTTGCCAAGTCCTCTTTTGAATATGCCAAGAATTACGCCAAAGAGCGCGATGCCTTCGGCGTGAAGATCGCCCAAAAGCAAGCCATTGCCTTCTTCCTTGCTGAGATGGTGACCGAAATGGAAGCCATTCGCCTGTTGACTTGGGAAGCCGCCTGGAAGTTGGACAATAATAAAGATGATGCGCATGTCTCTGCCTACCTCGCGCAAACCGGCGCCGCCGACATGGCGATGATGGTCACAGACCGCGGTGTGCAGATCTATGGCGGTCATGGCTACATCCGCGAGAATCCGGTCGAATTGCTTTTGCGCAATGGTCGTGGATTTGCGTCGCTGTTGGGATTGGTGATCTTATAGTTTACGCATCACGGATCACGTAGTCCGTAATCCGTAAGGAGAAAAAAACATGACCATTGATTTCGAAACCCCCAAACCGATCGCTCAGATGCAAGCCATGCTGAAGACGGTTGCTGAAAATATGATGCGCACCACCTCCCGTGAAATGGATGAGAACGAACATGCCATTCCCTGGGATTATGTCGAATTTATGCACACTGCCATGCGCTCGATGGGCGGCGGTGGTGGTTTGACCGTCACCGACCCCAAGCCCAAGGAAGGCGATGAGAAACGCCCGCCGATCGGATATCAAAAACTTGCTGCACAGATCGAAATGCTGGCGTGGGGCGATGTTGGTTATTATCTCATCACCCCCGGCGGCGGTCTTGGAGCTGCGGCGGTGGCTGCGGCGGGCTCTCCCGAACAGAAAGCCAAATTCCTTGAAAGATTCAACAGCGATAAACCGACCTACGCCGCGATGTGTATGACCGAACCCGGCGCAGGTTCTGATACATCTGCAATTCGTGCGCGCGCGGTTCTCGATGAAAAGACCAATGAATGGGTCATCAACGGCGAGAAGATCTTCGTCACTGGCGGTGATAAATCCTTCAATGAATACGAGAAGCTCGGTAAAGGCTTCATCGTCGTTTGGGCAAGCATTGACCCGTCCGCTGGACGATCTGGCATGCGTGCATTTGTTGTCGAATCGGGAACGCCTGGCGTGAAGGTCACCAAACTGGAACATAAACTGGGTATCCGTGCCAGCGACACTGCTTCGATCTCTCTCGTCGATGCACGTGTGCCTTTCGAAAATGTTCTTGGCAAGCCGACCGTGGAGAAAACCACATCTGGCTTCAAAGGTGCGATGGCGACCTTCGACGCGACCCGTCCACTCGTGGCGGCATCTGGTATCGGTGTAGCGAGAGCCGCCCTTGATTTCCTCAAGGAGAAACTTGCTGAGAACGGCGTTCAAATCCGTTATGGTTTGCCGCGCAATAAACTGACCTCCATCGAACGTGATGTGAT
>JAGNWT010000138.1 GCA_017985935.1 Anaerolineales bacterium | reverse complement strand
CCCATTTCAGGTGTTTCTCCTGCTTATCTCTCGGTACGAAATTTGGAACTGGCAGAGGGAGAGTTCATCAATGAAGAGCACATCCTCGGACGCATGTCTGTTGTGGTGCTTGGACCTGAAACCGCAACAGCGATCTTCGGTCACCCTGACGGCGTGGTCGGTGAAGCGATCCGCATTGAAGGGCAGCCTTTCCGCGTGATCGGCGTGTTGGTCGCAAAAGGCGGCGGCGCAATGGGCAGTGAAGATAACAACGCCTACATTCCCTTCACCACCGCACAAGCCCGATTGATCAAACGCGAATCACGTGACGAAGTGGATGTCATTTTCGTGCAGGCCAGATCGGCAGAGTCCGTTCCGCAGGCTTCCGAAGAGATCGCGAACATCCTGCGTCAGCGGCATCGCACTCCGATCGGCGCGGATGATTTTTCAGTTTTCACCCAGCAAGATTTCCTTCAGATCTTTGAGACCATCACCGGCGTCCTCACCATCTTCCTCGGCGGCATTGCCGGCATCTCTCTGCTGGTGGGCGGCATCGGCATTATGAACATCATGCTCGTTTCTGTGACCGAACGCACGCGAGAGATCGGTCTACGCAAGGCACTTGGCGCTCGTAAAAAAGACATCCTCCTTCAATTCCTGACCGAATCCTCGCTGCTGAGTTTATTCGGCGGCATCATCGGGATCATGTTCGGGTGGCTGATCGCTTTTGCCGTGGGCAAGGTTGCAGTTGCCACAGGCAACAATTTCACACCGATCGTCGGTACAGATGCGATCGTACTCTCGACCAGTTTCTCGGCCATCATCGGTCTGTTCTTTGGGATCTACCCCGCAAGCCGCGCCGCGAATCTCGAGCCGGTAGAAGCTTTGCGGTACGAATAGGCGGATGCGAACATGGCGCAAATGAAACGCGGAAGTGCATTGACCATTTTGCTCGTTCTTGTTTTTTTACAAGCATGCGCACCTGCGACAACACCAGCCCCCGCTGAGTCCCTGCCAGCGACCCAGCAGGCTGTGGAGCAAACCGCCACCAAAGAAGCGGTTAACACGCCCCTTCCAACCCCTGTGGCAGTGATCGCAGAAGCAACACAAACCGAGATTCCGACCGCCGCGGCAGCGCAATCTTCAGTGACGATCGGCGCTGTAAAAGGCAATTTGTTCATCCGCCGCGGACCAGACATGGCCTTCAACCCCATCGGCGTGTTATACGAAGGTTCAAGCACAAAAGTGATCGCGCGTGATGTCCTTTCCAAGTGGGCGCAGATCAAAGACCCGAAATCGGATGCGATCGGCTGGGTATCACTTCAAACGAAGTATTCACAATTGGACGGCGACCTTGCAACACTTCCTGAGGTCACCGTGGAAGATTGGCCGATCCCTGCCTATCTCCGCAATTGCAGTTACCACCGCATGTACGTCCTTCCAAGTCAGATCTATCTTGAATCCTATTTGAGCTACCCCGAAAATGAGATCTGGCTATACCCGGGCGAGTACACGGTCTACGATCTTGATGCCGGCAGTGACCCCGTGGAAGTGCTTCAGGTCAGTATCCGTGAGGGATCGGATGTGGAAGTGCTGGTGAACGGGCTGGGTGAAAAGCGAATTTGTCCGTGACCCTTCGCAAGTAGGATGTCAAATCTCACTTGCATAAGATAAAATCAGTGTATGACTATCTAGTATTTACAAAATGGCCTCGACGATCAGTTCAGGCCATTTTGTATCTTGTAACAAATTTAGGAGGCTTCCATGTCTGAAAAGTTGGATCAACTCAAAGAAATTCTCGGTGAAGTATCGGATATCAATGCCGCAGCCAGCGTGCTCGGATGGGATCAACAAGTCA
This sequence comes from Anaerolineales bacterium, assembly GCA_017985935.1. GTDB lineage: Bacteria > Chloroflexota > Anaerolineae > Anaerolineales > Villigracilaceae > Villigracilis. Next base: position 2,535 of record JAGNWT010000138.1, on the reverse strand, counting down.
GTATGCCCCCAGGCGGCAATGAAGCGCGCGGACAGCAACTGGGCACGCTCGGCAAGATCGCCCATGAAAAAGCCACCTCTGATGAGGTCGGTAAACTCCTGCAGGATCTTAAGCGGGAATTTCCAGATGGCGATTCGGATGAAGCAGCTCTCATCCGGCTTACCTCCAGAAATTACGACAAAGCCACCCGGGTACCGTCATCCTTTGTTTCAAAACAGGCGGTCGTCACCTCTCAGGCATTTCAGTCCTGGGTGGAGGCAAAACACAAATCAGACTTTTCCATCTTTCGCCCGCACCTTGAGAAGGTCGTTGAACTGGTGCAGGAATATGTTTCCTTCTTCCCGCCCGCGGACCATCCTTACGATATTTTGCTCGATGACTTCGAGCCCGGCATGAAGACCTCTGAAGTGCAGGAGATCTTCGGCGCCCTGCGCCCAAAACAGGTAAAACTGCTGAAAGCCATTAGCGCCGCCAAGCCGGTCAAAGATGACTTCCTTTTCAAAAGCTACAACGAAAAGAAAGTTTGGAATTTCAGCGAGAAGATCATCACCAAGTTCGGTTATGACTTCAGCCGCGGCAGACAGGATAAAGCTCCGCACCCGTTCCAAACCACATTCAGCGTGAACGATACACGCATCACCAATCGGTTCGAGTCAGATAATCCGCTCGCCACCCTGTTCAGCGCCATGCATGAAGCGGGTCACGCCATGTACGAACAGGGCAGCAACCCTGCCTACGAGCGCACTCCGCTTGCCGGCGGCACCTCTCTCGCAGTTCACGAATCGCAATCACGCATGTGGGAAAATCTTGTCGGGCGCTCCCTGCCCTTCTGGGAGCATTTCTACGCCGACCTGAAAAAGACCTTCCCGGCGCAGTTGGACGGCGTCAGTATGAAATCCTTCCACAAAGCGATCAACAAAGTGGAGCCTTCCTTCATCCGTGTAAATGCTGACGAAGCCACCTACAACATGCACATCATGCTGCGGCTCGAGATCGAGATCGGGCTGGTCGAAGGCACCTTCGCTGTCAAGGACCTTCCTGAGATCTGGAATACCAAGATGCGTGATTACCTTGGCATCGTTCCACCCAACGATGCGCAAGGCGTGCTGCAAGATGTCCACTGGTCAAGCGGATTGATGGGGTACTTCTCCACCTACGCCTTGGGCAACCTGGTCTCCGCCCAGTTGTGGGAAAAGATCAATGCCGATATCAAAGACCTTGACGAACAGATCCGCAAGGGTAAGTTCGACGAGCTGCTGGGATGGCTGCGCGAGAAAGTGCACATCTTCGGTCACAAGTACGACCCGCAAGACCTGGTCCAAAAAGTCACCGGCTCAAAGATCAACTCCGCCGCTTATGTTCGTTACTTAAATAAAAAATACGGCGAAATCTACGGGCTATAACCTTGTCATAAACAGATATAACATCCCGCGGATCGAGACGTGCGTTTGGTCTTGTCCTGCGGGATGTTGATTCATAGGCAACATGATAAAAAAGACGATCATCCTCGCATCCCTCCTTGGACTGTTAGCTGCCTGCTCGCAAGCGGCAGACGTTGCGCCCACACCTCTTCCTCCCGAATACCTGCCAACCGTGGTTGCGCTGACGGGTCAGGCAGCCATAGCCACAACGAATGCCTCCTTCACAGCCACACCCACTGAAGAGGCTTCCCTACCCACCGTAACGCCGGTTCCATCCACTGCGCTGCCTACGATCACACCCACCATCGAGCCGGGCTTTACAGAATTTGCCCAGATTCGTTTTCTATCACCGGGACCCATGTCCAGTGTTATCTCTTCTTTCAATTTACAAACGCTGCTTGTCTCTGGCGAAAGTGAGATCGTTCAAGTGGACCTGCTCGGCGAAGATGGGCGCGTACTTCACCGAATCCTCGAACGGGTTGCGCGCAACCCAAGCGGAAATTACCGCAAGTTCGATATGTTGTTTGAAATTCGAGCTGTTTCTGAAGCAGGGTATATCCGCATCAGCACCAAGGATGAATTCGGAAGAATTCAAGCGCTCAACACCATGCCTGTCCTGTTGTTTTCCGTCGGCTCGAACCAGATCAACCCGCCAGGAAACACGATCTATGAGCGCACCATGCTAGAAGGCATAAAAGAAGGCATGGATATTTTTGGAGGAGAGCTAAAACTCAAGGGGCTGTTCTGGCCATTTAACGAGCAGCCGGTCTTTGTGGACCTTGTCACCTCAAATGGAAAAGCGATTTCATCGCGTGTGTTAAATTTCGAAGGCATCGAACCTGAATCCTTTGAGACCACCCTGCCCTACAAAGTTACAGAACCAACCCGTGCCCGTCTCACCTTCCATCAGGAAAACCCACTGCTGTCCATCTCTGACCCCGATCTTGCAAAATACATTTATGTGTACTCAGTGGATATCATCTTGAATCCATAAATAGACTTGCCAAAAAGACTCCCAATGGTATAATGCACTCCGTCCGGGGTGTGGCTCAGCCCGGTAGAGCGCACGGTTCGGGTCCGTGAGGTCCAGAGTTCAAATCTCTGCACCCCGACA
>JAGNWT010000078.1 GCA_017985935.1 Anaerolineales bacterium | reverse complement strand
CCGCAATTCGCTTCGATGTCGCCAGAGAAACGAGACCGTGTAGCGAGTATTTTGCAACTGGCAGAAGACTTGGGCGCACGGTCTTACACGCTGTCCACCAGCAATTCGATGGATGCGGTTTCAGAGACCATCATTGAATTCGCTCATAAGAACAACATCACCAAGATCGTGGCGGGCAAACCGCTCCGCCCGCGCTGGCAGGAGATGTTACGCGGTTCGCTGGTGGATAAACTCATCCATCAGAGCGGAGACATTGATGTCTACGTGGTGACCAGTGCCGATAAACCCTCCGCGCCGCCCGATGAAAATCCATTACGACTGCATAGTTCGGTCAGCCGTTATGCGTGGAGTCTTTTTTTAGTTGGCGTGGCAACCGGTGTCGGTGGTTTGATCGGCGGGCGCATTGAAGCGACCAATCTTGTTATGGTGTATTTGCTGGCAGTGGTGATCGCTGCTGTTTATTTGGGACGTGGTCCCGCCATCTTCGCATCGTTATTGGGTGTGTTGACCTTCGACTTTCTTTTTGTCCATCCCTTTTATACGTTTGCAGTCGCCGACACAGAATACATCATCACTTTCATCGGTTTGTTTTTGGTGGGAGTGGTCATTAGCCAATTGACAGCTCGGGCGAGCGAGCAGGCGGAGGCGGCGCGTCAGCGTGAGGCGGAGACGGCGGAGTTGTACGACCTCAGCCGCGATCTTGCATCCGCTGCCGATATCGAAACGATTTTGTCTGTCCTGCAAAAACACATGGAACAGACCTTTAGCCGAAACATCGCAGTGCTGCTGCCAGAGAGTAATCATCTTGTTACGCGTGCGCTCAGTAAAGAGATGACTTTGAATGAAGAAGAACTCGCAGTAGCAGATTGGGTTTATCGTCATGCGGAACCTGCGGGGCGGCATACCAACACATTGCCTGCGGCACAATTACGTTACCTGCCGCTTAAAACTTCCAAAGGGGTGGTGGGTGTCTTGGGTGTTGGCAAACCAAGGACATCGGATTCAGATCTTTCACCCGCTCAACGCAGACTGATGGAAGCTTTTGCCAATCAGGGCGCGCAAGCCATCGAACGCGCACAACTCGAAGAGCAGAATCGTCAGATCGCATTGCTGCAATCAGCGGAAAAATTGCAGAACACATTGCTCAATTCCATTTCGCATGACCTGCGCACACCTTTGGTCGCTATCACAGGTGCGCTCTCGGCGCTCGATGAAAAAGATGTGCAGATCGATGAACCCACGCGGTATGCGCTCATCGAAAACGCACGGGGGGAAGCAGACCGGCTCAATCGGCTGGTCGGCAACCTGCTCAATATGACGCGCATCGAAAGCGGCACGATCAAACTGCGGCTCGAACCTGGTGATGTGCAAGACCTGATCGGCACTGCGCTTGAGCAACTCGGCAAACGCACTGAGAAAAATCCCATCAAAGTGAATGTGCCCGCCAACTTTCCGCTCGTGCCCATGGACTTCACGCTCATGGCGCAGGTCATCGTCAATCTTTTGGAGAATGCCATCAAATATTCGCCGCAGGATTCATTGATCGAAGTGACTGCTTCATTGGATAATGCAAACGCCCGCCTCCAAATTCTGGACCGTGGGGTCGGGATTCCCTCCGATGACCTTCCGCGCGTCTTCGACAAGTTCTACCGAGTCCAACGCCCTGAGAGTGTCAGCGGCACCGGGCTGGGACTCTCCATCAGCAAGGGCATCGTCGAGGCGCACGGCGGGGACGTCCGCGCAAAAAATCGTGAAGGGGGCGGCACAATTTTGGAAGTTGAATTACCATTGAGTGTATGACGACAACCACCAATCAACGTATTCTGGTCGTGGATGATGAAGCGCCCATTCGGCGCTATTTGCGCGCGGCATTGGGCTCGCAAGGTTTCACCGTCTTTGAGTCTGCTTCGGGAGAAGAAGCGTTGCAAGCCGTGCTTAGTCACCGCCCCGATATCATCATCCTGGACCTTGGCTTGCCCGATATCGATGGCATCGAAGTGACGCGCCGCCTGCGTGAGTGGAGTCAGACTCCCATCATTATTCTGTCTGTCCGTGAAGCTGAGCAAGATAAGATCGCCGCGTTGGATGCGGGGGCAGATGACTACCTCACCAAGCCCTTCGGCACAGGTGAACTTCTCGCGAGGATGAGAGTCGCGTTGCGCAAACAATCGTCGGCGGCGAATGAACCGGTCTTTGAATCCAAAGGTTTGAGCGTGGATTTTGCCCGTCGCCTCGTGCAAGTGAACGAACATGAAATTCAACTCACTCCCACTGAATATGACTTGCTGAAAATTCTGGTAACCCATGCAGGCAAGGTCATTACGCATCATCAATTGCTGCGGCAGGTATGGGGCGATGGTTACAACGACATGCACATCTTACGGGTGAACATCAGCAACCTGCGGGGGAAGATCGAGCCAGACCCGTCGCGCCCGACCTATATTCATACCGAACCTGGGGTGGGGTATCGGTTGAAGGTCTGAATTGAAAATCTTGACCTTTTCTTGACCTCTCTTGATAGTTCCTTGACCCTAATTTGACTGACAACTGAATAGACTCCTCCTGTTCGAAGCGCGTCCTATTTTCGCTTCACATCCCAGGAGAATGTTTTCAGTATGATCAATAACGATAGTGCAAAATCCCCCATCATTGAGCGGGACACAAACCACACGCCTCCACGCACGTTTCGATCCTTTTTTATCGGCAGACCGCTTTCCACAGCCGACGCGCCGCACCAGACCATTGGTAAAGCCGTGGGCTTGGCTGTTTTCGCGTCTGATGCTTTATCGTCCACGGCATATGCCACACAGGAAATTTTAGGCGTCATTGCCGCTGCTGGAACAATCGCATACGGATATTTGTTTCCGATCTCACTTGCGATCATTACCCTGCTGGCAATTGTCACCATCTCTTACGAGCAGACGATCCATGCCTACCCTGGAGGAGGCGGAGCGTATATCGTTGCCCGCGATAACCTCGGTGAGTTGCCCGCTCAAACCGCTGGCGCTGCCTTGCTCACCGATTACATCCTGACCGTTTCGGTATCGGTATCATCAGGTGTTGCTCAGATCGTTTCGGCATACCCGGACCTTTTCCCATATCGGGTTTGGATCGCTGTGATCGCAGTATTTTTTATCATGTTGATCAACCTGCGTGGCGTGAAAGAATCCGGCACAGCATTTGCCATCCCAACCTACTTCTTTGTAGTTGTGATGGTCTTTACCGTTGGCTACGGACTCTTCCGCTTCTTTACAGGTTCACTGGGTATGGTTGTGGATCCGCCGCATTTTGAAGCGCATCATGTCATTTCGGTCATCACCCCATTCATTTTGTTGCACGCGTTTGCCAACGGAACCACCGCACTTACAGGCGTGGAAGCCATTTCGAACGGCATCACTGCTTTTAAAGAACCGCGCAGCAAGAACGCTGGCATCACCCTGATCTGGATGTCCTTGATCCTTGGTTCGCTTTTTCTTGGCTTATCTTTCCTGACCGGCAAAGTGCAAGCCGTATTCTCTGAAGAAGAGACGGTCATCTCGCAGTTGGCACGCACCATCTTTGATGGCAGAGGCGTTTTATATTACATGCTGATCTCCGGTACAACGGTCATCCTCATCATGGCAGCCAACACTGCCTTCGCAGATTTTCCGCGTTTGGGTGCGCTTCACGCCGGGGATGGATTTCTCCCGCGCCAGTTGACCTATCGCGGCAGCCGTCTCGTCTATTCGCGCGGCATTATGACTTTGGCAGTGATCGCTTCTTTTCTCATCATCATCTTTCAGGCAAGTGTGACGAAGCTGATCCCCTTGTACGCGATCGGTGTTTTCCTGTCATTCACCCTTTCGCAAGCAGGCATGGCTCGCCGCTGGTGGAAGATCGGTCATCTAAAGGAAGGCGAGGAGATCGTTGAGCCGGGGTCCACCCTTCGTTTTGAAAAGGGCTGGCAATACAGAATGGTGATCAATGGCTTCGGTGCAGTTTGTACAGCCATTGTCATGGTCGTCTTTGCTGTGACCAAGTTCAGGGAGGGCGCGTGGGTTGTGCTGATCCTGACCCCGGTGCTGGTGACGATCTTCTTTGCAATTCATCACCACTATAAGAACCTCGCCAATAATCTTTCGTTGGATAATTTTGGCGCGATCCCGCCGCATACCATTCGGCATCGAGTCATCATGCCGGTCAGCGGTGTGCATCAGGGAACTCTGGCGGCCCTGCGCTATGCACGCATGCTGTCTGAAGATGTCACGGCTGTCCATGTGGCTGTTGAGCCTGCCGAGGCTGAAAAAATACGAAAGAAGTGGGAGATGTGGGGGGATGGTGTCCGCATGGTGATGTTGAATTCGCCATACCGCCTCTTCCTTGAGCCTTTGTTGGAATATATCGCGGAAATCTCCGATCATCGTCAGCCTGGCGAAACGATCACCATCATTGTGCCTGAGTTCATTTCAAATAACCGCATCACAGCCGCTTTGCATACCAACACTGCGGAGTTACTGCGCAATCACCTCAAACGGCAGGAAGGCATGGTCATCATCGATGTCCCGTATCATGTGCGTGAAAGAGACGGGCAAAAATAGTTCTTTGATCCATTATTTTGAGAGGTCAGCCCATGGGCTGACCTCTCAAAATTCCGTGCCTGGTAACCGGTCTTTTTATCAGATCGAGGATCGAAGGTTGGTAAGCAAACTTACGATCTCCTCAGAATATTGTTTTAGTTGTACGAAATGTTTCTGCGCCAGTTTTTTGTCATGTTCGGCGGCGATGACGAAATCACGCAGTGTATTGTGGAAGTTCTCGTGAGTTTTCTCTATATCCTGGAAGTATTTGTTGGCGCCGTAATCTTCTCCGCCTTTCCCGTAGTACCATTTCCCCAACTTGCAATCTTTGTGTGACACGACATCTTCCAATGCGATCTGCATCCCATTGGACATCATTGCCTTCGCCCGATTTAACCAATTGACGTGAGATTCGATCACATTATCAATGAATATGGCGGCTTCTTCCCTGCTGCTGAGGTTCAACTTGAATTGAGACACGATCCCCTGTAGTTTATTTGCCATATCCTTGAGGGATGCGGCCGAAGCTGAGACACCTTCCACCTGGGCCGATACCTCTTCTGTGGATGCGGAAACCTGCTCAACAGCCGCGCTATTCTCTTCGCTTACACTGGCAATATTCTCAATGAACTGGGTCAACTCTGACGAATGGTTTGTCATTTCCACCGTCGCTGCTGTATTCTCTTCAATGACCGCCGAAACAGAATCGACCGCTTGCACCAATTCGGCAGCGGCTGCACCGACCTTGGCGGCCGCAAACCCCGCATTCTCCGCTTCCTTGAAAACAGCTTCAGCAGACCCAAGAATATCATCAAGCGCCTTGCCAGCGGAATTCGCATGGTTCATTCCCGCTTCAACCTCGGATTCCGATGCCTTCATTGCATTGACCGCTTCGCTCACGGTCTTTTGGATATTTTTTATGATGACAGCGATCTCTTTTGTTGCCATGCTCGATCGCTCTGCCAGTTTCCGCACTTCATCTGCCACGACCGCAAAACCCTTGCCTTGTGCCCCGGCTCGTGCCGCCTCAATGGCTGCGTTGAGAGCAAGCAGATTGGTCTGGCTGGCGATATCTTCAATGGTTTCAAGGATCGCTCCGATCTCTTCAGAGCGGATGCCCATCTCTTCGACGCGGTTGGCAGAAAGGCTGACCTTGCTGCGAATGGCGTCCATTCCGGCGATGGTCTCCCGGACGGTTCTGGCTCCGTTGCGCGAGTACTCTGCAGATGTAGCCGAATCCCGTGTGACCGCCTTTACGTTCGCGTTCACTTGTTCAATGGCAGTGTTGATCTCAGCGGCGATCTGGGATGCCTGAACAATGGCTTTGGATTGTTCCTGTGCGCCGCTGGCCACCCCATTGATTGCCCGATTTATTTTTTCTACAGAGCCGGATGTGTTCGTGATGCTCGTTGTTTGCTGGGTCGTGCCTTGAGCGATCTGTTGAATGGTCGTGGTGATTTGACGGGTGGCTTCACCAGACTGCCCGGATGATGCTGCCACCTGATCGGCAGCGGCAGCCACCGAGTTTGCGCTTTCTGCCACCCGTCCGATGATCGTTTGCAGGTCGGTCAGCATTTTTGCAAAGGCATTCCCAAGTTCATCCCTGACCGAGTTTGGGGCGACCAAAATCGTCAGGTTATTATTCGCTATGCTGTTCGCAGCTACGCTCATATCCTGCATGTATTTGATCAGCTGATCAAAAGCTTTTCCAATATCTCCCAATTCGTCATTTCGCAGCCGAACCTTGTCCTTTTCCTCTTCGCTCAGGTCCCGGACCAGGTCTCCAACGGAGAGCGCGTGCGCCATTCTTGTTACGATCCCCAGCGGCTGTGCAATGCTGTTGTTGATGATCAAGGTTGTTATAAAAAAACCGATCCCTACAACGAATATGGTGATCATAAATCCCAGAGTTTGGTTCGATATCAGGTTCTGGCGGATCTCTGCCATTTTGTGGTTGACCAGCAGCCGCCAGCCAAGATCTCTTTCGGCGCTTTCATCCAGGGAGATGTATGCAACGATGGATTGGTCTCCATCCATGTCTGTTGTTTGGGTCCAGCCGCTTGTTTGGGCGGCGAACAGATCAATGAGTTGCTGCGGGGCAGGCTGCATGATCAGTTCAGGATTATGGGAATACAAAATATTCCCATCCCTGTCGAGTAATGCAATGCTTCCGCCTCCGCTCATGTAGATGCCTGCAAAGGTATTCATGATGACCGAAATATCAAGTGTGCCGCGTAAAACACCGATCACCTTTTTTGTGGACGGCTCTCGGACGGGTACCCCCAGGTTCATTGCGTAGGATTTGGCACTTTCATCGTACTCAACGTCGCCGATATAAACATCACCCTGTCCATTGGAATATGTTGCCTTCCACCACGCTTCATCACTTTGCAGGAAATCGCTGGTCTGGTTGGTCATGGCTATGTTCAGACCTTTGATGTCTGTTACAAAGACCTCCACTTCTGCCGGGTTGCTCTTGATAAAATCGGACAAAAAAGTGCTGAGTTCGTTATTTGCCACATCAGAAATAACACCCTTGCTGGATCGGTTGTTGGTGGACCAGGCTTCATCCATTGCGGCGATCTCTTCTGACGATAAATTTGCCCGATCCAGATTTGCTTCTTTCACCGCCTCGACTAGGGTAGGCGTTCTGGCCAGTGTTTCGAGAATCTGCACACCGGCGTTGACCTGATCGATGCCGCGTAGAATTGCCTGATCTCCAAAATTGACCAGTTCTTCGCCGATCTGTTGCGACATTTGTTTGGTGGTGTTGAAATAATTCACCACCATGGGGGCAACCAGGCTTGCAATGATCATACAAAGGATGGCGCTGATCACCTTGGAAGTGATCTTCCAGTTTAACCAGCCTGAATATAGTGATTTGATACCCTTTATTATGAACATGAGTAGCCTCCTTTGAACGTGAAAGCTTTTATATAGAAATTATTGAATTGATCGGGTTTAGTGCAATTTTGACCAGGATGGTGAATGAAACCATCACTTCTGAGCGATCTTTGGTGAAAGTGAATCTGTGGGAAGGACAGTTCACCCCTTGAATTAGGTTTTCCTTAATCCAGTTGAAAGTATATGCTCGCTTTAAAAAAATTCCGGTAAAAAATAAGTAAAATTTCATAAAAATAAATGTTATTAAATGTGATATTTTTCTTTCGCGCGTAAATTCTCGGTTTGGTGCTCATGCTGTAAAATAAGGGCATCCATTGGTTTTGCCATCAAGTTGAAGATCTTCAAAGAACGGGATGAGGATACTGGTATGAGTTTATTGAGACGGTTACGTGATCATCCATATATATTGGAAGCGGCCTATCGGTTTACCATGGCTGTTGTTCGCCGCCTGGACCCGTTCATGAAGCGGATCGGGTATGACCGGTCCAATGTTGTCTTTCGTATCCCGGAAAGGCTTGTCAAGCAAGCCGTGTTCGATTGCAAAATGTGCGGGCAATGCGCCCTGCACTTCACAGGCATGACCTGCCCAATGGGCTGTCCGAAAAATCTGCGCAACGGTCCCTGCGGTGGGGTGCGGGCGGATATGACGTGCGAGGTTGACCCGGGCATGAAATGCGTGTGGATCGAAGCGTACGAACGATCCCGAAAAATGAAGTTTTACAGCAATGACATTTTTGAGATCCGCCCGCCATTGAATCATCGGTTGGCAGGGTCATCGGCGTTCATCAATATTTTGTCCTTGCAGGGTGATGACATGCCTGCGGCGTGGCAAACACAAACGGGGTTGACTCATGACGACGAATAGAACAGGCGGAAGATTTGAATCTGCCTTGAGGGCGGGGAAGTTCGTGGTGACGGCGGAGATCAGCCCGCCCGACAGCGCCGATCCGCAGGATGTTTTGAAGGCGGCCGGCACACTTGGGCGCATTGCGAACGCGCTCAATATCACCGATGGGTCGGGAGCAAATTGTCATATTTCGAGCGTGGCGGCCTGCACGATCCTGTCACAGGCTGGGTACGAGGTGATCTTTCAAATGTCCTGCCGCGACCGCAATCGAATCGCGATGCAGGGAGAATTGCTCGGCGCGAGCGCTCTGGGACTGCACAATGTTCTGTGTCTCACGGGCGATGATGTCACCGCGGGTGATCATCCGCAGGCGAAGCGGGTATTTGATCTGGATTCAACTCAACTGATCCAGACTGCAAGGATCCTGCGCGATGAGGGAATCTTTTTAAGCGGCAGGAAGCTGCTCGCCAGACCCAAATTCTTTTTGGGCGGGGCAGACAATCCCTTCGTTGAACCGTTCGAGTTTCGTCCGCTCAGAATGGCAAAAAAGATCCAGGCGGGTGCGGAGTTCTTTCAGACCCAATATTGTTTTGATGTCGAGCGGTTGAAGAGTCACATGCAAAAGGTCTGTGACCTGGGGCTGAATGAAAAAAGTTTTATTCTGATCGGCGTGGGTCCGCTGCGCTCAGAGAAAACAGCCGAATTTTTGCGGACCAAGGTGCCCGGGGTTTATATGCCCGATAAGATCGTGGAGCGCATGCGCAAAGTTCCGAGCGAGAAGAAACGCGAGGAAGGAAAGAAGATCTGTTTGGAGATCATTCAACAGGTGCGCGAGATCAAAGGCGTATCCGGGATCCACATGATGGCATACAAGCAGGAAGAAGCCGGCGCAGAAATATTGGAAGAAGCCGGGTTGATCAAATTTGAAGAGCAGAGTCCCTAGCCCCTAGCCCGTGCAGAGAATCCTTTCACTTGCAAAGAGTCATTGGTTTAAGCCAATGACTCTTTTGTTATGTGTATTTGCTGCCGGTGTTCAATTTTGCCCGCCTTTGCGGTTTGGCTAATCTTCTTGAAGTCTTGAAAAGACTTTTACAGTGTCTTTACATGGCAGGGCTATCATGCAGACATCGTAAATAAAACATCACGTACAAACGTGACCAAAAGGAGATAACCATGTTTAACAACTTCAAAAATATTCTGATCGGCGTCCTTTCTGCGGTCATTGTGATCGCCATTGGCGCAAGCGCCTATAATGCATTCGCCTCCCCGGGCGCGGCAATTCCCAGCACCACAGATAATACGGTATTGAACGGCGGTGGTAACGGCAACGGTGGAAATGGCAACGGCGGCGGCACAGGCGGTGGCGGTGTGCAGCTCACTGCGATCCCCGCCTCAGACTTGAGTGCGGAGGAAACTGCAGGGCTGCTCTTCATGCGTGAAGAGGAAAAGCTCGCGCGCGATGTGTACGATCAACTCTTTGTTCTTTGGGGACAACCCGTCTTTCAGAACATTGCTGCCAGCGAACAGACTCACACAGATGAGATCAAACTGCTGTTGGACCGCTACGGTCTTTCCGACCCGGCGCTTGGTCCCGGACAATTTACAGACCCGGCTCTTCAAGCTTTGTACAACCAACTGATCGCGCAGGGCTCTATCTCTTTGGAAGAGGCGATGAAGGTCGGGGTGTTGATCGAGCAGACAGATATTGCCGACCTGCAATCACGCCTGGCGCAGACCGATAACGCAGATATTCAAATGGTGTACAACAACCTGATGAACGCTTCGAACAGTCACTTGAGCGCTTTCAATGGCACAGGCGGGCAGCAGGGCGGTAACGGACAAGGCGCCAGTGGAGCGAATGGTCAGGGCGGGCAGCCCGCTCAAGGTCAGTCCGGGACCGGTATTCCGCAGGCAAATGTTTCTGGCGCAGGGAACGTCCACGGTATCGTCAATTCATTCGATGGGATGGGAATCAGCTTCACAGCGGATGATGGGCAGGTATTGTATGTAGATCTCGGCAACCCGCGCTACAGTCAGTCGATCGGGTTCGTTCCCCAGATCGGTGAAGGTGTGACCGTGCTGATGTTCCCCGGCGATCAAGGAACGAATAGCGCCATCTCGGTCACCATGGACGCGACAGGAACGACCTACTCCTTCCGCAGTGAAACGGGTCAGCCTTTATGGGCTGGTGGAAATGGTAACGGTAACGGTAATCACTAAACCGGCATGAGAATCAAAACAGGGATGCGCCGCATCCCTGTTTTGATTTAAGTTTTAAAAAAGCAGAAGTGTTATGTGGTTTCGGTATGCGGAACGGGGGTTAGAAATCCCGGCTTGCTGATCAGCCAGACAATGACCAGCCCAACCGCGAAGAGCCCCATATTGAGAGCGAACGGAAATGAGCGGTCGAGCGCGGAGAGTTGCCCCGCGACCCAGCCAAAGGGAGAGATCACCACGATCAAGGCAACATACACCATCGCGCTGACCCTTGCGCGCTCCGCTGTTTCCATAGAGAGAGCCAGCAGAGACTCGGTCATGGGGTTGACAAGCGCAGAGGCCACACCTTCCAGAGTGACGCTGATGACCAGCAGGAATACAGCTTGAGGCGGCATCACGACCAGCAGCAATTGACTGACAAGGAACGCCGCGAAACCTGCCCAAAGCGGCAGGCGGAAGCGCCGCAAGTTCGTCAGCCGTGGACCGATCACAAAAAAGCAGACCATCATCACGATCGAGCGGAGAGCCGCGTAGGTGGAGATCTGTGAGTCGGAAAACCCGAGTTTGCTTGTGAACAACACTCCCCAGAAGTTATTGCTGACCGTGGTGTAGATGTTCGTGATCACCATCAACGACAACGCCGCAAGGATCGGGCGCGAGTGCAGGATCTGTCCGAAGACACTTCGATACTCACCCAACAGGCTGGGAATGGAGCGGTGACGGGTTTCCTCCATGCGTTGAATACCGCGCGCGGTTTCATGCGAAAAAATATACAACGTCACGAACTTGGCCGTGAGCATGAAAAAGCCAAATGCCAGCAGCCCACGCATCGCGGGGATCAGACCGTAGCGTTCCACGAACCAGCCGCCCAGCGGAGTGAACAAGGCCGAGCAAAACATGAAGATCATGATCCAGGTCCAGATGTGAATGAGATGTCCCTCCTCGGCATCCTCAACCATCAGACAGGTCCACGCGGTGTGCGAGACACGCCACAGGCTGTTCATGATCGCGCCGGCTACGAAGAAACGCACATCCTGAGCCAGCATCCAGATCAGGCAGGGCACGGTCCAACTCAGCACATCGCTGATCAAAAGGGTCAGGCGGCGCCCGAGCTTATCCACGATCGCGCCGCTGAGCAGCGCAAAAAAGATTTGCGCAACAAGGCTGATGCTGGCAATGCTGCCGATCTGTTGATCGGTTGCTCCGAGGGCAAGCATATACACCGAAAAAAATGGCATGAATAAATTGTATGGGACACCGAACATGATCTCGGTCAATACGGTCGCGCGTGGATTCCCCTTAAGTTCACGCAATGTTTGGAAGAGGGGATGATTTTTCAACATGAAGTCTATTGTACTTGGTTCGCCTTCCTTACCCCGCCCGGATCAATTCTTTCGCGGTGCGGGTCATGACATCCCGCACGGCATAGCCGTCGAACCCCGTCTGTTCCATGCCGAGAATGACCGCGCCAATTGCCGGAGGACCATCCAGGCGGATCAACTTGGCGTGCGGGCAGTGAGCAAGAAGCACATCGCGCATGGGGTCACTGATGACCGATCCGGCTTCGAAGATACTTCCAGATTGAATGACCTCAACCTCTTCGTTCTCCATTTCGATCTGCCGTGCCACTGAAACTGCCAGCCAGCCGAGTTCGCTGCCTGCCCAATGAACGATCTCCTGCGCGGCGGCATCGCCGTTTTTTGCGGCGCGGATCACCTCCACCGCCAGAAATGGGAAGAGATGATACTGCTCGTTCGATATCCCTTCCATCAGATCTATTTCATCTTTTGCTTGCACCGCGTCCAGATAGATGCGGGTCAATGCTGTCGGCGGGATGCGCTTGATCCACGCGTAGTTCACCATTTGCAAACCGCGCTGCACGATCTCCACCGCGCCGCCCAATTCACCGAACGGAGCGCCGTTACCAACCACTCTTCCCTCACGCCCGGAACTATTCCGCCCGCGGCAGTTGTTCGATGACCCCGCCGTGACATTAACCCCGATCCCCCGGGTTGCGCCGGCGAGTAAACCGTTCATTCCATCATTGATGATCTCCACCGGGCAGGATAATCCCAGCGCAGAGATGACCCGCAAATGGGCATCCCTGTCAGATGGGAAATCGTATCCTGCCACGCCGAAACCTGCTCCGGCGATATGAGCCGGGTCTGCCCCTGAAGAGGTCAATGCACCGGCGAGGGATTCTTGCAAAACATTTTCCAGCCCGTCATACCCCACCACTTGATGATTGCCGCCCCACGCTTTGCCAAAGCCCACACAGACTCCGTGCTCGTCGGTGATGAGCGCCTGGGTCTTGGAGGAACCAACGTCTATGCCAAGAAAATATTTCATGGGTCTCCGTTATTTGAAGAATTGAGGCAGCCATTGCCTGTTGGTTTCAAGCAGGTCTTCCATCACAGCGCGTGATCGGTCTGCGCCGGGTCCCAGCGGATGTGTGGTGAGCGCTTCAAGCATGGCATTTTTGTTGCCATGCACGGCTGCTTCGACCGTCAGTAGTTCGTATCTCTTCACTTGAGAGATCAGCTCGAAGCATGGATCAGGCAGCGGCTTGGCTGGATGCGGGTGGATGCCCTGTCTGTTCACCACGGCGGGAAGTTCCAGCACCCAATCTGCCGGCCATTCCTTCACCGCCCCGTCATTGCGGACGTTGACCACATGGGTTTGCCCGAGGTCATTGAAATGCGAGTTGATCAGTTGGGTGGCAAGCGTGGAATAATACGCGCCGCCGCGCTTCATCAGGTCGGCGGGAGGTTCGGTCAGCGCGGGGTCGGCATACTCTTGCAGCAGCCCTTCTTCGATCGCCATGACCTGCTCGGCGCGTGAAGGCGGCCACTTCTTTTGCGCTGCGAGTTTTTTCTCTGTGTAATAAAAATATTGCAGGTAATCATTGGGGATCATGCCGAGCGACTCCAGCGCGCTGATGTCCCATTCAGGTTCTTCCTCTTTTTTCATTTCTTCGAGCGCGGTGGGGAAGATATATTGCCACATCTCTTCGCCGTCCACGGTGAAGCCGCGGTGCCAGGTCAGGTGATTCAGTCCGAGCGTGTTGAGCGCTGCGCGGTTCTCATCGATCTTTACGCCGGTGAATTTTTCCAGCCCGCTGAGGATCGTCATCTTGGTTGTGATGCCCACATTGCAGACTCCCACCGCAGGGACATCGGGCGCGCAGCGATTCAAAGCTTCGGTGATGAGTCCGGCCGGGTTGGTGAAGTTGGCCAGCAGCGCGCCGGGAGCTGTTTCGCGCATGTCTTTGGCAATGTCGAGGATGACAGGAATGGTCCGCAGCGCTTTAGCCATGCCGCCGATGCCCGTGGTTTCCTGCCCGATCAGCCCATGCCGCAGACCGAGATATTCATCGCCGCGCCGCGCAGGCATCATGCCGACCCGCAGTTGGGTGATGACGTAGGATGCGCCGGTAATGGCTTCGCGTTGATGGGCAGAGAGCACCACCTTGAATGGTTCACCCTTCGCTTTGACCATGCGCTGCGCAAACCCGCCGACGATCTCCAGCCGCTGCGGGTCAATATCCATCAGCCATAGTTCTTTCAGCGGGAGCGAATCTATGCGGGCCAGAAATCCATTTACGAGTTCTGGCGTGTAGGTTGAGCCACCGCCAATGACTGTGATCTTCATGTTGGTTTATCCTTGAAAGAGATGTATGGGGTGCCCGGTCATTGCAAAGAAGCGTTCCAACTCTGCTTTGGTCAGGACCAGTGTTGCGGTGTTCACCAGTGGGTGGCTGAGGAAATGTTCGTTCTGCCAGATCTCTGCATCGATCCATAATTCCACCCGGTGTTCCGTGTCGTTCGCCAAACCCATCATCGTGACCGAGCCGCGTGTGACCCCGAGCAATTTTTGCAGATTCTCCTCCGATCCGAAACGCAGGTGAGCGACTCCCAATTGTGAAGACAGGGCATCCAATTGAACGGTCTTTTCGCAGGCGGTCACAGCCAGAAAGAATTGCCGGGCTTTCTTGTCGCACAGAAAAAGATTTTTGGTGCTCACCGCGGGAAAGTCGGGGCGGTGCTGGTCTGCTTCCGCGCAGGTGAAGACAGCCGGGTGTTGAACGATCTGATATGAAAATTGATGGGTCTTCAAGAATTCAAGAAATTCCTGTTCCGAAGTGAACATGGGTCCTCCAGTTTTGTGTGCCGCGTGGATTATATAGCATCCCCTGTGACCGCATTGAAAAAAAACATCCCGATGAACTTCATCGGGATGTTTGGTGACTTACTTTGCGTAAACGTCCAGGAATTCGTCCCAGCCCGTTTGCAGGGAGAAATCGAGGGTGCGGTAGTAGGTGTAATCCGAATCTTTGCCCGCGGCAGAGGAGATGTGATAAATGGTGATGCCGTGCGCGTCAGGATATCCATTGGCGTGATGCTCGCTCAAAACCACCGCATTCACTGCGTTCATCACCGCCTGACTCTTGGCTTTTATGTTCGGGTCCGCTACGAGACGCTTGACTTCGTAAGCCATGTCGTACAGGTCCTTGTCCATTGGAGCCTGCCAGAACGATTGCGTGGCGCCGAAGGCTCGATCATACTTCTTGCGGTTGGCGGAGAGTCCGTTCTTGAGCGCGACCGACCAGTCGTTGACGGCGGTCATCAGCCCGGTGAAGCGGGCATCCACGGCAACGGCAGACCAGGTCTTATCATTGACCGTGCTTTGGCTGGTGGCGATCGCAACCTGATCGGCGGTCATATTCGGGTTGGCAGCCAACTGAGCGAGGACCGTATCGTACTCCACGCCGTCCCAACCCACATATTCCTGCGAGTGAGCCAGAGCGGTTGCATGTCCGTGCCACAGTTGCTGCACTTCGATCGAAGCCATGTTGCATCCGTCAAATGCGACCATGTCGATGAACCCGATCGAGGGCAGCGCGGTTTTGATCTCTCCCATGTCCAGAGTGTCGGCGCTGGTGGAATCTTCCATCACGTAGCCGGGGTGCCAGTTCCAGCCGTGACCCCAAAAGTACAGGGCGTAATGGTCGGCGGGATAATTGGTCTTGGTCCAATTGACGAACTCGATCAACGTTTGAGGATCGCCCATGTTGCGCTCGCCCCAATCTGCAACCGCGCTGGCTCCATCTGCTTTCATTCCCTGCGTAACATGGAAGAGCTTGGTGGTCTGCCAATCACCATAGCTGACGTCGTAGCCGGGACCCCGGTCCGCGAGCGCCACGACCTGCACGTTCGCACTTGAGCCGGTGGGCGCCAGCTCCAGTTCGAGATCCTTCACGACATATTCTTCCAGGTCGTTATCGCCTGAGATGTAGACCATCACGGTCCATTTGGCTTTGGGGGCGGGCGCAGCGCAGACCGTCCCTGAGATCAGCACACTCATGATGGTCAGGATGCCAACGATCATTGATAAACGTGATGACTTGCGCATGGTTTCTCCTATTTGTAAATTGATAACAACATGCAGACAGTTTAGCATCTAATAAAATCGAAATCAATCATCAGCTTGAAAAATCCCCCAAAAGTAAGTTAGTGACATTTGTCCATTATCAAGACTTTGCCTTATGTGTATGATGATGAGTATGGATCCCATTACACACGACCAGATCATCAATGAAGTTTTACATCACACACAGACCGATCCGCACAAACGTGCCTCGGGTCTTTCGGACTTTATTCTCGGTGCGCAGGATGGGTTGGTGAATGTTCTCGGCGTTGTGCTGGGAATTGCCGCCGCCACGAACGATGCCCGCATCGTCCTTGTGGCGGGACTCGCCACCACCTTCGCCGAATCCATTTCAATGGGCGCGGTCGCTTTTACGACCACACTGGCAGATGCTGACCTGTATCAAAGCGAACGGGAACGCGAGTATCGCCACATCGTCGAAGCGCCTCATCTTGAGATCAAAGAGATCCGCGATAT
>JAGNWT010000077.1 GCA_017985935.1 Anaerolineales bacterium | reverse complement strand
TGACTCTCAAAATGGATTCGCTCACCCAGCGCGGACCGATGCTCATCACCCATTGGGGATTGAGCGGGCCTGCCGTGCTGAAACTCTCTGCCTGGGGAGCGCGGATTCTCTTTGAGAAAAAATATCGGTCCACCTTAACTGTGAACTGGCTCGGCGACTACAAGTTTGATCCTGCGCTGGAAGTTTTACAACGCAGCAAGGACTGGCACGAAAACGCGCGCAAGAAGATCTCAAGCACTTCGGCGTTCTCGCAAATTCCCATCCGCTTGTGGAAACAGTTGACGCACTTTATCGGCGACAAGAACTGGAGCGACATTTCTAAAGCGGAGTTGCGCAAGCTCGCCGAAGAATTAACTGCGGGACAATTTGAGATCCAAGGCAAAGGACAATTCAAAGATGAGTTCGTCACCTGCGGCGGAGTCAACTTAAAGGAAGTGGATTTCAAGACCATGCAAAGCCGCGTGGTGAAAGATCTATTTTTTGCAGGCGAGGTACTTGATATTGACGGCGTTACCGGCGGCTTCAATTTTCAGTCCGCGTGGACCACGGGGTGGATCGCAGGAAATGCCCTGTCTGCGGCAGATTGAATTTTTTCATTGACCGACAGCCATTCGTCCCGTAAAATCCTGCCTTGCAAATTATATATAATCATCAGAGGTTAGAGGAAATGGCAAAGTATCGGGTCATGTATTGGAGAGACATCCCGCAATCCTTCGCGGTTGAAGGGGACGGGAAAAAGGTAAAGAAAGAACTCTCGCAAAAAGTACAAAACAAAATAGACGCCTACGCAATGGCGATCGGAGCAACGTCTTCAACGGATTATGCCAAGGAATACAAACGCGGCGAGTGGATCGAGCGTGAAGGCGCACCCGAGGATATTGCTGAAGCGTTACTCGCCGAACTGGAAGCAGAGGCGGCGCGGGTGGAAATTCCGCGAAGAAGCCTGAGTAGTGAGCAGTAACCCATTATCAGCCGTGATCAGTGAAAGTCATCCATGAAAAAACATAACATCATCCTGCAACCCTCGGGTCGGCGCGGACAAGTGGAAGAAGGCGTATCGGTCCGCACAGCCGCGCGCGAATTGGGCGTGGAGATCGAATCGATCTGCGCTGAAAATGCCACTTGCGGCAAGTGCATGGTCTTGATCGAAGAGGGACGTTTCGAGAAATACAATATCGATTCGAAGCGCGGGAATGTCTCCCCTGTCACCACCGAGGAAGCCGCCTACTTTGCGCGGCGCCCCAAACTGTTGAAGGACAAAGGCTGGGAAGTGGGGCAGGTGCGCCTATCGTGCCAGTGCAAGATCCGTGGGGATGTGCTGATCAACGTGCCCGAGGAAAGTCGCGGCAACAAGCAGATCGTCCGCAAGAGCGCGACCCAGCGCGAGATCGAGGTCAAACCTTCGATCCGTAAATATCTGGTCTCGATGAGCCCGCCCACGCTTGAGCGCCCGATCGCTGATTGGGAGCGTCTTGCCAAAGGACTCGAAACCTCCATGGGATTGGTGCGCGGCACCGAGGAAAAACTTCCACGCTGGAACGAATTTACGATCGATTATCAATGCCTGCGGACCTTATCTGCCACGCTGCGTGAAGCAAAGTGGAATGTAACCGTTTCGGTCTGGCAGGATCAGGAAGTGGTACAGGTGCAGGCGGGCTATCACGAGGATAGTTACGGTGCGGCGGTGGACATTGGTTCAACGACGGTCGCGCTTTACCTATGCAACTTGCGCACCGGTGAAATGCTCGCCGCTGAGTCGGAGATGAATCCGCAGATCGTGTATGGCGAGGATGTGATGTCCCGCATTCAATACACCATTGAACACGCCGATGGTTTGGAGAAATTGCACAAGGCGATCATCGCCACACTCAATAAATTACTCAAGCAAGCTGCAAAGACAGCAGACATTCATACCAAAGACATTTTGGAAATGGTGCTGGTCGGCAACTCGACCATGCATCATTTATTACTCAACCTCAACCCGAAGGACCTGGGGTTGGCTCCGTTCGTGCCCGCCATTCACAGCTCAGTGGATGTCAAAGCGCGCGAGCTTGGATTGAATATCAACCCCGCGGCGAACATTCATGTCCTGCCCACCATCGCTTCCTTTGTCGGCGCGGATACGAGCGCGATGCTCGTGGCAGAGGAACCGCACAAGCAGGACGAGAACTGGCTGTTGATCGATGTCGGCACGAACGCGGAACTGGTGCTTGGAAATCGCAAGCGGCTGGTGTGCACATCCACGCCAACCGGACCTGCGCTGGAAGGCGCTCATGTGGAATACGGCATGCGTGCCGCGCCGGGCGCCATCGAGCGGGTGCGTATTGATGAGAAAACTCTCGAACCGAAATACAAGATCGTCGGTGAGGAGAATTGGAACGAAGGCAAAGCCAAGGGCATTTGCGGCTCGGCGATCATCGACGCGGTGGCAGAATTGTTCCGGGCTGGGATCGTGGACTCTCGGGGCAAGTTCAAGACCGGGCTGGAGTCGACGCGCATCCGAAAGGGAGAGAGTGGTTGGGAGTACGTCATTGCCTGGGCAGAGGAAACTTCCATCGGGCGCGACATCCCCATGACCCAGCAGGATGTGAGACAGATCCAACTTGCCAAGGCTGCGCTCTTCACTGCGGCGCGGACTTTGCTCAAGCGATCTGGTTTGGAATCTCCTGATAAAATCATTTTGGCCGGCGGTTTTGGCAGTTACATCGACAAGGAAAAAGCCATGCTGATCGGGTTGATCCCTGATTGTGAATTGCCGAATGTGTATGCGGTCGGAAATTCCGCGGGCGACGGCGCGCGAATTGCGCTGTTAAACGTGGAGAAGCGGCGCGAGATCGAAGCAGTGACTCGGCGTGTGGAACGCTTTGAGCTGCCCACCGATCCCGAGTTCCAGAATCAGTTCATGCTGGCAACAAGCTTCCCGCACATGAGCGAGCCTTTTACGCACATTGCGCATTTGATCCCCAACCGAGTTGCGGATCCGATGGCAAAGAATTTTATGAGCAAGTAAAAAACTTAAACCACAAAGAGTCACGACACTTGCACCGCACTGCGTTTGGTGCAGTGCAAGTGAGGCGCACGAAGAAAAAAAGGTTTCTTAAATCTTTGTGTCCCTTTGTCTCCTTCGTGGTGAAAAACAGGAGAGCAAATGAATAAATTTTTGGAAAGATTAAATAGCGGGGAGATCCTGGTTGCGGATGGGGCAACCGGCTCGAATTTGCAGAAGATGGGTCTCAAGCCCGGCAAACCGCCTGAGGATCTGATCATTGACGATCCCGATACGCTCTTGAAGCTGGCATCCTCTTTCGCCCAGGCTGGGTCAGACATTATTTTGACCTGCACTTTCGGCGGAACACGCTTGCGCATGAAGGACTCAAAATATCAAGACCGCACGCCCGAGGTCAACATCCGCGCGGCAGAGATCGCGCGCAAAGCTGCATCGCTAAATAACGGTTTGGTCGCCGGCTCGATGGGACCCGTCGGCGCACTCGTCAAGCCGTACGGTCCGCTTGAAGTGGAAGATGTCCAAGCGACATTTGCCGAGCAAGCCAAGGCGCTCGCCGATGGCGGCGTGGACTTTCTCTTGATCGAGACCATGTTCTCTTTTGAAGAGACCACCGCTGCGTTTCAAGGCGCGCGGTCCATGACCGATCTGCCGATCGTGGTTTCCTTCAGCTATGACCGCGGCACCCGCACCATGATGGGAGTTAAACCCAAGGATGTAATGAAACGCTACACCGAAATGGGCGCAACCCTCATTGGCGCAAACTGCGGAACGACACTTCAAAATATGGAAGCCGTGGTCAAGGAATATGGCGCGACTGTGCCAAACTTCCCGCTTTGGGTCAAACCGAATGCCGGCGTCCCACACATGGACTTGGAAACCGAGCAGGGCGTGTACGACATGGGTCCCGACGACATGGGCACTTACGCCAAAAAATATGTTGAGATGGGCGCGAAAGTGGTCGGCGGTTGCTGCGGAAACACTCCCGAGCATATCGCCGCGATCGCAAAAGCCGTAAAACAGTAAACTGTGATCGCTGCCAAGTGATTATTGATCGGTTACGAGTTACACGTTACGAGTTACGTAGCCTGTAACTCGTAATTCTTTTTAGGAGAACTATGCGCGAAAAGATCTTGGACCTTTTAGCTGGTAAAAAAATAGACGGTGTGCCTGCGTTCAGCGGATTGATCCATGTCACGGCAGAGGGATTGCAAAGCGAAGGGCTGGTCTTCCACGAGGTTCATAAAGATGCGGGCAGGATGGCGAGAGCCGCTGCAAGCACCTTCAAGTTGAGCGGGCTTCCCTCTGCCGTGGTTCCGCTGGACTTATATGTCGAAGCAGAGGCACTTGGCGCACAGATCAACTTCCGCGAGAGTGGGGAATATGAATTTCCGCAGGTGAGCAAGGCAAAGTTTGCTTCAGTCAGAGAGCTAGTGGCAGAACTCAGCCAAGGCATGGAGATCCCCGGCAAGGGAAGAATTCAACTGGTCTGCGAAGCGATCAGGCTACTGAAGGAAGATATCGGAGATCAAGCCGCCATCGGCGGGATGATTCCCGGTCCATACACCTTGCTGCTGCTCATTGTTGAACCCGGCAAAATGTTCCTGGAGATGAAAAAAGAACCGCAGGTGGTACATGACGCGCTCATGCATCTTTCGTCCTTCCTCGCACAAGTGGGCGTGGACTATCGAGATGCCGGCGCGGACTTCATCACCATTCACGATATGGGCGGGTCGCCCGCATTCATCGGTCCGGCAAGGTATGAGCAGTTCGTTTTGCCTGCCGAAAAATCTTTGATCGAGAAACTGCCAAAGCCGCGCGTGCTCTCTGTTTGCGGAAATGTGAGCAAGTCCATGCACCTGCTGGCAGAGACAGGCGCAGACGCGATCTCGCTCGACCAAACAGTGGATCTCGCAGCAGCTCGATCCGCGCTGAAGGATACTTTGTTGTTCGGAAATCTTGATCCCGTGCAAACCCTGTGGCAGGGAGATCCTGCCGGGGTACGCGAGGCAGTTATCAGCGCGAAAGAAGCGGGCGTGGATGCCATCTGGCCGGGTTGCGACCTTGTCCCCCAAACGCCGATCCAGAACATCAAGTCCATGAACGAGTAATATATAATTATCCAATTCACGGAGGCTTGGTTGAAGAAACAGCTATCGAATTGGATCCCATTTTTTCTACTGTTTGCGGTTTCGGCATTGGTGTACCTGCCGTTCGTACGCAGGATCGGTCTGATCAATGACGACTGGTATTTGATCTTCGCGGGGAAGGCGGGCGGCGCGGATTTTTTCTCCGCTGTGTTCAGCAGTGATCGCCCGATGCGGGCATTCGTGATGGGCGCCGCTTATTCTCTCTTCGGTGATCATATTCTCTTGTATCATCTGAGCGGATTTTTGTTTCGGGTCTTGAGCGGGGTTTGCGCTTACTGGCTTTTTCAAATGATCTGGCAAAAAAGCCGAACTGCCAATACCTGGCTTGCGATCCTCTTTGTCATTTACCCGGGCTTTCTCTCGCAAGTCAATCCCATTGATTATCAATCGCAGTTGTTCAGTCTCTTTCTTGCGGTGTTATCCATTGCATTGAGCATAAAAGCCATCCTCACCTCTGGCTGGGTGAAGATCCTTTTGACCGCGCTCGCGATCGTGACAGGTATTTTTTATCTGGGGCTGGTCGAATACTTTTTCGGCTTGGAAGCATTGCGGGTCATTTGTATTTACCTGCTCCACAAAGACCGACCATTCGCGCAAAGAGCGGTCACAACCTTCAAGCAATGGCTTCCGAGCGCCATCATCCCTGCGGGGTTCATGTTCTGGCGTGTTTTTATTTTTGACAGCGAGCGCAAAGCAACGGACATCGGCGCGCAACTGCAGACCCTCTCTGCCTCTCCCCTGCTGAACAGTTTCTGGCTTGGGCTGGCCCTCTTTCAAGACTCTTTCAAAGCCGCGTTTCTCGCGTGGGGCGTGCCGCTTTATCTTTTCACGACAGGCTTGCGCATCCGTGAACATCTGTTGAGTTTCGGGGTCGCCGGGTTGATCATTGCCCTCATCATTTGGGGATCAAAACATCTGGAGGATGACTCACGATCCGTAGACAACGGATGGACATCCGCGTCAACCGCCGCCGGGCTTGCTTCTGTTACTTTGAGCGTTCTGCCCGTTATCTTTGTCAACCGCCGTTTGCTGTTCGAGGTCTACTCGCGGTACGCGCTGGGCGCATCGCTTGGCTCGGCGATGATCCTCGTTGGGCTATTGTTTTCCATTTCCAACAAGCGGATTCGGGATGGAGCGCTGGCGGTCCTTGTGCTCATTGCTGCGCTGACCCACTTCCATAACGGCGCGCGGGCAGTAGAGAAGACAGACTCCTTCCGTGATTTTTGGTGGCAGGTCAGCTGGCGCGTACCAGACCTTCAACCTGAGACCACGCTCGTGGGAAATTATCCGATCACCGCCATCGAAGAAGATTATTTCGTCTGGGGACCCGCGGCCCTCATTTACAATCCCGCCTCCACCGACAGCACAGTCGTCAAGCCAATGGTGTATGCCATTGTGCTGAACGAGAAAAATCTGCTTGGCATCATGCAAGGAGAAGAGACTCCAGCAATTGAACGGCGCGGTATCCTCACCGAGCCAGACTTGAAAAATGTGCTTGTGTTAAGTCAGCCAACGCCGTTCTCCTGCGTACACGTCATGGACGGAAACTTCCCGACCATCTCCACCTATGAAGAGACCGAGATCGCAGCCGCAGCATATTACTCCAATATTGAGCTGGTCAAATCGGAAGCCGAACCGCACACTCCGCCGTTCTCCATTTTCGGGGCGGAGCCTGAACACGGATGGTGCTACACCTTCCAGGCAGCGTCGCTCGCCGGCCAACGCGGAGAGTGGGAGACTGCCGCAGAGTTGGGAAATAAAGCCTGGGACAGGGACATGCGTCCCGATGATAAGAGCGAGTGGTTGATCTTCCTCAAGGCATATGCCCATCTCAATCAATTCGAGGAAGTAACAAAGATCGCCAAAGACATAAAAAAAGATGCGATGCTGACGCATCAGGTGTGTTTGAGCCTGCCAACCCAATTTGGCGACCCGGATACATCACCTGAGATGCAAAGGCTGCTGACAAAGATTTTCTGTGAGAGCAAGTGAGCGAACAAAAAGAGAGAGGCTAATGCCTCTCTCTTTTTGTTCGCATGCGGTTCTTTATTGGGCTTCGATCAGCAGCCGGGTGTCTTCGGTCCGCTTGCATAGTTCGCTGAATTGTCCGCAGGTGGAATTGACCCCATCGGCATCGGGCTCGGCGATCTCTTCCACTTCCCCATCCTTTACGTAGCAACCCATGGGCTCGTTCCCGGTCACTTGAAAACCGATCGGGATGCGGCAGGTATTATCCATGCCTGCCAGTTCTTTAAGAGGATAGTTGGGGGTATCTGTGTTTGCAGTTCCCGCCTCTTCAACTGTGTAGTGATCGTGAAAATAGAATTTGCCGGGGTTGAGCTCTTCCGCGCTGGAGACAACGCTCCACATGAAGGCTTCCTTGCCGCCGTCAAATATCCATTTTTTGAAGGCGATCTCGATGGCGGGCAAATTTCCATAAGTGCTCAGCCGTGCCCACAGGAAGTCGGGTTCATCCTCGGGCTGGATTCCCCTGCTCAGGTCGAAAATGACCGCCTCGAAACCATCGCTGTCATAATCATCGGGGCGGTTGATACTCTGCCCGCCGACATCGCTATTAATGTCCAGGTAGGCGATCGTACCGTCTGTGCTGAACTCGGTGGAATAAGGCGGTCGAGTCACCAGCAATAGCTCTGCCCTTCCGTCCGCGTTGCGGTCGATCTCGACTCCGTATGAGCCTGTGAGCGCCTGCGTTTCTGGATTCAGCCCAATGAGTGATATTTTGATATAAAAGAAAGTATCGTCGCTCGTGATGGAAAAATCTGCGATATCGATATCTGGCAGATACTCCATCTCGATCGAAGTGAAGGGACGTTCGAAGACGTTCTTTCGTAAAAAATCACCTGTCTTGATTTTTTTGGTCTGATACGAGAGGGATTCTTCATTGTCGTGGGCAGTAGCCCGGTCGGTTATTCCTTCGGTTGGAATGGACACGTGCTGAATCGTGGAAGTTGGCTGGGGCGGGGTGGTCGGCGTTGATGCCTCGGTCGGCGAAGCGATTTCTACGGTCGCCATAACTTCTTCAGTGGAAGCCGGGCGGGGAATCTCTGTGGCGGGTTCCTGCGTGGCGGTTGTAGAACTTCCACATGCCTGTAGAAGCAAAACGCCTGCCAGCAATATCTGGGGAATAACTCTTTTCATAATACTTTTCCTTTTTCAACCACAGGATGCCCGGTTTTGCATTCAAATCCCATACAAAAAACACAAATAGAATGGTAAATCATTATACCTAACGGGTAGAATGGGCAAGCTGCCTGATAATTGCAGAAACATTATCAATATCAATCATGGCTAAAGTGGCATTATCATACTGATGTTTTTCACCGCTGTAGCTGTAAAAGATGGAAAAATCATGACACAACGGAAGTGGGTCTTCTTTCAGATCGGTAACTTGACGCTTTAAAGGTCATGTGCTACTATCTTCCGCTGAGTAAATTAAAGAGGAGAATCTATGAGTAACAAACAACGCGGCTTGCTGGCAGTCTTCGTCATTGTTGTATCCACACTGCTGATCTCTGCCTGCACGCAATCACTTTCCGCTGCCCCTGCGGCAACGCCAACTTTGCTTCCGACCGGTCTTTTTGTTTCGCCATTCCCTTCGGTTGAAAACCCAATGGCCATGATCGAGGAGTTTGCAAAGCAAACCGCAGCAGCACAGACAGTCGCAGCAGGTGGAACTCCCGGTACCTCGGGTACTCCGCAAGCAATTGCCACCACCGAAACAGCAACTCTCCCCGCCGGGACAGTCATCACACCGCAGACCGGAGTCACAGCCACTCCGGGAGTACCCACCACGGCTCCGAGCACACCCACCAACGCCAACGCCGTCCCGACAACCCCTGCAGCCGGCACAACCCCCGTGGTTGCAAATAGCACCCCGGTTCCCGCAGGTGTGCGCCCCGCCACTTATGTGCTCAATGAAGGCGAATGGCCTTACTGCATTGCTCGCCGCTTCGATGTGGACCCCGATGCATTGCTCAGCGCCAGCGGACTTACCAGCCCCGATATCTATTATGAAGGCTTGAAGTTGACCATTCCCCAGACCGGTTCTTTCCCCGGAAAGCGCAACCTGGCCACCCACCCGGTCACCTACACCGTCAAAGCGAATGAATCCATCTACAGCATCGCCTGTGACTTTGGTGATGTCACCCCGGAAGGGATCATCGCAGCCAATGGATTTACTGCCACAACACAATTGACCCCCGGGCAGCAAATCAAGATACCCTAAAACGAAATCAAAAAAGCCCAAGCAAATGCTTGGGCTTTTTTTTATTACAGGAGAATGACATGCCATTTGAATTTATTCGTTCTGAAACCCTCCTCAAAGGACGAGCCTTTCTCATTCGCCGGGACCATCTTAAAACGCCGGACGGGCGCGAAACAAAATTCGATATTATTGAACATGGCGGTTCGGTCATCATTGTGCCTTTGGACAATAATGGAAACCTGCTCTTCGTACGGCAGTATCGTCACGCCGCGGGTATGGACCTGCTCGAGCTGCCTGCCGGAACCTTGGAAGAAGGCGAAGACCCGGCAGTGTGCGCAGCGCGCGAGATCCGTGAAGAGACAGGCTTCGCCGCAGACAAGATCGAGAAGATCGGTGATTTCTACCTTGCGCCCGGCTACTCGACAGAATTCATGCATGTTTACCTGGCAAGAGACTTAAGGCACGATCCGCTCGAAGCAGACGAAGATGAATTTCTCAGCGTGGAATCCATTCCCTTTGCTGAAGCAATTCAAATGGCCGAAAGAGGCGAGATGCCCGATGCCAAGTCACTGGCAGCGTTGTTATTGGCCAGGTCACATTTGGAGTCGAAGTAACATGTTCATTCTGATCGCAGGCCCATACCGATCGGGAACGAATGATGATCCCGAAAAGATCGCC
Organism: Anaerolineales bacterium; assembly: GCA_017985935.1. GTDB lineage: Bacteria > Chloroflexota > Anaerolineae > Anaerolineales > Villigracilaceae > Villigracilis. The sequence continues at coordinate 6,453 of JAGNWT010000077.1, read as the reverse complement.
GAGAACGTGCGTCTCATGGAAGCCTTCGCTCTGCCCATCTTCCGCATGGGACACATCCCAGTGCTGGGAGAATGGTTCGCTCTTCCACTGGTTCACCTGGCAGGTTCAAAACGGATCGGGGACGAACCCTTCAATGAGATCTTTCACCCGATCGCAGAAAGACTTTTGGAAAAGTGTGACGCGGTCTTGAGAGTAGGCGGTCCCTCGCAAGGCGCAGACATGATGATCGAGATCGCGCTCAAACGAGGATTAAAAGTATTTCGGGCATTGGATGAAATTCCTCCCGCAGAATAACAACAAAGAGACAGCAGAAGTTCTGCTGTCTCTTTTAATTCTACAATTATTGTCCAAAATATGACAACTTTCAGGTAGATTCGGGTCATTTATAACTAACCCGTGGGCTCGGGGGTGATAAACTTGATAGATGAAGAAATTCACAGGGTAAAACCTGCTTTCAAAGGAGCATGTAATTATGAAAAAACCAGTTGTAACGATTGACGGTAATGAAGCTACCGCGTCAGTCGCGCATCGCTTAAGCGAAGTGATCGCGATTTATCCAATCACCCCCTCTTCTGCCATGGGCGAATTTGCAGACGAGTGGACCTCAAAAGGCAAAAAGAATCTTTGGGGAACGGTTCCCGCCGTGATCGAAATGCAGTCCGAAGGCGGCGCCGCGGGCGCAGTCCACGGTGCATTGCAAACCGGCGCGCTCACCACCACATTCACAGCCTCGCAAGGTTTATTGTTAATGATCCCCAACATGTACAAGATCGCCGGTGAACTCACCAGCACGGTCTTCCACGTTGCGGCTCGCTCGCTCGCAGCCCAGGGACTTTCGATCTTCGGCGATCACCAAGATGTAATGTCGGTCCGCCAGACCGGCTGGGCACTGCTCTCCTCCACCTCGGTGCAGGAAGCGCACGATTTTGCCGCCATCTCGCAAATGGCAACCCTCAAATCACGGATCCCCTTCATCCACTTCTTTGACGGTTTCAGAACCTCACATGAAGTCGCAAAGATCTTCCAGATCACAGATGGTGAACTGCGTCAGTTGATCGACGACGATCTGGTACGCGCCCACCGGGCGCGGGCGCTCACTCCCGAGCACCCTGTGCTGCGCGGAACCGCTCAGAACCCCGATGTGTACTTCCAGGCGCGTGAGACGGTCAACCCGTATTACGATGCAACTCCCGCCATTGTGCAGGAAATGATGGATGCCTTCGCCAAGGTCACCGGCAGGCATTACAACCTGTTCGACTATGTCGGTCACCCCGAAGCCGAACGCGTGGTCATTCTTATGGGCTCTGGCGCCGATACCGCCGAAGCGACCGTGAACTACCTAGTGGAAAAAGGCGAAAAGGTCGGTCTGCTCAAAGTCCGCCTGTACCGTCCGTTCTCGGTGGAATATTTCATCAAAGCGCTGCCCAAGTCGGTCAAGAATGTGGTCGTCCTCGACCGCACCAAGGAACCCGGCTCCATGGGCGAGCCGCTCTACATGGACGTGGTCAATGCACTGGCTGAAGGTCAGCGCGCAAATATCAAGGTGATCGGCGGGCGCTACGGTCTTTCCTCCAAGGAATTCACCCCCGCCATGCTCAAGGCTGCGCTGGACGAGTTGAAGAAGCCGGAACCGAAAAACCATTTCACGGTCGGTATCAACGACGATGTCACCCACACCAGCCTCGATGTAGACACCAGTTTCTCGGTTGAACATGCCGAAACCGTGCGCTGCGTATTCTTTGGACTCGGCTCCGACGGCACTGTGGGCGCAAACAAGAACTCGATCAAGATCATTGGCGAAGAGACTGATAACTACGCGCAAGGATACTTCGTATACGACTCGAAGAAATCCGGTCAAATGACGACCTCACACCTGCGCTTTGGTCCCAAGCCGATCCATGCCCCGTATGTGATCGAACCCAACCAGGCGAACTTCGTAGCCTGCCACCAGTTCAACTTCCTCGAAAGGTTTGACATGCTGAAATATGCCAAGGAAGGCGCTGTCTTCCTGCTCAACAGCATGTACGGCAAGGATGAAGTCTGGGACCAGCTTCCGCAAGAGGCTCAGTCTGCGATCATCGACAAGAAGCTCAAATTCTATGTCATCAACGGTTACGAAGTCGCCGAGAAGACCGGCATGGGTCAACGCATGAACACCATCATGCAGACTGCTTTCTTTGCCATTTCCGGCGTGCTTCCGCGCGAGCAAGCCATTGCCGAGATCAAACATGCCATTGAAAAGACCTATGGCAAGCGCGGTGAGGCCGTGGTGAAGAAGAATTTTGAGGCCGTGGATGCGACCATTGCCAACCTTTATGAGGTCAAAGTCCCGGCGGCGGTCAGCTCAAAGATGAGCCGCAGGTCTGCGGTCCCGAATGAAGCGCCTGACTTCGTCAGAAACGTCCTCGGACCGATGATCAGTTTTGATGGCGATAATCTGCCAGTTTCTGCGATGCCTGTGGATGGTACCTACCCCACCGGAACCACCCAATGGGAAAAGCGCAATCTTGCGCTTGAGATCCCGGTTTGGGAGGAAAGTCTGTGCATTCAGTGCGGCAAATGTGTCATGGTCTGCCCGCATGCGGTCATTCGCCATAAAGTTTATGATGAAAAAGCCCTGGCCGGCGCGCCTGAGACCTTCAAGCATACCGCTTCCAAGTTCAAGGAGTTCTCGAGCGGGTTTGCCTACACGGTTCAGGTGGCACCCGAAGATTGCACAGGATGTACGCTGTGTGTGGAAGTCTGCCCTGTGAAAGATAAGAGCCAGGTCGGCCGCAAGGCGATCAATATGGCTCCCCAGCCTCCTTTGCGAGAAGCTGAAACCAAAAACTGGGATTTCTTTATGAATATTCCAGATATGGACAAGAGACTGTTCAACCCCGGCACGATCAAGAATTCACAGTTGCTGCGCCCCTTGTTCGAATTCAGTGGAGCCTGCGCGGGATGCGGTGAGACCCCGTATGTAAAACTGGTCTCGCAGTTGTTCGGCGACCGCTCGGTGATCGCAAATGCAACCGGCTGTTCCTCCATTTATGGCGGCAACCTCCCCACCACACCGTGGGCGCAAGACACGACCGGTCGCGGTCCCGCGTGGTCCAACTCACTGTTCGAGGATAATGCCGAGTTTGGTCTGGGCATGCGCCTGACCATCGACAAACAGGCTGAATACGCCATTGAATTATTGAAGAGCTTCGAGAAGGAACTGGGTGCAGAATTGGTAACCGCGATCGTCAATGCCAAGCAGGATGACGAGGCGGGGATCCAAGCCCAACGCGAACGAGTGGATGAATTGAAGAACAAGCTCGCCAAGTCCAGTGACAGCCGGGCAAAAGACCTGGTCAGCCTGGCGGAAAACCTGGTTAAGAAGTCGGTGTGGATCATTGGCGGTGACGGCTGGGCCTATGACATCGGCTATGGCGGTCTGGACCATGTTCTGGCCAGCGGTCGCAATGTCAACATCCTTGTTTTGGACACCGAAGTGTACTCAAACACAGGCGGGCAATCCAGCAAGTCCACTCCCCGCGCGGCAGTTGCGAAGTTCGCAATGGGCGGAAAGGGAATGCCCAAGAAAGATCTCGGTTTGATCGCTATGTCATACGGCTATGTGTATGTAGCCCGTGTCGCCATGGGCGCGAACGACCAGCAGACCCTCCGCGCACTGATCGAAGCTGAATCCTATGATGGCCCTTCTCTCGTGATCGCCTACAGCCACTGTATCGCCCACGGCTATGACATGGCAAAAGGTCTGGAACAGCAAAAACTCGCAGTACTATCCGGTCATTGGCCGATGTACCGCTACGATCCCCGCCTGATCAAGGATGGAAAGAATCCGCTCGTGATCGAATCCAAGGAGCCGAGCATCCCGATCTCTCAATATGCCTACAACGAAACCCGCTATAAGATGCTGACCCAAATGGATGAAGGCCGCGCTGAAGAATTAATGAAGGAAGCCCAGAAAGACGCCAAGTCTCGCTGGACGCTTTATCAGCAAATGGCCTCCATGCACTACGGAAACGGCAATGAGGAGAAATAATCCATGACCGACCTATCAACCACCTACCTTGGCCTGAATCTGAAGAATCCTTTGGTCGCTTCGGCTTCTCCTCTCTCGAAAAAACTGGAGAAGGCGCGCAAACTGGAGGAAGCAGGGGTATCCGCGATCGTGATGTACTCCCTTTTTGAGGAGCAGATCATCCATGAAAGCCTCGAACTCGATCACTACCTGACCCGCGGCACCGACTCCTTTGCAGAGGCCATGTCCTACCTGCCAGATGGCGGCATGTATGCAGTCGGTCCTGAAAAATATCTTAATCAGGTGGCCGGGCTGAAGAAGGCTCTGAACATTCCGATCATCGGAAGTTTGAACGGGGTGTCGAAGGGCGGCTGGACCAATTACGCCAAGCAGATCCAGGATGCAGGCGCTGATGCCCTGGAACTGAACCTGTATTACATCCCCACCGACCCAGACCTCACCGCTGGCGAACTTGAGAACGCCCAGATCGAGCTGGTCGCCGAAGTGAAATCTGCGATCAAGATTCCGTTGGCAGTGAAACTGAGTCCATTCATCACCGCCCTGCCCAATTTCGCTAAAAGAATCGTTGAAGCAGGTGCCGACGGGCTCGTACTCTTCAATCGCTTCTATCAGCCCGATTTCGATCTCGATGAGTTGGACATCGTCCACAACCTGGACCTAAGCACCTCGGCGGAAATGCGCCTGCCTCTGCGCTGGATCTCCATTTTGCACGGCAAGATCCACGCAGATTTTGCTCTGACCAGCGGCGTTCATACCAGCAAAGATGTGCTAAAAGCCATGATGTCTGGTGCAAAAGTCGCAATGATGGCTTCTGCCCTTCTTGAAAATAACGGTCAGGACGTCCCGTCCATTTTGAACGAACTGACAGGTTGGATGGAATCTCACGAATATCAATCCATCAAACAAATGCAAGGCAGCATGAGTCAGAAATCGGTCAAAGAACCCGCTGCTTTCGAAAGAGCCAATTACATGAAAGTGCTCAACTCTTTTAGAGATACTCCATAGAAAATGTTCTAAAACAAAAAGTCCTCCGTTTTACGGAGGACTTTTTGTTTTAGGTTCAAATCAAAAGCTAGCTTTCAACAGGCGCAGAGGCGCTCTTGCGCTGGCGGAAAGTAATGCGGGCGCGGGTCAGATCGTATGGCGACATTTCCATGGCAACGCGATCTCCCAACAAAATACGAATGTAGTGCTTTCGCATCTTGCCTGAAAGATAAGCCAATACCTCATGTCCATTATCAAGCCGTACCCGAAACTGAGTTCCAGGCAAAGCTTCGATCACGACACCATCAACTTTGATTTTTCCTTCTTCTTTTGTCATACACGCCTCTTGACTTATTCCGGATCTTTGAAAGAACGTCGCTTCATACGGCGAATGGCCTTCTTCTTCTCCATACGACGTTGTTCGCTCTTGGAGATGAACCAGCGCTTGTTGCGGATGGTGCTTAGAACGCCACTCTTTACTACCTTCTTGCGAAAGCGTTTGAGCAGGGAGTCTTGAGACTCACCGTTGCGCAGATGTACTGAACCCAATGTAATCACCTACTTTCCATGCTGAAATAAAAAACGGCCGCTACAAGATTCGGCCGCGGGCGTTATAGACAAGAACTGAAACGAACTATTGACCAAATGATCAGAAGATGCGCTTCACACTCCTCTTTACATCGAACACGAAACCGCCGCACACCGAAACCTAGGTTGGCATTATACACGATAGAAGCACGAATGAAAAGATTTTTAGAGAAAAAATAAAAAAGAGTTTCTCAAATATCAATGTTTGACACGAAGCATAATCTTAATTTTTCATTCAGCATGGATAAGTTACAAGCCCAACTTATCCATTATCGTAAAAAATAATAAAAAAAACAAATTCCCTAGAAACAACACACGCGCGGATGGAAATCCCGCGCGTGAATGATTATAAAGAAAAGCCCCTTGGCAATGACCTACTCTCCCGGGAGGTCGCCCTCCAAGTACCATCAGCGCTGACATGCTTAACTGCCGGGTTCGGTATGGGACCGGGTGTACCCACGTCGCTCAAATCACCAAGGGACATTTTCACAATGTTGGTCTGAACAGCAAAATGATGTATTGTCTTTTAGAAAAGTACCAAATTCTCCGCATCACGTAAAGGAAGCCCTCGACCATTAGTACAGCTTAGCTTAACACATTACTGTGCTTACACATACTGCCTATCAACCAGATAGTCTATCTGGGGTCTTACACCCTTACGGGTCACAGGGATCTAATCTTAGGGCGAGTTTCCCACTTAGATGCTTTCAGCGGTTATCTCTGCCAGACATGGCTACCCAGCGATGCTCCTGGCGGAACAACTGGCACACTAGAGGTCTGTCCACTCCGGTCCTCTCGTACTAGGAGCAGCTCCCTTCAAATCCCTTACGCCCACAGCGGATAGAGAC
>JAGNWT010000076.1:7927-16843 GCA_017985935.1 Anaerolineales bacterium | reverse complement strand
GGGTACTTCACTTCGTACAATTCCTTTGGGAAGCCGTACATATCGTAGATCATGCGCGGCTGCTCCATGGCAGTGACTAGTGTTCCGCGAGTCACCCAATGCGCCGATACGCACAGGATCGCGCGCGGCTTGGGCAGGGCTTTTCCGGCATCTCTCCAAGCGCGTGAAAATTCATTATCTTCAATGGCATTCATCGGGCTTCCATGCCCAACAAAAAGGACTGGCATTTTTTCGGTCATATATTCTCCTTGGTCAACTCATTTTGAGCATGGTTCTTTATTTTGCATTTCGGCGTACATCATTCAAAATGTCCGCGACCGTTCGGTCCGCAAGGACACTCTCCATTTGGGCTTGCGCCTCGTCGAACACGGTTCTCAACACAGCCGTGATGTTGCCGCCGATCGGACAGTGTTGGTTGGGATGGCTGTGAATGGAAAGCACATCGGCTTCCTGCAGGCTGCGATACACTTCCGAAAGGCGGATCTTGCCCGGCTCGCGCTTCAGCCGCCAGCCGCCGCTCATGCCGGGTTTGGAGTCCACCAGCCCGCGCTCGCGCAAACTCGCCATCGTGCGGCGGATCACGACGGGGTTGGTATCCACACTGCTGGCGATCATCTCGGAAGTGAGCGGATGACTGTTCGCGGCCAGCAGTGTGAGGGCATGGATCGAAATGGCAAAGCGTTGATTTGTGTTCATATTTGTAACTAAGATGGTTACGAATAAATAGACGATCAAAAAGCAGAAAATCTTTCCTTGTTTAGTACGAGCCGTAGAAATACTCAGCGATCAGGTCGCTGATGTCTGCGTCGGTGTTGGCGCGCACCACGGCAAAGAAGTCGTACCCTGTTGCCCGCCCGCGGGCGTATCGTGAAGCGTAATCCTTCAAAAAGCGGAAGAAGGCGTCGTCGCCCATGCGCACGCGCAAGTCTTCCATGAAGTGCGCGCCGTTCAGGTACGCGGCATTGGTGTATGTGCGGAACGTGCCGCCATTATAGATCGTCGTGTCCACATACCCGCTTCCTCCAAAATAGTCCACGCGGAACTGCCACCACCAATCGCCGTAGCGCGGATAGTTGTACTCGTAAAAGATCCGTTCGCTGTAGGTCGCCAGCGCTTCATCAAGCCAGGGCTCCAGCGCCTGATCATTGCCGACCAGCCCGAACCACCATTGATGCGCGATCTCATGGATGCCGATGGTTGTTAGATTATTTTTTGCGCCGCCGCCGAACTGCCCATAAAAATCTGAAGCGAGAAAGATCAAACCGTCATACTCCTGCCCATCGTGAATGTCTGCCTGAACCACAGCGAGAGTCTCGTAGGGATAGGGAGCGAATTTTGCGGAATACACGCTGACAGCCTGCACAGCCGAATAAAGAATACTCTCCGCTGCAGCTTGATAGCCGTCGAAATAATACGAGCGGATCACAACCGACCCGACCGCTGAATCGGTCACGAGGAACTCGTCACTCGCCGAAAGCGCGAACGTGCGCGCGCCATACAGCCGATAGCGAGTCCACTCGCCGTTCTGTTCAGAGGGCGCGCTCGCCGCCACGATCACTCCCGCGTCGGTCTTTAGATTCAACTCGATGTCCGACGAGTCATAAACGAGATGCTCGCCAAAAGGCATGGGATCGTGTAATGCCCATCCGTTAATCGCGTCGCGTGGCACAACAAAGGGATACCAATCGATCAGGTTGATCTGATTGAAGTCGTAACCAAAAATGGCTGTGGATGATTTTGAAGGGATGTTGAGTCTGAAATTAAGATTCAATGTGGTGGCGGACCCCGGCTGAAGTTGTTGCGGCAGGCTCAAGGTCAGCGATTGATTGCCGAGGGTGTATGTGCTGAGTGCCGTGTTGTCCTGCGCGACCGAATTTAATACAAAGACATTGCTTCCATATCGTATGGGTTGAACGGAGAGCACAATGTCTGACAGCGCGACACCGGTGTTGTTGTAGTAGCGGATGGTCTGCTCTACGTCCATGATGTGATCTTCAAAATCCAAGGTCGCGTACATGATGTAGTTCGTGCGCGAGGGCGCCGCGGGCGGAGGCGCTGCCGTCGTGACAGGAGCAGTGATCGGCGTGGGAGGGAGCGGTGTGAATGTCTGCGTGGATGGCGGTGTTTCGGTGATCGTCGGTATGGGGGTGAAAGTGGGCAGCGGCGTATCGACTATTCCCGAAGGTTGAAAAGGCGTGGGAGTTGGGGAGGCATTCGGGTCCTGCGTGATGAGCAGGAAGGTGGGAAAGACCGGCGGCTGAGGGGTTGGTGTGCCGCAGGCGGAGAGTAGTGCAATGAGCAGGGCGTAGAACGCGAGACGTGTTGCGCGCAGTTTTTTCATTTAGTAAATATTTTGGAAGTACTGCCGTACGATATCGGAATAGTCGGTGGTGGTGTGCGTGGCGAGAATGCGGAAGAAATCGCCGGTGTTGACGATCTTGCCGCGACCCTGCGCGAAGTAATCTTTGATGAAAGCGAAAAAGGCTTCGTCGCCGATGCGTGTGCGCAGTTCTTCAAGGAAATGCGCGCCCTGGAAGTAGGTGGCGTTGGTGTAGGGACGGAATCCCTGCCCGTCGTAGATCGCGATATCTGCGAAGCCCTGCGGGTTGAAGAAGTTGATGCGGTATCCCCACCAGTCATCCACAAGGTCGGGGTGCAATACCTCATAATAGATGCGCTCGGAATATGTGGAGAGGCTTTCGTCGAGCCAGGGCTGCATGGCTTGATCGTTGGCGACCATGTCGAACCACCATTGATGCGAGGTTTCATGCGCAGCGATGAAGATCAGGTAGTTCAATGTGGTGCCGTCGAACTGATTGTAGTAAATGGGAGAGTGGAAGAACAGACCGGAGAATTCCATGCTGTCGTCGAAGTCTGCCATGACCACCGAGAGCGAGCGATGCGAGTAAGGTCCAAAGCGGTCTGAGAAGACCAGCAGTGATTCGGAAACGGTTTGCAATACCACCTGCCCTGCCGAGTCGTACAAGGGATAGTAATAGCTGGAAACCAGCACGTCGCCAACCTGAGTCTGCGCCACCTGAAATTCGCGGCTGGCAGAGATGACAAACGTCCGCGCGGCGGTGATGGTGTAGCGGGTGAAGTCTGCTTGCGGTTCGGGGTATCCGCTCGAGGCAACGACCGGCGCGGTGGCGGGGTCGGCAAATTTCAGGTTCACTTCAAAGTCCGCGCTGTCGTAGACAAGGTGCTCGCCGTAATACCATGGCTCATGCAGGATCCATTCGCCGTTGATGTACGGCACAACGAAGGGGTACCAGTTGGTCAGGTTCGTTTGTCTTTTGGTGTAGCCAAAGATGCGCGGTCGGGATACGTTTGGGTCGGTCTCTTCGATCAAAGGCAGGACCAGGGAATACTGAATATCGATGGTGAGGATCTCGTTGGGCAGCACGAAAGATGCCAGCGCGATATCCATTCTTTGACCATCGATCGAGTATGTGGTGGTGGGTGTCCCGTCAATGGAGATACTGTTGAGGGTGAAGCTGCCCGCCCACAGATTGGGAACGACCGCGATCACCAGGGTGTTGATCTGGTTTCCGGTCAGGTTGGGATAGAGGATGGTCTCATCCACTGTGACGGTGTGCGCGTCGTAATCGATGGTGGTATCGAGGGTGTACTTTGCGCGTTCAAGCGGCGGGACGGGGGTGGCCGTCGGCGTGGGGGGAAGCGTGGCTGTGGGCGATGGCGCAATGGTCGGCGGTACGCCAATGGTTGCGGTGGGGTTTTCAACAGGCGTGGGAGCGGCTGTGCAAGAAATTAAAAAGATAAGAAGGAAAAAAGAAAGGAATTTGGAGAAGGTGATTTTTTTGTGCATGGGTTGAATTCTACCCTTTGTTTTCGTTGAGATGATGGGCCGGATTATAGTCTTTTAAAATAAAAACCCTCCCGTCAGGAAAGACCCGGCGGGAGGGGATACCAATAAAAACTTTATCCCTCTAGCGATTTCTTGAGGGCGGCAAGCGTGGCTTCGTAGCCCGCGAGCATTTGTTTCTTCATCATATCTTCCATGCCGGGCATGCTGGGCATTCCCGCCGGAACCAGATTAGCCTCGGTCTGCAGCGTAACCTTTGTGCTGCCGCCGGTTTCTTCGAGACGGTAGGTGCTGGTCACATCGGATGCGGGGGGCGCAGCGAAGGTCTTTGTGCCGTAGACCTTGTTCTGCTCAAAGGCGACGATCTCTGAAAGGATCTCGCTCGACCCCATCGCCGACTTGACGATCATTTTGCATCGCGTGCCAACCTGAAGTGGTCCGTCAAATAAAACGCTGGTCACGTATTGGCTTTTCATGGTTTCAGGATTGGTAATGTGCGCGAAGATCGTCTCTGCCGGTTTGTTGATGGTTATGGATGCTTCGATCAGTGCCATGCTTGATTTCTCCTGTTCGATACGGATAACGATGTTCAGATTATATGGGTTTAAATCGTTTCCACAAGAATGCGAACAGGAAAAATGAGGTAGCCGTTAGTACTATGGCAGCGCCCGACGCGATGCTGAGATAGAACGAGAGGTATAGCCCGATCACACCAGCCGATGCGGCGAAGAGCGCCGACAGCGCCATCATGACCGGCAGTCTTCGGGTGAGCAGGTAGGCGGTCGCTGCGGGCGTGACGAGCATGGCGACCATCAGCGCCACGCCCACGGTTTGCAGCGAGACTGCAACCGTCACAGCGATCAGCCCGAGCAGCAAATTGTTGAGCAGGTTAACCGGCAGGCGGAGAGTCGCGGCGAGGACGGGGTCAAATGACAGTGTGAGAAATTCCTTGTAGAAGGCGGCAATGGTCAGCAGCACGATGGCGCTGAAGATGATGATCAGCCACAAACTGTGGGAAGATACGCCCAGCACATCGCCGAACAAAAAGTGACTCAAGTCCACGGCGTAACTGCGGACGGTGGAGATGAGAGCGATGCCCAGCGCGAACATGCCGGCGAAGATGATGCCGATGGCGGTATCTTCCTTGATCTCAGCCTGCTTGCTGATCGCGCCGATGCCCAACGCAGCGATGACGGCGGTTCCCAGCGCCCACCAGAATAGTGTGTCGCGCGCGCCGCCGGTGATGAGATAGCCGACCGCGATGCCCGGCAGAATGGTGTGCGCGAGCGCGTCGCCAAAGAAAGCCATGCCGCGCAGCACAACATAGGTTCCGACCACAGCGCAGACAATTCCCACAATGACAGCGGCGATCATTCCGCGCTGCATGAATTCGTATTTTAGAGGTTCCACCAGCCAATCAATGAACATGATCGTGCTCGCCTTCGTCGCAGCAGGAGTCGTCCAATGCCATCAGCCCTTCGCGTCCTTCAACCGTGCGGAAACGCCCGCCGTAAGCGGAAAGGAGATTATCCGCGTGGAGCACGGCTTCGGGGTCGCCGAATGCCACGATCCTTTTGTTCAAAAGCATGATGCGGTCAAAGTGCTTCGCGGCTTGTTCGAGGTCATGGGTGGCGACCATCACAGTGACCCTTTGCTCGCGCAGGGTGTCTAGCAGATCGAGCAGACCTTCCTGCGCGGGCGTATCGAGACCGGTCAGCGGCTCATCCATCAACATCAACTCCGCCTCCTGTGCCAGTGCGCGCGCAATGAACATCCTTTGCTGCTGCCCGCCGGAGAGCTGGCTGATCTGCCGCCTGGACAGGCTGCCGATCTCCACGGTTTCGAGCGCGTGGTTCACGAAATCCCAATCGCGCTTCTTCGGCCAATTGAGCGGACCAAGCTTTGCAGAGCGACCCATCATCACCACATCCGCCACGCTGACAGGAAAGTTCCAATCCACCTGGCTGCGCTGCGGGATGTAGGCAATGCAGCTGTGCACGGTGGGCTGGGAGCCGGAGATGGTCACTTCGCCGCTGTTGGGTTCCAGAACGCCGGAAACCACTTTGAACAAAGTGCTTTTTCCCGCGCCGTTCGGTCCCACCACGGCGATGCGCTCCCCCACGTGTAAATGAAAGGTCACATTGGTCAGCGCGGCTCGGCCGTTGTAGCGGACGGAGACATCGTGCACATCGAGAATGGGTTTGTCTTTTTGATGGTCGCTGTGAGGGTACATTTATTTGAACGCTTCTACAATTCTTGAAACATTATGTCTCATCATATCCAGATATGTGCCGGCAGGTGCGCCATCGGTCAAAGATTCCAGATGGAGGTCGTTCACGATCATAACGCCGGTTTCATTCGCGACCTGTCTTGCAAGTGTATCGTTATCTGCCGTATCCATGAAGATGGCCGGAGCTCTGAGTTTTTTGATCTCGTCGATCAGCCCTGCCATCTCCTGAGCAGAGGGCGCGGCATTGCTGCTGAAACTGGGGATGACAGATCCCGCCACTTCAAATTTGTAGCGCTCTGCGAAATATCCCATCGCTTCGTGGTTGGTTACCAACAGTCGGCTGTCCTCAGGGATAACATTGACCCGCTCTTCGATCCAGGTGTTAAGCTCTTTGAGCTGCGCGATGTAGGCATCGGCATTGGCTTTATACATCGCTTCGCCTGCGGGGTCAACCTGGGTCAATCCATCGCGGATGTTCTCAACGTAGGTGATGACGAGATTCGGGTCGAGCCACATGTGCGGGTCCACTCCGTGTTCGCTCTCCGCATCTTCTCGCGGACTGAGACCTGCCGAGGCTTCGATGACCACTGCCTCTCCTTTGGCATTTTCAAGCAGGGACTCAATGAAGTGTTCGTACTCCAGACCATTGAGGATGATGAGGTCGCTTTTCTCAATCAGGGTCACATCTGCCGGTGCGGCTTGATAGGCGTGCGGGTCTGCGCCGATCGGCAGCAGGGACTTGACCTGCGCGCGGTCGCCCGCGATGTTTTGCGTGATATCCGCCAGGAAGGTGGTGGAGGCGATCACGCCCAAACCGCTGTCACTGCCTGAGGGGGCGGACCCGCAGCCAGTAAGGAAAAGGACCGCCAATAGGAAAAGGCTGGTAATGGAATTGAAAATCTTTTTCATTAGAAACTCCTAATTTTTATCCCCCACCGTGGTGAGGGATGATTAATGGTTAACTGGACCGACAGTCGGCGCACAGACCGAAGAGCTGAAGCCAGTGTTCGCTGATCTGGTAGCCTGTTTTTCTGGCGATGGACCGGGTCAACACATCCAGATCATCGCCTTCGAAGAAAACGACCTGCCCGCAGTTCTGGCACAGCAAAAGGTGTTGATGCCCATGCCCGGCAGAGATGAATGCCTGGCAGCCCATTGGCTGATGCACGCGTTGGATCAAGTGCAGTTCTTCCAATTTTTCGAGCGTGCGATAGACCGTGACCAGCCCGAGGGCGCGGTACTTTTTGCGCGCCATGTCATAGACTTCCACGGGTGTGAGCGCGCGCCTGGAGCTTTCCACGATCTCCACCACTGCGCCGCGCGCCTTGGTGATGCGGTAGCCGTTCTCATGCAATTGGGTGAGCCACACTTCAGCGGACATTTTCGCTCTTCTTCTTATTGAAAATCATTATCAATAATTATATGGATTAATTTTGAAGAGTCAAGGGCTATGGCAGCCAGATCCATTTTGGGTTGTAGCCGGGTGCGTTCAGGTCGGTGATCTCGCCGCTTTTGACCTCGATCATTTCGAGCCGCGATTCAAGCGGGAAAGAATCGAGCAGGTACAGGTCGTGCAAAATATATTTTCCATCAGGCGACCAACTTAAACTGCCGTGCAAAACCGCCGGCGTATCTGTAATGGCGCGCGGGTCACTGCCGTCTGCCTGCATCAGCCAGATCTGGTCGCCGCGCGGAACGGACAGGTCGCGCCGCACCACTGCGATCTGCCTGCCATCCGGCGACCATGCCGCGAGAATATTTTCCATGCTTTCGTTCTCGCTCAAATCGACGAGCGAACCGGATCCAAGATCGTACAGGAATAACTGGGTCACGAATTGATCGTGCCTGATGACCACATCGCGCAGCAGGATAGACCTGCTGTCTGGCGACCATTGCGCCGCCGCTCCGAGCACGTTCGGGATGACGCGGCTTTCGCCGCTTTCAAGCTGGCTCAAGCGGATCCCGTCTGGCGTGGCGTAACTCAACCACAGTCCATTCGGCGACCAGCGTGGATTGGTCCCCGGAAGCAGCGCCTCCTGAAAGACCGGCTGAACCTGCCCGGTGGAGGTATCGTACCACCACAGGGATGATGCTCCCCCATCAAGCGGCATGTGCTCGAAAACAATGTGCCTGCCATCCGGCGAGAAGATGGGCTGGCTGCAGATCACATCATCGCAGGCAAAGATCAATTTGGATACCGTGCCGCTCAGGTCGGTGAGCCACAGGGCGTAGCCTAGCTCCCCGGTTTGCTCCACGAAAACTATGCGCGACTGGTCCGGCGAGACCGCGTAATCCACCACGCCCTTGGCGGCGTCTGTCAATTTGCGCGGATCGCCGCCCTGCGTGTCGATCAGGAATAACTGTTTGTATTCATTCGCGTCATCGTGGAGATAGACCACCTGCGCGTCATCCACGCTCATGCTTGATCCGGTCAGCGAAAGAGCGGACCCGCTTCCGAGACGGGTGAACGCGCCGTAGGTCAGCCCGAAGCCGAGCGCGAGCACGATCACCGCGCTGACAATAGGCATGAAGGGCGCAAACCTGTTGAACGAGTCCATGCGCTTGAAGAGCCGGCTGCTGGATACCATCAACAGTCCGATGACGATCAAAACCACGGCGAGACCGAGGCTGAAGAAGACGATCAATGCCAGCCCGAGCAGAATGCGGTTGATGGCGATGGCGACCAACAGGATGGCGATGGCATCGGGGCAGGGAACGAGACCACCGCTGATGCCGAGGGTGATGAGCGAGCGCCAGGTGATGGTCTCTGGCACTTCATGCGAGTGCAGTTTGCCGTCGCCGTGATGATGCAGGCTGGCATCCGCTTTTTGAATTTTCACTGCGCCCGATATTTTTTTCG
>JAGNWT010000076.1:0-7827 GCA_017985935.1 Anaerolineales bacterium | reverse complement strand
AGGTTGAAGGTGATGAATTCGAGCCCGGCTTGAAAATTTTTCAGGTCGGCGGGCATTTGCACAGACTCTATCAGCAGGGGGAAAGGCTTGTCGTCGAGCGTGGCAGTCAACAGGGCGGCGCGAGCGCGTCCCCAATCGTCGATCTCCTGCTGGGTGAGGATGTCATTCTGATCGGCATCCGCTTCGTGCCAAAGGAAGGAGGTCAACATCGGTCCGGGCTTGATCTCCCATTGGATGTTCATGCCCGCAGGTGTGAGCGTCACGTGGATGGTGTGGGCGTAGACATCCGCAGGGTGCGCGGCGGCTTGTGCGGTGGGGAAGAGCAGCAGGCTGAAAAAAAGGAGCAGGAGTTTGGTTTGTGTTTTCATGGGAGCCAATGCGGCAAAATGCCTTGCGCGATCACGAGCGGTTCATTGAAGCCGGGTTTCCACAGAGCGATCTCGGGTTTGAATGCGCCCCGCAATTTAAATTGTTGGAAGAGCAGCGCGTTTCCCCACGGGTCCCAGCTTGGGGTGCTGTAGGTAAAATCTTCTTCGTCGGCAATGACGATGCCGTCCAGAATGCCGATGTCGATGACAGAGAAGACCTGGTAGGGTTTTTCTTCGGTTGCGCGCAGACCGAGCGCGAAGGAATCATCCACCGGCGACCAGGCGAGCGAGCTGTAGGCGTAATCACGGACATCACTGTCGCCGATCAAAGTGGATGTGTCGTTCAGCGGCAGGTCTGCGAGGCGGATGCGTGTGATCAGCCCGTTTTCATTTTGCTCAACGTCGGTAAAAAGGAATCTTGTGCTGTCTGGCGACCAGGTGATCGCTCCGCCTGTGCCGGATGGAAAGATGAATTGTTCGCCGGTTTGAAGGTCGAGCAGGCGGATCTGGTCTGCCAGCCCATCGTAGGATGACAACTTGCTGGAATCCGGCGACCAGACAGGTCCATACCCAATGATCTGCGGGTCTTCGTACACAGCGCTGTTCTGCCGGCTTTGCAGATCCAGCACCCAGATGCGCGGTGAACCAAAAGGAAGATCAGGTCCCGGTCCTGCCGCTTCGCGCACATAGGCAACCCGCGCGCCGTCGGGCGAAATGACTGGCGTGGTGCAGCGGTCAATTCCGCAATCGAGCAGCAGGGATGCATCATTACCGGCGCGGCTTAATTGCCACAGGTCGATTCCCTTTTTTTCATTGGCGGTGGTGAACACCAGAAACTCGCCATCGCGTGATGTGTCAAACGAAAGGATCTTCAAATCTTCGGGCGAGATGCGCTCGGTGGAGTTATCGCTCAAGTTCAGTTTCCACAGGGTGCTCTGTTCGTTGCCTGAAAGTAGGTAAACCACCATCGGGTCACGCACGCGGAAGTCCCAGCTCTGTTCTTTTTTCAGCACGCTTCCCCGGGTCGATAAATTCCCCGGGCGCGCTCCCAACTTGTAGTCTGCTCCCGGTTCGAACGGTCGAGTGGGAACGAACTGCAGGGTGCGCGAGTCGAGCCAGTTGAAATTTCCATCCACCGGCGGCTGGATCGAGATCAGCGCTTCCGCCAAGTCAGGATCGACCGCCTCAGAGAAAGTGAGTTGGAGTTGTTGAAAGGGACCAATCGTTCCGCCCTCGGGCAGGGTGACCGTTATCCGTACACCTGCCTGCGCCCCGAAAAAGATCACGAGTCCCAGCAGTGCGGCGAGGACCAGCAGGGTGCCGATCGCAACGGAGTCTAAAGATACGCGGGATCTCATGGGAATAGATATGGCTGCTCGGGCATGGGGATGACCTGCACAGAGTCCGCTTTGATGAGAGGCACCACCTGATCGTTCAAAGTGATGGACTGCATGCTTCCCTTTACCAGCACCCATGAATCCTTTTCAAGGGTCGATGCCTGCTCCCATTCACCGGCGATCGCCACGGCGAAACCGTCGGCGGCGCAGCATGAAACAACAAAACGGCTGACAAAGAATTGATTCTCGCCAAGTTGTTCGTCAAAATATACAAAGCCGATCACCGACGCCTGCTCGCCTGTGAATTTGGAAGGATCGGATTCGTAATTGAACAGCTTGATCCAATCCAAAACATTTCTTTCCTGCGAGGCGGTCTCGAAGAGTTGGGCTGAAGAATCCGCGCTCACGAGAGGCGCGTTGGTGTTGAAACCCTTGGTGGCAAAAGAGGATGAATCCAATGGGCGGGCGGGGATCAGCACACCGATCAAAATCGGCACCAGCATGAACCAAAGATTGGCAGACGCGGGGGCGTGCCCGTGGTCGTGCTCATCTTCTTCGGCAAGCCGGCGGGAGCGTTTGATCTCGGTGAACATGGTCTGCGCCAACGCGGCCAGTGAGATAATTCCGAGGATCGTTAATGGAATGAAACGCTGGTTGATGTAATAGGTCAATTGACCGTTGGCAGCTTTTGAAGCGAGGAAGATGCACATCCCCAACAGGAGCAGGGCTTGCAGCGAGCGATAGAGTCTTTTGTCCATATGGTTGGCTTTCGTGAAGATCAGGGCTGGAAATAATTGAAGAGCACGCCAGCCAGCAGGCTCATCATGAACGGGATGGCAGCGAGATAAACGACCGGGCGGCGCTTGAAGACTTGCAGGTACATGATGATGCTTTTGATGTCCACCATCGGTCCAAAGACCAGAAAGGATAAGACCGAGCCGAAGCTGAAAGCACCGGTGAAGCCGAGCGCCACAAAGGCATCCACCGTGGAGCAGATCGAAAGCAGGACCGCCAGCCCGAGCATGACCAGCACCGAGAGCACCGGTCCGCTGCCGATCGCAAGCAGGGACGATTGAGCAATGAAGGTCTGCAGCCCGGCTGCCAGCATGGCTCCGATGATGAGGTAGCGTCCCATCTCAAAGAACTCGTCTGCGGTGATCAACAACGCCTGACGCACCTTCTCGGAAAAAGATGCGCCTGTTTCCAGGGTGTGATCGTGATCATGGTCGTGGGTCAGGATCGGTCGGAGGATGTTCGCGGGATCTTGTTCGGTTGAGAAAACGATCCCAACGGTCACGGCGATCAGCATGCTGATTCCCATGCGCCAGAAGAGCATGTTCCCCCAGCCGAAGGCCGCGGCGGTGCTGAGGACCACAATGGGATTTAGCACAGGCGCCGCCAGCAGAAAAGCAATGCCGGCGGGAAGGGGAAGTCCCTTGTTGAAGAGACGGCGGGTCAGCGGTACGACCCCGCACTCGCAAACCGGGAAGATAAGCCCCATCAGCGCGCCGCCGACCGCTGAAGCGACCGGGCGGCGGGATATCCATTTGCTCATCTGGCTTCGGTCCAGAAAGACCTCCACCAGTCCCGAGGCGAGCGTGCCGAGCAGCAGGTATGGGACCGCTTCGATGAAGATCCCGAGAAAGACCGTGGCAAAGACATTCATCCGATCCCACAGCCAGGAGAAGAATCCCGCCGGCATCATGCTGAGAGCAACGATCAACAAAATGCCGATGGCGATGGATAGAATGACGGAGCGGGGTAAACGGCGTGAAGGGGAAGTGTTTTGCACGTAAAGATTATAACCACGAAAGTGCGCGCCGGTTTGGAAAATAAAAAGACTCTAAAGTTTTGCTTTAGAGTCTTTGGAGTTGCGCGGTGATTATTGCGCGGGTTTTCCTTCCACCGGGAAACCCTTTGCGTACCATTCCTTCAAGCCGCCAGCCATGCTGGTGGCGTTGAAGCCGGCTTGCAGCAGAATGTCGCGTCCCTGCTGGCTGCGATTCCCCGACCGGCAGACCACGAGGATCTCCTTGTCCTTGGGGATCTCACTTAATCGGTTGGGCAGTTCATCCAAAGGGATGAGGGTGGTGTTGGGCGCGTGATATTCGTCCCATTCCTCCTGGGTGCGGACGTCCACCACGAAGGTGTTGCTCTGTTGGTACATCTGATAGGCTTGATCGACATTGACTTCGCCCGCGAGACCACTCCCGCCGCTGTTGGCGCTTGCGATCAGGAACACGATAAATACCACGAAGGCCACCAGGGCAAGCTGCACTGCAGGTTTGCGTAATGTGGCCGAAAGCCCTCCCCGACGATTGTTTGTATTTCTATTTTTTTTCTTAGACATATTTGCCCTCACAAAGATTTATTTCTTGCGCCGTTCAGACGCAGCCCCTATGAGCTGTCTTACTCTGCCGTGTTGAATATGATATGAAAGGTGCGAATTTCAAAAGGACATGATCGCGGTTTCCAGGTCGGTGTGAACCTCGAAGAATTGCTTCAGCCCCACCACCTCTAGCACCTGATCCACTGCCGCCTGCGGGTTGATCAGTTTCACATGCTGCCGCACGGCGCCGTCTCGTTCAATATTGATGGCGCGGGAAGAAGAGCCTCCCTCGCGGGAAATACCGGCGAAGATCAGCACCACCGCGTGCAGCGACATCAAGCCCGCACTGCTGACATAAGGCACGCGGCTCATGTCGATCAGCAGGTCGCGTGTACCTTCCGAGAAGACCGCCTGCGCCTGCGCGATCACTTCGGTGTAGTTGGATGCATCGAGATCCCCCGACAAATGCATAATGGTGACGGGAACGCGTCCCTCCCGTTTTGAAAAATCGATCTGCATCGAAACCTCCTTGTCGTTCAAAAGTGATCGTACTTAAAAATATGTTCTGGCAGAATCCTGCCCGGACTGAGAATCAAAAACGATGCGGCGTGAATCCGCATCGTTTTTTTGTTATTAGATTAAAAAGAGTCGATCGCCGATCGTTTATCTGTAAATATCTCAAAGAAGGATGCGAAGCCGACCATATCCAGAACGCTGACCACTTCAGGGCGCGGGCTGAGCAGTTTGAGGTGCTTCTGAACGCCTACTTCGGTTTTTTTGTACATGGCTCGCAGTGTGGACCAACCCTGTTGCAGGTCGGGCAGTTCTTCGCCGCGGGTCATTAATGCAATAGTGTGAAGGGCTACCAGCCCTGCGCTGGAAATGTAGACCAGGTCGCTCAGATCGAGCAGGATGTTCGTGACCCCGCCCTCAATGACCTTGCGCGCCTCCGCGATCAGACCCATGTAGCTTTGCCCATCGAGATGCCCGGTGATATGGATCACCGCCACGGCCGCACTTCCACGTTCCTGCGAAATCGTAATTTCCATCGGACGCTCCTCCATATGAATGATGCCCCATTATAAACCCGCTTTGCGCTCCAACCGCTCGAGGCGGTGGTCTATCTCTGCCAGCCAGTGCTTGCGGACATAGGGCTGCAGGTCGGCTCGCTCCACCTCGCGCCGCGCAGACCTTGCCCACTTGAGCGAAGTCTTTGCATCACGTTCCTTGTGTTCGTAATGTTTTGCCAGCTCAATGTGGGCGTAGATGTGACCTTTTTCCGCGGCCTGCTCCCACAAGCGAAGGGCATGCCCCACATCTCCGCGCTTTTTCTGAAGGATCGACAGGCGCTTCACTGCCACGCCGAAATCTGATTCGGTCAACCCAAGCTCGAGTCCGCGCTCGAAGAGACGGGCGGCTTCATCCCAGCGGTTGAGGTCTTCATATAATTTGCCAAGCGCGATGAAATCCAACCCGTGCTCCACACTGCCGTTGTATGGGTCGTCCAGCAGTTCGCTGACATGAGCCAGCAGAGCCGCCATTGCCACTACATCCATTGCGTTGTGATAGAACACCCCGCCCAGCGGACGCGCGTCCTGTGTGCGAAGATAATCAAAGTACAGCCACGGAATTTCATAACCCGGAACCTCATCGGAGGTGCGTGTAAAACCAAGCACATGCTCTTCGAGATATTTCAAGGCGCGCGAGGGGAGCCTGTCGCGCCACAGCCTTCTCGCAAGCGGAAGCAGGTCGAGGTGGGCGAAGTTCTTAAATGGAACAGGGATGCGGTGCAGGGAGTAGCGGGTGGTGAGCAGTGGCGCGTCAAAGGATTTTCCATTGAATGTCACCAGCGCCTCACAAGGCGCAAGAAAATGGATCATTGCTTCGAGCATGGCGGGTTCTTCCGATGGGTCGCGCAGGAAGAATTGCTGCAACACGAATTTTCCATCCACAAAGCGCGCCGCGCCGACCAGGAAGGCGTATGTCCCTGTGCCGCCTGCCATGCCAGAGGTTTCGGTGTCGAGGAAAGCAAACTTTTCGATCGGCAGTTTTGCGAGGCGTGGATCTTTCGCCCACTCGGAGATCAGCGCGAGGGGAAAGGTGGAGGTGTGCGAAACATGCCCGTGCAGATAGTCTTCGCCGAAGACCTGCTCGGCAACGAATGCGTCTCCGCGCGGGGTGGGGCGAAAACTGCCAGCCACGACAGACTCGATCGAGCGGCTCTCAGGCGCGGGCGGGGGAAGATGCGCTGTCCCAACTTTTACGCCGAGCGATTTCAATTTATCCGATAGAGAAGGCATGAAGCTATTTTATCCAATATCTCGGGAATCCATGCTACACTTGCGCATACTCCCGAACAAGAAATTATAGGTATGAAAAGACATCTTCCCTTCTGGCTGAAACTTTTGTACGGCTCTGGTGACTGGGGGATTTCCGGCATCGGCATGATGCGCTCCATTTTTTACGCATTGTATCTGACGGATGTTGTGGGAATCGAACCGAGGCTTGCTTCGATCGGCGCGTTGATCGGCATCATTTGGGATGCGGTCAATGACCCGTTGATCGGCATGATCAGCGACCGCATGCAGACCCGCTGGGGGCGGCGGCGCCCGTTCCTGTTGTGGTTCGCGTTCCCGTTCGGTTTGAGCTTTGTCATCCTGTGGTCTGCGCCGAACTGGGAAAGCCAGATCGCGCTGACGATCTATGTGACCCTGGCGTTCATGATCTCGGATACGCTGACCACGTTGGTGGCGATGCCGTATCTTTCACTGACCCCCGAACTGACCCGCGATTACGACGAGCGCACTTCGCTTTCGAGCTTCCGCACTGTGTTTCAGTTGCTGGCGGCAATGACGGTGGTGATCGCCGCGCCGATGATCGTGGATATGGTGCTGCACGCGGGCGGCACGCAGCAGCAGGGATTCATGCTGGCTGGCGGGATCTTCGGGCTCACAGGCGCGATCCCTCTTTTCTTCATCGGCTGGTTCGTGCGCGAGAAGTTCGTGCCCGAGGCGCAGGAAGACCTGCCTTTTCGCGAGTCTTTGCGTGTGGCATGGGAGAATATTCCCTTCCGCTATGCGGCGGGTATTTACATGTTCAACTGGTCGGCAGTGGACATGATCGCCATTATTTTTCCGTACTTCCTTTTATATTGGGTGGCGCAGGGAAACCTGCTTGCCAAGATCAACATCCTCGGCGTGGACCTCGCGCTCGAGTCTGCTTTTTTTGGCGTGATGATGGTGGTGTGCATCATCTTTGTTCCGTTCTGGCTGTGGCTGGCACGGACTCGCAACAAGCGAGAAGCGTACATCCTCGGCATGGCGTTCTGGGTCATTGTGCAGGCGATGATCTACACCATTCAGCCCGGTGATACAGATTATCTGCTGTTGATCGGCGCGCTGGCTGGCGTTGGCGTTTCGGCGGCGTATATTTTGCCTGATTCGATCCTGCCGGATGTGATCGAGTGGGATGAACTGCGCACGCGCCGCAGGCAGGAGGGAATCTATTACGGCATCCGCACGTTGATCCGCAAGCTGACGGGCGCGCTGGTGATCTTCATTACTTTGCAGGTGCTGGGCTGGTCGGGTTATATCGCTCCGCCGGAGGGAACCATTCAATTTACGCAGTCTGACTCGGCGCTGATGGCGATCCGCTTGATGGTGTCTGTGCTCGGAGCGTTGGTGCTGGCAGGGACGATCGCGCTGGCGTGGTCCTATCCGCTTTCACGCGAGAAGTACATGCGGATTCAGAAATTGCTGAAGCATCGCAGGGAAAAGACACTGGCGAAGAAGGT
>JAGNWT010000137.1 GCA_017985935.1 Anaerolineales bacterium | reverse complement strand
GCGGTCCACTTTTCAGGGTTGACGGTGATGACATGGTAAACATTCAGCAGGGCATTGTTGCCTTCGAGCAAGATCTCAAGCTGGAGGTTGTCTTTGTTGGCGAGGTAGGTCGCGCGGTCGGTGAGGATGTAAGCCTGCTTTTCGGAGGCTACCGTAAGCGATGCGCCCATGCCCTGACCGGTCTCAATGAACCAGGCGGGTTTCTCAGTGCGGGGATCCTTCTCGGCCTTGGTCCAGAAGCTGACTTCCTTCTTGTGGGTACCGGAGTCATCGCCGCGGGAAACGAAGTTCACGCCCGCATTGTAGATCGCGAGGAACGCATCCTTGGGTCCGAGACCTTTGATGGCAGCAGGATCTTCAGCAGGGCCGACAAGGATGTAGTCATTGTGCATGACCAGCATGCGGTCCTTGCCAAAGCCGCCGTCCATGAAGGTGACCTCAGAGGAAGGAGCATGGACGAGCAACACATCAGCGTTGCCTTCTTCGCCCATCTTGAGCGCTTCGCCTGTGCCAACGGCAACGGTCTGCACGACGTAGCCGGTCTGCTCTTCGAACATGGGGACGAGCACATCAAGCAAGCCGGAATCCTGGGTGGAGGTTGTGGTGGCAAGGATGATGTTTGGGTTGGCAGGCGCGGCGGGCGCCTCGGTTGGGGATTCCGTCGGGGCGGCAGTAGCGGGAGCTTCAGTGGCCACAGGGGCTTCGGTGGCAGGAGCAGCCGTCGGCGCGGCCGGACCGCAGGCGGTCAATGCGATCGCCAGGATCAGTCCGAGGGTCAATAAAAAGTTTCGTGCGGTATGTTTCATCTTTCATTCCTTTATTAAGATTTTTTTGATGCATGGCGAATGCCAAGCACGACAAGCGCGCCGAGGAATCCGCCGATCATCCCGAATAAGAGGTGGCTGGCAAAAGGATAAACAACGCCGAAGCGGAAGGAGCCTATTGGCCAACCGGTGAGCAGGTTGATGGTCAATTGACCGATGGGTTTGGTCATGTGGGCGAAGCCGCCGATGAGCGCCATGAACCAAATCTTGTTGGCATAGCGCGGCAGGTAACGGAAGGCAAGGTCCATGACTGGGCCGGGCAGCAGGTAGTAGATCCACGTGAATGGATTGTCACCGTGCAGGAAGGGCAGGACGGAGGCAAATGAGGCTCCCATGCTGGTGAGGGTGCCGGCGCCTCGATACTTCGATGACGCGCGGCCAAGGATCATCAGCGCCATCCACTCGATGCCGTGATGACCGGGCAGCCCGAGCGATGTATCAAAAGAACGGTGAAGGATGACAGCCATCACGCCGCCGCCGATCAACAACAGAGCTTCCCACCAGGGAAGGGACCACTCAGTTGGAAAGCTTTTTGATATGTTCTTTAGAGATGATGTGCCATTCATGATTGGTCTCCTCTACATATAATGTC
Organism: Anaerolineales bacterium; assembly: GCA_017985935.1. Taxonomy (GTDB): domain Bacteria; phylum Chloroflexota; class Anaerolineae; order Anaerolineales; family Villigracilaceae; genus Villigracilis. Next base: position 3,103 of record JAGNWT010000137.1, on the reverse strand, counting down.
GCCTTGCCGTCTCGCAGGACAGGGCGGATCCATTCGCCGACATCGATGATCGATTTCGGGTGAAGGTCTGAATTGCTTAAAGTGCAGACTCGGTCGATATGCCCCGAAGTGCAGATCTCTGCCACCTGAAGCCTGCCTTTCAAATCACGCAAGCCGGGCAGCCACAGGAAGCGTCCATCGTTACCTGCGCGATGAAGCCCAATAGCCGACACCGCGCCGATGATCCCGCCGTGTGTGCCTGTCAGCCCTTCGCATCTTATCTGTGACTGCGAGGCGGTCTGCTCGGCTTCGAGCATGGTCAATACTGCGATCTTTGCCCGCTTCGCAAAGGACAACACACATTCGTTGATCGAATCCCAGCGGGCGAGCGTGAGCCCGGCGTCAGACCCGGGAGCGCTCTCGCGCAGAAGAAACTCGCGCGCGGCGCCCCACACCTCTTCGGGGGTTTCCGTCTCAACGGCAAGGCAGGCGGAACTATTGTGCGATGTGTACGGGATCTGCGGATCCACCAGTAATTGATGGCGGGTGATGCCCATCGGTTTTACGAGTTTATTTTCCGCAAGCCAAGCCGCGAGTTGACGGACACGGTGTCCCGTGCCGCGAGTCTCAAGGTTGTCAGTGTCGTCAATTCCAAGCAGGTAGTGCATCTCTTTGCCTTTTCTAAAACAGGGTTCAATTAAGGAAATACTTAATTAAATATTCAAAATAAAAAGCCCTTACAAAGGCCGGTTACTTGACCGTGATCTGCGCAACATCCTTGGTCCAATTGGCTTTGGGAATGTACGTGGATGCGAGCTTCATGGTGCCGTGATTGTTGAAATCAAGAATGGTGTTTTCATCGACCTGGTCATAGGTCAAAGTAGCTGGGTTGGAACTGCCCGAGAGCGTCACTTCTGCGAACTCAGTGACACCGGCCAATTCCAGCACATCCGAAAGATAGGGTCCCTCCTCCACCTTGCCTTCGGCAGCCAACTGCGCGAGCGGCAACGCTTTGACCGCATCCAGCGTGACATCAAAGGTGGAGCCGTCTGCCTTGACGATCTGGAACAAGGCATCGCCAGCAGGGGCTTCCCCACTGGCGGGTTCAGCATTGGTCTGCGGAGTGGATGGCGCGGAGGCGCAGGCGGAAAGCACGAAAACCGCCAACAGAACGAAGACAACGATCTTCTTCATGATTTATTCAACCGCCACCATCACGTTGGACGCCTTGATCACAGCGTAAGCCTCCACGCCTTTTTTAAGACCAAGACTCTTAACAGAAGAATTGGTGATGATGGAAACGACCTGGGTGCCGCCGGGCAGTTCAATGACAACTTCCGAGTTAACAGCTCCCTTGGTGATCTTAACGACCTTCCCTTTCAGCACATTACGCGCACTGAGTTTCATGGCATTCTCCTTGATCTAGATATGAATTTGCTCGCCGCTATGTGAAGTGTTGTACCCAACCAGCGAGTTAAGCCCACTACGAAAATTGGAGGTTTGTAAATAATCGAGCAGCGGAGAGAGTATCTCTTCGTTCGCGCGCGGCAGAATGAGGTCGTAACGCTCTTCAAAAAGCGGAATGAAATCCAACCCGTGTTGGTGCGCCGCGGCTTGCAGCCCAATGGATACGTCTGCGTGGTTCAAAGCGATCAAGCTTGCAGCTTCGCTGTGCGTCTTGACGGCAGTGTCATAGCCATGGATCTCGCTCACGTCGATCTTTAATTTTTTAATTTCCTGATCGAACCAAAGGCGGGTGCCCGAACCCGCATTGCGATTGATGAAACGCACATCCTTGCGGGCGATATCCGCGATCTTCTTGATAGACTTGGGGTTGCCCGAAGCGAGGATCAATCCCTGCGTTCGATACGCCAGCGTGACCATCTCCACATCCCGGTCGGGGAAAAGATGCCGCACGGTCGATGTGTTGTACTCACCGGTCTCATCCAAAATATGCGCGCCTGAAACCTGGCATAGCCCCTGCCGCAAATTGACTAACCCATCCAATGAGCCAACAGGCAGGCTAAGCAGGGTGACATGCCGCGATAACTTATCGGCAATACCTTCGATCGCAAGGTCATGGCTTCCAGAGAAAATGACCGCGGGTTTACTGGTCTTGGGCAGGATGATCTCGTGAAGGATCAATGCGTCGGCCCGAGCCCGATAAAACTTTTCCTGCACTTTGCCGGTCTTGCGGACTTCGCTGATCTCGATCAGGTTCGCAGATTCCAGAGCCAAAATGTGGTGACGAACCCAGGCGGGCGACTGTTTCAAGGTCCGCGCGAGATTAGTAAGCGTTGCGGGCGCAGCCATCAATAGGCGCAGAATATCCATCCGGCGCGAATCCGCCAAAATCTTTATCTTTTCAAAGGAATTAACGGGTTGAACGTTTTTCATCTTGCGGTTAAGGAAAATCTTATAGGCAGTTTAATTGCGAATCAAGCGAGAGTCAAGTTGAATTTTTATTTGACCTGACCATCTGCCCATGATATAAAACTTTGAAGCTATAGTAAACAAATGAAAGTTGTGGAGATGATCATGGAAATCGGCGAGACCATTTATGTGACCACCCGCGAAGAATTTCGCGACTGGCTGGAAAAGAATCACAGAACCTATAAAGAGATCTGGCTGATCCAATACAAAAAGGTGACGAAAAAGCCTTCGCTCAATTACGCAGATGCCGTGGAAGAAGCCATTTGCTTCGGCTGGATAGACGGCTTCGAAAAAGGCATGGATGGCGACCGCTACGCCACACGCTTCACACGCCGCCGACAAAAATCCAATTGGACGGATATCAATAAGGAACGCGCAAGAAGAATGATCGAAGAAGGCAAAATGACCGAAGCGGGACGCACGACCTTACCGCCGGATGTGAGATGAAAATGATCTGCCCCGAATGCGGAGGCGCGGATTGTAAGACCCGCTTCGATTCCTTCCTCGCGCTTGAGTTTACAGACCAGGCATTCGGCGTCGTTCATCATTTGACCGTGACAGCATACATGATCCAACACTCCAGCAAGTTGACCCTCGAAGGCTGGCTCTATGAACGAGAGTTATTGAGAGAGTTCCTCATTGAAAATAAGCCGCCTGCCTTTATAAGGAAACAAAACAAAGACCTGGTGGA
>JAGNWT010000013.1 GCA_017985935.1 Anaerolineales bacterium | reverse complement strand
GATAACTGGGAACAGCCCGCCATCTCCGCGTGGGGCTTGGGTTGGGAGGTCTGGCTCGACGGGCAGGAGATCACGCAGTTCACCTACTTCCAGCAGATGGGCGGCGTGGCGCTCGACCCCGTCTCGGTCGAGATCACCTACGGGCTCGAACGCATCCTCATCGCGCTCAACAACGCCAAAGCCATCTGGAACGAAGAATACGGCGCAGGCGTCACCTACGGCGAGATCCGCCGTCAGGAAGAGTTCGAACACTCCAAATATTATTTCGAGACCGCCGACGTCGAACGCGTCCGCGCCATGTACGACCTCTTCTCCGCCGAAGCCGACGCCTGTCTTGCGCAAGGTCTCATCGTCCCCGCGCACGACTACGTCCTCAAATGCTCGCACTGCTTCAACATCCTCGACACCCGCGGCGCCATCTCCGTCGCCGAACGTCAAGCCTTCTTCCGCCGCATCCGCGAATTAGCCAAGGGCGTCGCTGTTTCCTATGGCGAACAGCGTAAGGGGCTGGAGTATCCATTACTGAAGGATGAAGGCAAAAGGATGAACGCTTTGCGTGAAGCAAAATCATCCGCGCCTTTAAAATTCATCCCTCATCCTTCATCATTCATCCTTGAAATTGGAGTTGAAGAACTCCCTGCCTCTGATGTGGATACCGCCTACGCGGCAGTGTCAACCCGTGTGCAGACCCTGCTTAAGGAACTGAATCTCACCCACGGCGATATTCGCTTCTTCACTACCCCGCGCAGGATCGTTGTTTCTATCGACTCTCTCTCCCCGAATCAGCCCGACCGCGAAGACCTCGTCAAGGGTCCGCCCGCCGATAAAGCCTTCGACAAAGACGGCAAGCCCACGCAAGCCGCGTTGGGTTTTGCCAAGAAAAATAATCTCGACCCTGCCACACTCGAAGCCCGCGAGATTGACGGCGGAAAATACGTCGCCGCTGTTGTCAAACAAAAGGGACGCCCCACTCCCGAAGTCCTCGTGGATGCGCTGCCCAAACTCGTTGAGAGCATCAAGTTCGAAAAGTCCATGCGCTGGAACGACTCGGGCATTGCCTTCTCTCGTCCCATCCGCTGGTATGTGGCGTTGCTCGGTGACATGGTCATCCCGTTTGAGTATGCTGGCGTAACGAGCGGCAACGTGACTCGCGGCTTACGTCCCTACGGTTCGCCCGACATTACCATCCCTTCGGCAGATAAATATTTTGATGTGATCCGTGAAGCAGGCATCCTGCTTGATAAAGAAGAACGCAAAGCTTCCATCGTGGAGCAGGTCAAGCAGGCCGCTGACGTGATGGGCGGCGAAGCCATCATCGAAGAAGGTCTGCTCAACGAAGTGGTCAACCTCATTGAAATGCCCACCGCAGTCATGGGTGGATTCAATGAAGAGTTCCTCGCTTTGCCGAGAGATGTTTTGATCTCGGTCATGAAGAAACATCAACGCTATTTTCCCGTCCAGAAAGATGGAAAGTTGCTGGCGCATTTCATCGCCATCCGCAATGGCGACGACATCCACGTCGACACTGTTCGTCAGGGAAATGAACACGTCCTCGGCGCGCGCTTTGCCGATGCCAACTTCTTCGTGCGTGAAGATGTCAAACTCAAGCTCGAAGAGTATCGTCCCAAACTTTCATCGCTGACCTTCCACACCAAGCTCGGCTCCATGCTCGACAAATCTGACCGCATGTTGAAACTCGGCGCGGAGATCGGCGCTTTGCTCGGCTTCAAAGGCGTGGACATGATCAAGCCGCTCGGACGCGCGGTGTATCTCGCCAAGGCAGACCTCGCGACTCAGATGGTCACCGAAATGACCTCGTTGCAAGGCATCATCGGCGGCGAATACGCACTCCGCAGCGGCGAAGATGCTGAAGTTGCAAAAGCCATCTCAGAGCAATATCAGACCGTGCCGCAAAGCAAGGTGGGTGTGGCTGTCGCGTTGACCGACCGCATCGACTCATTGGTGGGTCTCTTCGCCGCGGGGCTGGCTCCCACCGGTGCGAAAGATCCGTTCGGTCTGCGCCGCGCCGCCATTGGCGTTGTCCAGCCGTTGATCGAGCATGATATGAACTTCGATCTTGCTGAAGCAGTGAAACGCTCTGCAAAGACCCAGCCCATTCCGGTCAGTGAAGAGGCGCAAAAGCAGATCCTTGAATTCATCGCCGGGCGTTTGAAAGTGGTGTTGGGCGATATGGGATTCAAACATGGCGTCATCGAGGCGGTACTTGCGGCGCAATCCAATAACCCGGCGGGAACTGTCCGTGCGGTGAAGCAGTTATCGGCGTGGGTTGACCGTGAAGATTGGGCATCCACTTTGGACGGCTTTGCCCGCTGCGTGAGAATTATCCGCTCGGCTGGCGCAAGTGAGCAGAGACTGGAGATTAGTGAAAAGTTGTTTGAAGCCGAAGAGGAGAAGAATCTTTATAAAGCTTTGAAACTTCAACCTTCGACCTTCAACAACGTAAACGACCTCCTTACCACTGTCGCGAATCTCATCCCCGCCATCACCGCCTTCTTTGATAAGGTCATGGTCATGGTCGAGGACGAAAAGGTGAAGCAAAATCGCCTTGCGTTGGTGGGGCAGGTCGCCGGGTTGACAAAAGGAATTGCCGACCTGAGCAAGCTCGAAGGGTTCTAAACTTCATCTGTTGCAGTTCCAAAGACCGCTGATTTTTGCCGTTTTCAGGCAGGAATCGGCGGTCTTTTCATTATTAAGGATGAGTGTGTTCTCATATAATTATTGATAAATTAGGACTGATTTGGTAATATTTAGGAAAGGTTAGCGGGGATTCGGTCTTGGCTCTTTCTCGTCTTGTGTTGTCACAGTGCTTTCGGGTCTTGCGAAGCAGAAAGCCTGTTTTATTGTTGAAGCCGATTAGCAAGGAGAAAAAATATGTCCAGGTCAGTGATTACCCGTATCGTCTTTTCTGTTTTGATCGCGATCGTGCTTGTTGCCGGAATCTTTACCAGCGTGCAGGGCGCGAGGTTAAGTTCGGGAGTTAAGGGCGGTCAGGCTCATGTCAATTTGAGCTTGCATCCCATCCAGAGTTCTTCCTCCTCTTCGAGCAATGTGGAGAGTTTTGGTTTGCAGCCCGGCGATATGCGCGGTGGACCCGGTCACGACTGTGACTCGGAAGCCTACAACCCGTTGGATGACTAACCCGGTCACCCAACCCAGATCCTGAACGAAAAACGGCAACTCATGTGAGTTGCCGTTTTGTTATCCTTACTCTTCTGCCGATGCGAGAGTGATATTTTCCAGCAGATGGTCGTATTGACCGGTGTTCAACTTCCAGATCTCCAGCAGTCTTTGCTGATCCCACAGGTCTCCTTTGATGACAAAGGAAAGCTTGTCGTAATACAGAGCGATATTCTTATCCACGATCACGTTCTCGCCGGAGGTCAGGGTGTCGATGTATCCCTTGGGGATCATGTGTCGGAAATGCCCGATGCGCCATTTGTTGACATCGTAAAGCGGCATGCGGACCATGAGCGGGTCTGCCAGTGAGTTGACATCGATCACGTGGAAGTTCGGTCCCCAGGTCATGGCGCCAGATCCGAGCGGACCGACCACCTTGACCCGCACGGGTTCTCCGGGCAGGTATACCCAATTTTTTCCGGAATGATCTGATGACGGCGTCTCGTTCTTGCGCAGCACTTCAAAGAAACCAAGCCCCGAATACACGAGTCGTTCATCTGAAATTTCGTGGACGTCGATGAAGACTCGATGCCGGTCTTCACTTTCAACGCCAAAGGAAGGGTTGCGTTCGGCGACCACGAAGAGCGGCGCGATGCCGATCAGCAGGACCAACCCGGCCGCGAGCCCATAAAATTTTGCAGGCTTGATCTCCATGCCGGAAAGCAGGGTGACGCAAGCCAGCAGGGGCGTGGAGAAATATCTTCCGCTCATGAAATCGCCGCCGATGTATACCGTGTAAAGCATGTACAGCGCGATCCCCGCGGCGATGACCTGTTTCCGTCCGTTCTTGCTGACCGCCACTGCTGCCATGGTCGTGAAAATGGTGAGCAGGGTCAGCGGGTCCAGCCGCAGGGAATTTAGATAGTAATACAGGCCCTGAGTGATGAGTTTTGATTCGGGGATGCCGGTGTTGATCTTGGCGTAGGCGGTGTTGGGGAAGGGGAATCCGTAATAAAAAAGTGAGAACAATTCCCAGATGACGAGAGGGAGAAATCCAGCCGCAATGAGGAGGATGTCTCTGCCTTTGCTGCGCGACTGCCAAAGAATGGAAAGAAAAGCCGGGAAGTAGAACAAAAGCGTGTCCAACCGGTCGAGACCGCCGAGAGCGGCCAGCAGGGAAAGATAAAACACGCTTTGAGCCGAGTCTTCCTTCCGTGCCAGATAGACCACAATGAAAAGCAGCAGGATGAAATGTGTGAGCGGATTTTCCAGCCCGGAGGTGGAGTAATCAATAAAGGATTTTGACAGTGAGAAGATCAAGATCCCCAGCACCGCTCCCCTGGTTGACGATGCCGCTTTATAGGCAAAGATCACCGCTGTCAGCAGGGAGATGCCAATGGAGATGAAGATGTTGAGGAAATACATTTGCCCCTGCCCGAGCGGGTTGTCTTCCCACAATCTTAGAATGTAGTTTGCCGCCGCCTGGATCAGGAACCATAAAGGGTGGGTGAAGGTCTGCACGCGTTCGCCGATGTTGAATACCGCTCCATGACCGTGCAGAAAATTCTCAAGCGAGCGGAAGGTGATGATCGCGTCGTCGCTGACCCATGAAGTGGAAATGACCAGCCACGCATAAAGCCCCAGAAATGGGATGATGATTGCCCGATGTTTGATAAGCCATGAATTCATAGGGTGCAAGTATAATTCAAGTGACACACAGAGCGATCTGCTTATCACAAGAAATCATAGATTCCCAATTCATGTCCACCATTGATGAAGTTAAATCCAGGATCGATATTGTTGACCTCGTTTCCGAGGCGGGTGTAAAACTGCGCCACGCGGGGAAGAACTATACCGGTTTCTGTCCCTTCCATGATAACAAGCATACGCCGGCCTTTGTGGTGTGGCCGGAGTCTGGGACGTGGCGCTGCTTTGGGCAATGCAACGAGGGCGGCGATATCTTTAAGTTCGTGATGAAACGCGAAGGGGTGGATTTCAAGGAAGCCCTGCAGAAGCTTGCCGATCGGGCAGGTGTGAAGATCGAATCTTTTGTGGCAGAGAAGCCCGAGGTGAAGGAAGCGCATGAACATTTGCGCACCCTGCTCGAAGACGCGATCATTTTTTACCGAACCCACCTTTTTAATAACAAAGAGATCCTGACCTACCTGCGCGAAAAGCGCAAGTTGACCGATGCCACCATTGAGACCTTTGGCCTTGGCTATGCTCCGCAAGGGTACGATAACCTGCTGAAGCAGTTCACATCCAAAGGTTTTAGCGAAAGGGATTTGATCGATTCGGGCATGCTCTCAGTGCGCGACTCGGACGGGCGTACGTTTGATCGTTTCCGCCACCGCATCATGATCCCCATCCGTGACGAGAACGGAAAAATGGCCGGCTTTGGCGCGCGCATCGTCGACCCGAACGACATCCCCAAATTCTTAAATTCACCCGAGACCGCGATCTTTTCAAAGGGACGCCTGCTCTACGGCCTGGACCGGGCTCGCAAGCCGATCCGCGCGGCCGACCAGGCTGTGATCGTGGAAGGCTACCTCGATGTGATCGCCCTGCATCAGGCGGGGTATGAGAATGTTGTCTCGCCGATGGGCACGGCGCTGACCGAAGATCAATTGCGGCTGATCAAGAAATCCACCCGGCGCATTGTCCTTGCTCTCGATCCGGACGCCGCGGGACAAAAAGCGGTCTTGCGCGGACTCGACGCGGCGCGCTCCGCGATGGATCGTGAAGGCGAGCTTGGCTTTGACGCGCGCGGACTGCTCCGCAATGAGGCGCGGCTGCAGGCCGACCTGCGGGTCGCCACCATGCCCGATGACCTTGACCCCGATGAGATCGTGGCTCGCGACCGGGAGGAATGGAAGCGGCTGATCGAGAACGCCAAGCCGATCGTGACCCACGTCATGGATTCTCTGTCCGTGGGGCAGAACCTCAACGATGCCCGGGTGAAGAATCAGATCGCGGCGCAGGTGCTTCCTTTAATTGAAGATCTGCCGACGCCGATCGAGCGCGATACCTACCGCCAGGCGCTGGCGCGCATGCTGCGGGTGGATGAAAGCGCGTTGACCGTTGCGCAGGTTCAGGGTCCGGCGTTGAAGCGCAAACCCCGCGCGACCGCCCCCGCGAAAAAGACCGAGTCGTCGGTGGTGGCGCTTAATCCCACCTTGATGATCGAATCCTATTGTTTGAGCGTCTTGCTTCGCAGACCTGAATTTTTATACAGCCTCGACCGAAAACTTCAAGAGTTCGGCTTGAGCGCGCTTGCCGCGAATGACTTCGAGTATACTGACCATCAGCTCTTGTTCGGAGTTTTGCGCTCGGCGGTGGAACAGGATGAAAGGGATCACCATCATTATGTGGTCAGTCACCTGCCTGAGACCGTGAGCGATGTGTCGAAAAATCTTCTCGTGCAGTCTGAAAAACTTGACCCCGTGGAAGACAAAGTGCTTGAAGAATTGCTTTCGCGTTTGATGGACCTGCGCCGTATGAACGCGATGACGAACATGAATCAACTGCGCTTCCTGTTGGAAGAAGAGCAGCAGCAAGGCGGCACGAACCGCAAAGTATATGAAGAGCAGGCTTCGCAGCTAGTGAAACTGATCCACGGACTTGATCAGGCAAAGCGAAGGCTGGCATTAAAAAGATAGGCGTGATCGCAAGTCTTGGATCATAAAAATTCTAGGTGATCGAAAAGCTTTTTATTAATAGCCTTCATAAAATGGGAGACCAATGTCTGCTAAATCGAAAACCAAGGAAAAACCCGCTGTCAGGGCTGCGAAACGACCGGCGAAAAAAATAGAGAAAAAAACAGAAAAGAAAAAGCGGGTCGTGGAGAAGGCTCCAAAGATGGCGCAGCCGGAGTCTTTATCCGTTCCGCGTATTTCCCTGCCGAACATGGCCAGCCTGGAAATTGAAGAGGTGGGGTTTTCGCTCGATCCCGCATCCGAAGATGTGCTCGAGCCGGATGAGGCTTTGCTTGCCCAACAGGAATATGACATAGACGACATCCTGCCGCTGCCGAAGCAGGAGTTGGTGCACGAACTTTCTGAAGACCCGGTGCGGCTGTACTTGCGTGAGATCGGGCTGGTGAAATTGCTCGACTCAGACAGCGAGTTCCGCCTTGCCACACTGAGCGAGGCAGACCGTTTCATCAAGTCTTTGCGAACCATGAACATGCGCAAAGGAGTCTCGCTTTCGGCTTCCATTTACCACTCCCTGCTTTCTGAAATGCTCACCTCGTGGGATCGATTGGTCGAAGATACCGATCGCCTCAAATATGAACTTCCCAACCTGGCGTTGATGATCGCGGAAGCGCAGTCACTGCACGCAGGCTGGCAGTTTGATTCCCCCTCTTACTTCCGCGCATATCTGGATAACGGTCACTGGGGAGTGGATCACCTTTGGGATAACCTTGTGCGGCACGCCTACTCGGTCTTTCTCAGCCTGTACCTGCTCCCGTTCAAATATGCTGAGTGGCTGCTGATGCATGTCCGAGACCAGCATGCCTTCCCCGCTCAGCGCACTCTTTACCGCAACCTTCCCCCAGATCAGGAACTGCTCAGCGAAATGGACCTGATCCATGCCCGCGCAGTGGAAGGCAACCAGGCTTTGATCAATGCCAATTTACGGTTGGTGGTCAGTGTGGCCAAGCGTTACCTTGGGCGCGGCATGTCTCTGCTCGACCTGATCCAGGAAGGCAACATGGGACTTTTGCGGGCGGTGCATAAATTTGACCCGCGCCGCGGATTCAAGTTCAGCACCTATGCCACATGGTGGATCCGTCAATCCATTAATCGATCCATCGCCGAGCAAGCGCGGACGATCCGCATTCCGGTGCATTTATTCGAATCCATTTCACGTATCCTCCGGGCGCAAAGACACCTGACCCAGGTCTTGGGCAGGGATCCAAATAACGGAGAACTGGCCGTGGAGGTGGGGTACCTTTCCGCTTCAGATGTGCAAACCATTTTGCGCGCTCAATCTGAGAACAAGGAACTCAGCGCCGAATTGCAGCAAAAACTGGAGACTGCCACGCAAAAGGTGAATCGTGTGCTGCGCTCTGCCGAAGAGCCTGTCTCGCTTGAAGGTCCGGTGGGGGATGAAGACTCGAGCACCCTTGGCGACTTCATTGAAGATGAAGAGGCTCCTTCGCCGATCGATTCTGCGGCGCGCGAAATGCTGCGCGAACAGATGCAGCATGCGCTCGCCTCGTTGTCAGACCGTGAGCGTGAAGTGCTGGAACTGCGCTTCGGGCTGCGCGATGGGCGGGAGCATACCCTTGAGGAGGTCAGTCGTTATTTTGATGTGACCCGCGAGCGCATCCGTCAGATCGAGGCCAAGGCTCTGCGCAAGTTGCGTCACCCCACACGCAGCCGTGAATTGCGAGATTACCTGGGGGATTGAGCAGTAATACATAACAAAAGACAAAACGCTGATTTAGGCAGAAACATGCCAAAGTTGGCGTTTTTTTTATTCTGAAGGCGTCCGCAGTTTTGTTTGTATATGAGGTTCGGCGTGATTTTCTCATCTTTTTTCTCAATATGACTAATATCATCATTTTTGTGAAAAGTGACACTTTAACTATTCGTCAAAAGTCTCTTATGATATACTTCGCCGAACGTGCCAGATTTCACGCACTGATCTCACACACCAAGAGGTGTTTATGTTATTGGAATACATAGCCATTGCAGTGATGATCGCGGTAGCCACGTTTATTGCGTTTGCCGCGATTGGTTTGGGGGAATTATTTGGTCCACGTAAGAACACAGATGCAAAGTCCATGCCCTATGAATCAGGTATGAACCCATATGGCGAAGGAACGCGGCGCATGCCGGTCCGTTTCTATTTGATCGCTGTGTTATTCATCCTCTTCGACATTGAAGTTGTATTTTTTCTACCCTGGGCGATCGCCTTCCGTAAGCTGGGTATTTTCGGCTTATTGGAGATGATCGTCTTTATTGTTATCTTATTGATAGGCTATGTATATGCCTGGAAGAAAGGAGCTTTGGAATGGGAGTAGAGCAAAAACTCGGTAATATGGGCGTGGTCACTACCACGCTTGAAAGCGTCGTGAATTGGGGACGCACCAATGCCATGTGGCCGATGTTGTTCGGTCTGGCTTGTTGCGCCATTGAGATGATGGCTGCGCAGGCTTCAGATTACGATATGAGCCGCTTTGGTATGGAACTCATGCGCGCCAGCCCCCGCCAGTCTGACTTGATGATCGTTGCAGGACGTGTCTCGAAGAAAATGGGACCCGTCCTTCGCCGTTTGTATGATCAAATGCCCGAGCCCAAGTGGGTGATCGCCATGGGTGACTGTGCGTCTTGCGGCGGTGTCTTCAACAACTACGCCATCTATCAGGGTGTGGATGAGGTGGTGCCGGTGGATGTGTTCGTGGCAGGCTGCCCGCCGCGCCCCGAGGCATTGATCCACGGGGTGATGACCATCCATGAGAAGGTCAAAGGCGAAACGTTCAAACAGTATTACACCGAAAAATACGCCGCCAAGTAGGGCCGGCTGGAGTCATTGATTCATGGATAAAAAACTAGAACCTATCGTCAAAGCGATCCAGGATAAGTTTGGCGCGACCTTCGAAGAGTTTCGCAATGAAGTGCATCTTTTCGTGAAGCCCGAGCAGATCGTGGATGCGCTGACCCTGCTGCGTGATGAACAGAATTTTGAATTGCTCTCGGCATTGACCGCGGTGGATTACTACCCGCAGGAAGCGCCGCGTTTTCATGTGATCTATCAGTTAACTTCCATCGCCAAAAACCTGTCGGTGCAGCTCCGTGTCCCTGTGAGCGGAAGCAGCCCAAAGGTCCCGACTGTGACCGGAGTGTTCGATATGGCGAACTGGCGCGAGCGTGAACTGCTCGATATGTTCGGCATCGAGTTCGATGGTCACCCTGACCCGCGCCGCATCCTCACCCCCGAGGATATGGAAGGACACCCGCTCCGCAAGGATTTCCCGCTCGGTTATGAAGAGCCGCAGTTCACCTTCAACTTCGATGAGATCGATCTGCGCAAGCCGTACGCAAAGGAATAGTTATGAGTCAGATTGAAGAAGTCAGTTTGGAAAAGTTCAAACACCTGGTTTCAGAGCGTGCGCTGACCGGCGAAACGATGCTTCTGAACATGGGTCCGCAGCATCCGTCCACGCACGGCGTGCTGCGCTTGCTGCTTGAGTTGGACGGCGAGATCGTGGTCAACTGTATTCCCGATGTCGGTTACCTGCATACGGGGATCGAAAAGAACATGGAAGCCAAGACCTACCAAAAGGCCGAAGTGATGACCGACCGTCTGGATTACATGAACACGATCGGCAATAACCTTGCCTACTGCATGGCAGTGGAAAAGCTTGTTGACCTCGATGTGCCTGCCCGTGGTCAGGCTTTGCGGGTGATCCTTGTAGAACTTCAGCGCATTGCATCTCACCTCGTATGGCTGGGAACCTCCGGTCTCGACCTGGCTGCGATGTCGATGTTCCTTTATTGTTTCCGTGAACGCGAACAGATCCTCGATATTTTTGAGATGGTCTCGGGACAGCGCATGATGACCACCTACTTCCGCCCCGGCGGTGTGTGGCGTGATGTGCCCGTGGAGTTCGAGAAGGCTGTGCGTGATTTCATCAAGGTCTTCCCGAAGCGCATCGATGAATATGAAACCCTTTTGACGAAGAACCCGCTCTTTATTGACCGCACAGTGGGACTCGGTAAATTGGAACCGTCTGTCGCCCTGTCCTTTGGCGTGACCGGTCCCCCCCTCCGCGCATCCGGCGTGAACTGGGATCTGCGCAAATCCCGCCCATACATGGGATATGAGCAGTACGATTTCACTGTCCCTGTTCTGAATGACGGCGATGTGTATGCCCGCTATTTGGTCCGTATTCAGGAATTACGCGAGTCCTTGAAGATCGTGGAACAGGCGTTGAATAAACTGCCGCTTGGTCCTGTACGTTCTGAGAACCGAAAGTTCGTCCCGCCGCCGCGCTCAGAGATCGGTGTGAGCATGGAATCCCTCATCCATCACTTCAAGTTGTGGACCGAAGGTTTCTCCGCGCCGCAGGCTTCCATTTACAGCGCGGTTGAATCTCCGCGTGGTGAGCTGGGTGTGCTCCTCGAGGGCGATGGTGGACCGAAACCCATGCGTGTTCATATGCGTACGCCTTCTTTCGACAACCTGGGCGTGCTTTCTCAGATCGTGAAGGGGTCTCTGGTGGCTGATCTGGTCGCCATCCTCTCTTCCATTGACATTGTCCTCGGAGATATTGACAGATGAGCCTCGAGAAAACCTATCCGAAGGAAGTAAAACAAATTTTGGCCAAATATCCGCCTGAGCAGAAACGCTCGGCGGTGATGCCGCTTCTCTACCTTGCCCAGCGTGAGGAAGGGTACGTTAACAAGGCGGCGATGCAGGATATCGCCCAGTTGTTGGACATCACCGAGACCGAAGTGGCTTCCATTGTCGGTTTCTATTCGCTCTATCACGATGAGAAGGCGGGCAAGTACCGCATGCAGGTATGCACGGATCTGCCCTGCGCCTTGCGTGGTGCGGATGAATTCCTGAACAACCTGTGCGGCAACCTTGGCATCAAGGTCGGTGAAACGACCGCCGATGGATTGGTCACTCTTGAAGCGGTGATGTGTCTTGCCGCCTGCGATAAAGCGCCGATGTTCCAGACCCAGGGTCCCGATGGGATCAAGTACCACGAGAACATGACCGTGGATCGCACACTGGAATTGATCGAAGCCCTCAAGCAATCTGGCAAGGAGGTGAAGTAATGGCTCACGTCCTGTTACGCCATCGGGATGTTCCCGATATCAACAAGCTGGATGTTTACAAGAAGAACGGCGGCATCGACGCGTTCAAGAAAGCCGTCACAAAGATGAAGCCTACCGATGTGATCGATGTGGTTAAGAACTCTGGTCTGCGCGGACGCGGCGGCGCGGGGTTCCCGACCGGTATGAAGTGGTCCTTCATTGATAACAAAAATTGGCCGCATTATGTGGTTGCCAATGCCGATGAGTCCGAGCCCGGCACCTTCAAAGATCGCGAGATCATGGAATCCAATCCTTTTCAATTCCTTGAAGGGCTGGCAATTGCCTCCTATGCGGTCGGTGCTACTGCGGCGTATATTTATCTGCGCGGAGAATTCTGGCAGGTAGCTGCCATCCTCGATGAAAAGATCGCGGATATGGAAAAAGCCGGGTATCTGGGCGATAAATTGTTCGGTACCGATTACTCCCTGAAGATCTTTACCCATCTCGGCGCAGGCGCATACATCTGCGGCGAAGAGACGGCGCTTCTGGAATCCATTGAAGGCAAGCGCGGACAGCCGCGTGTGCGCCCGCCTTTCCCGCCTTCGTATGGTTTGTACGGCAAGCCCACCATCATCAACAACGTCGAAACGTTCACCAATGTCCCCGCCATTATCTCCAACGGCGCGGAATGGTACAAGTCCATGGGCACAGCCGACAGCGCAGGCGTGAAGTTGTTCTCGCTCTCCGGACGTGTGCGCAAGCCCGGCAACTATGAACTGCCTTTTGGCAAGACCTTCCGTGAGTTGATCTATGAATACGGCGGCGGCATCCAGGAAGGACGTCCGGTCAAGGCGATCATGCCGGCTGGCGCATCCTCCTCATTGATCCCGGTTGACGACAAAGTCCTCGACACGCCCATGGATTACGCTTCCGTCCGCACGCTGGGCGGCGACCTTGGCTCTGCCTCGGTCATCGTGATCGATGACACCGTCAGCGTGGACTGGATCATCAACAAGACCATTCACTTCTTCAAGCATGAATCCTGCGGCAAGTGCACACCCTGCCGTGAAGGTAATTACTGGATGCAGAACATCACGCATCGCATCCATTCTGGTCATGGTTCGCAATCTGACGTGGACCTGCTCCTAAATGTCGCCAAGCAGATGCAGGGCAAATGCTTGTGCGCGCTGGGTGAGTTCGCCACGATGGCTGTGGTTACCGGTATCGAAAGATTCCCGCAAGATTTCAAAAAAGCAGCAAAGGCTTAACGGAGCACGCATGACGAAACAAGTCACGCTAACAATTAATGGAAAAAGTGTAACCGTTCCGGATGGAACGCTGATCGCGGATGCGGCCAAGATGATCGGCATCGACATCCCCGTCTTCTGTCACCACCCGAAACTTGAACCGGTCGGTATGTGCCGCATGTGCCTGGTGGAAGTGGGACGCCCCATGATCGACCGCGCAACCGGTCAGCCTGTGATGGAAAACGGACAGCCCAAGATCCAATTTATGCCCAAGCTTGAAACTGCATGCACCAACCGCGTTTCAGAGGGCATGGTTGTCATGACCACCACAGACAAGGCGTTGGATGGGCAGAAGGGCACGGTGGAATTCCTGCTCACTTCTCATCCGCTTGACTGCCCGGTCTGCGACAAGGGCGGTGAATGCCCGCTTCAAAACCTGACCATGCAGTTCGGTCCCGGACGAAGCCGCTTCAACTACGATGAAAAATTGCACCTCGAGAAGCAGGTCCCTCTTGGCGAATTGATCTGGCTCGATCGTGAGCGCTGCATTCAGTGCGCGCGCTGCATCCGCTTCCAGAGCGAAGTGGCGGGAGAGGCTGTCCTCGGTTTTGATGAACGCGGACGCAACACCCAGATCGTGTCTTTATCGGACCCGGGATTTGATTCTGTTTTCTCGGGCAACACCACCGATATCTGCCCGGTTGGCGCACTCACCACAGCAGACTTCCGCTTTGGCGCGCGCCCGTGGGAATTGAAAGCCGAAGCATCCATCTGCACACAGTGCCCTGTTGGTTGCAATACCACGCTCAACACACGCCGCGAAGCAAAAGCGGGCGGTGAGGTCGTGGTCAAGCGTGTCATGCCGCGTCAGAACGAAGAAGTGAACGAGATCTGGTTGTGTGACAAAGGACGCTTCGCGTATCACTACGCCGAAAGCAAGAAGCGCCTTGCCAAACCGATGGTCCGCAAGGATGAGAAGCTTGCACGCGCTTCATGGGACTCCGCTACAAAACTTGCGGCTGAGAATTTCTTGAAATACAAAAAAGATTTCGTCATTCTGGCTTCCGGACGTCTGGCGAATGAAGACCTTTTCAATCTGAAGTCGCTGGCAGATCATGCGGGCGGAACGGCGATCTTGTACTCCGATATGGGCGGCGGCGACATCACCCAGCTTGTGGGTGTTGGTCAGGGCACGAACATCGGCAAGATGGGCAAAGGTGACGCCATTCTGGTAGTTGCATCTGATCTATATGAAGAAGCTCCCATTTGGTGGCTGAGGGTCAAGCAGGCGGCTGACCGCGGCGCAACGCTTATTGTTGCGAATCCGCGCGAGACGAAACTGGACCGCTTTGCCAAGTACGTCATCCGTTATGCGTATGGCGATGAAGTAAAAGCAATCAACGACCTGAATGCAAAAGGCAAGATCGCTGATGAATTCGCGAAGGCGAAGAACGCGGTTGTGTTCTTTGGCAGCGAGGGACTTGGATTAAATGGCACATCCGGGCTTGCTTCGGCATGCGCCTCACTTTTGAAAGAGACCGAGCACATCGGCAAGCCGAACAACGGTTTGGTTGGTGTCTGGCAAAGAGCCAACGATCAGGGCGCATGGGAAGTTGGCCTGCGCCCCGAGGTTGAGTTGGATAAGGCTCTCAAGGGCAAGGCTGTATATATCGTTGGCGCTGATCCGGTGGGCGATGACCCCGCTTTGGCCAAGGCTCTCAAAGGCGCGAAGTTCGTGGCGGTGCAGGATATTCTTGAAACCGCAACGACCGAGATCGCGGATGTGGTATTGCCCGCGCAAGCTTTCTCTGAACGGGAAGGAACGTTCACCTCAGGCGAACGCCGTGTGCAGCGCTTCTACGCAGCTGTGCCGGTCAAGGGCGATGCGAAACCCGATTTCGCGATCACCTCGATGATCGCCAAACAAATGGGCGTGATCCTGGAAGGATCATCTGCTTCGGTCGTATTCGATATTCTTGCCAGCTCGCTCGATGCGTTCACTGACATGAATTATGTTTCGCTGGCTGAAGTCCACGGGCAATGGCCGATCGTTGGGCGTGGCGACCTGTATTATGGCGGCACGACCTACGAGAACACACGCGGTTTGGGCGTGCAGCTTGCGCCGGTGTCCCAGTCTGGAAAATCGGTTTCCATCCCAAAGGTCAGGAAAGAAGCGGCTCTTCGTCCGAAGGAAAAAGAGTTGCTGGCGGTCCCGGTCAGTAAATTATATGATCGCGGCGGAACGGTCAATCCTGCGCAGTTGCTTGATCTGCGTGTTGGTGAAGCGACGATAACCCTGCATCCCACGGCTGCCAAGAACCTTGGTGTGGAAGCGGGCGCAACGGTCAAGTTGTCCTTTGAAGGCGTGAACGCGGATTTGGTGGTCAAGCTGGATGATACGATCTCGGCGGGTGTGGCGTTGGTGCCGCGCAGTATGGGCGTTGCGATCCACGAACCTGTTGTGGCAAAGGTGAAGTGATATGGACGGAACCATGTGGCTTGAATGGGTAATTAAAGGGTTTGTGCTTTGCTTTGTCCTCCTGACTGGCTTTGCCTACCTGACATTGTATGAACGCCGCGCGCTGGCCCGCATGCAGGTGCGTGTTGGTCCGAACCGCGCTGGATATCAGGGTTTGTTGCAGCCGATCGCGGACGCGGTCAAGTTGATCTTCAAGGAAGAACTGACACCAGCGAGAGTGTATAAGGTGGTGTTTATCCTTGCTCCTGTGTTGACGGTGGTCCCTTCGTTGATCCTGGCCGCTGTGATCCCGCTTGGTACGTCCTTTATGCTTGGCGACCGCGAGATCACATTGTATGTTGCAAATTTAAATGTTGGTATTTTGTATATTGCTTCCATCGCATCCATTGCTGTGTACGGCATTGTGCTGGCGGGTTGGTCGAGCAATAACAAGTACGCCATGCTTGGCGGTATCCGTTCTTCGGCGCAAATGATTTCTTATGAATTATCGCTTGGCTTGTGCTTTGCGATCGCGATCATTATGAGCAATTCCATGAACTTGAACGAGATCGTCTTTGCCCAGCGTGATATGTGGTTTGCCGTGATGCAGCCTGTGGGCGCGCTGGTGTTCATGATCGTTACCCTCGCGGAAGTGAACCGCGCTCCATTTGATATGCCGGAAGCGGAACAGGAATTGACCGCGGGTTATCACGCCGAATATTCAGGTATGAAGTTCGCGCTGTTCTTCATGGCTGAATACCAGAAGATGATCGTGATCTGCATGATCGCTGCAACCCTGTTTTTCGGCGGCTACCGCGAGTTCTGGTTCCTGAAGGACACCTTCCTGAGCGTGGACCAAAACTGGTTCCTTGGACCGATCTACTTGTTGTTGAAAGTGATCGTGCTTTTGTTCTTCATGATCTGGATCCGCGCCACCTGGCCGCGCATCCGCTATGACCGTTTGATGGCGTTCGGCTGGAAGATCCTTCTTCCGCTTTCGCTGGTTTTGGTCTTCATCACCGCCACTGGCATTCTGCTGGCGCAGGAACTTAATAACCAACTTTATTACTACAGCATCCCCGTCCTTTCAATTATCAGCGCGATCGTGGCGGTGGCATTTATTTATCGTGACTTGAGGAGAAAATCCAATGGGCGTATTTGATCCTGTCATTGAACTTACCAGGGGACTGGGGGAGACGCTCCGCTCCTTCCTCTTTGAGCGGACCGTAACCTATCAGTATCCCGAAGTGAAGCGAGAAGTTCGTCCGCGCTTCCGCGGTCGTCACGTTTTGAAGCGTTATGAGAACGGGCTCGAAAAGTGCATCGGATGTTCGTTGTGCGCGGCGGCCTGTCCGGCAGATGCGATCTTTGTGGAAGCATCTGAGAACACCGATGAGAAGCGTTTCTCTCCCGGCGAGCGTTATGCATCCACGTACGAGATCAACATGCTGCGCTGTATCTACTGCGGCTTTTGCGAAGATGCCTGCCCGACCGAAGCGATCGTCCTGGGCGATAACTATGAACTTTCATTTACAGACCGCAGGCAGGCCATTTACACGAAAGACTCCCTGCTGGAACCTGTCCCGGCGTCGGAAATGCTCACGCCCCGCAAAGTGGATGCTGGTGTGTTCACTCGATCCGTCCCTGAGATGAAGGATCCCACGGATTAGGAATTGGTAAAAGGTAATTACCAGTTACTAATTACCAATAAGGTGCTTATGACTTCTGAACTAATCGTCTTCCTTGTTCTTTCCCTGGTTGCCGTTGCTGCGGCGCTTGGTATGGTGTTCAGCCGCAATGCGGTCTATTCGGCGCTTTTTCTTGTGCTGAATTTTGTAACAGTGGCGATCTTCTACCTGTTGCTTGGCGCACCATTCATTGCCATGTCGCAGATCACCGTGTACGCCGGAGCGATCATGGTTTTGTTCCTGTTCGTGATCATGCTGCTCGGAGCCGAAAGCCTTGCTCCGGCGCAGGCATTGCCGTGGCAGAAACCGCTGGCTTATGTGCTCTCTGCAGTCCTCTTCGTCGAATCGATCTACCTCGTGGTTTCGCGAGCCCGGTCTGATGCGGTGATCACTGCTCCAGATGCCGCTTTGAACTCCATGGAAAGTCTGCGTGAAATGGCCATGACGCTTTTCAATCAATTCCTGCTGCCATTTGAAGTCACATCCATTTTGCTGTTGATCGCCATGGTGGGCGCGATCGTCCTCACCAAACGGGAAAAGGCAGGGTAGAGAACATGGTTCCAGTCGATTATTACATCATCCTTTCGGCAATCCTTTTTACGATCGGCGCGTTGGGCGTGCTTGTCCGCCGCAACCCGTTGATCATTTTCATGTCCATTGAGTTGATGCTCAACGCGGGCAACCTGGCCTTCGTGGCTTTTTCCAGAATGTACAACAGTTTCAGCGGTCAGATCTTTGTGTTCTTCGTCATCGCTGTTGCCGCCGCCGAAGTGGCGGTTGGTCTTGCCTTGATCGTTGAGATATTCAAGACCAAGAAGAACATCAATATCGATGAGATGAATTCTCTGAAAGGATAGAGATTAGACGACTAGAGACTAGATAAATAGTAGGAATACTATTCTCTGCTCTCTACTCTCTGGAGACTTTTATGCACTTAAGCGAATCAGTTAGTACAGGATTTTTCTTTCTCGCCCCGTGGCTGGTCTTTGCGCCGCTGACGGGCCTGCTGATCAATCTGGTCTTTGGCAGGCAGTTCAGCGAAAAGATGACCGGCACTGTGGCAAGCCTGGCTTCTGGGGCGGCGTTTGTCGTCTCGGTGCTGCTGGCTTATTCCGTCTCTGCCGCGCACGGCGAAGCGCACAGCGTCAAGCTCGCAGAGTGGATCCACATCGGCACGCTCCAACTCGATTGGACCTTCCGCGTGGACTCGCTCTCGACCACCATGATGCTGGTCGTTTCCGGCGTCGGCACCTTGATCCACATCTACGCCATTGGTTACATGCACGAGGATGTGCGCTTCAAGCATGAAGAGGGACGCTTCAACCGCTTCTTCCTCTACCTCAACCTGTTCATCGCGGCGATGATGATCCTCGTCTCGGGCGACTCGTACATGATGCTCTTTGTCGGCTGGGAAGGTGTGGGGCTTTGCTCCTTCCTGCTGATCGGCTTCTGGTACGAAATGGACACCCTCGCGCGACCTTCATGGGCGAACTCGAACGCCGCGAAGAAAGCCTTCATCACCAACCGCGTTGGCGACTTCGGTTTCCTGCTCGCGGGCTTCCTGATGTTCTGGTATCTCGGCTCCTTCCAATTCGACGAAGTCTTCAAGGCTGCGCCGGAGATCGCGCACTCGATGCCGTGGGTGATCGTGGCAATCACGATCTTCATGCTTGTCGGCGTTGCTGGTAAATCTGCGCAGATCCCGCTCTACATCTGGCTGCCCGATGCGATGGCAGGTCCCACCCCAGTTTCTGCCCTCATCCATGCCGCGACCATGGTGACCGCCGGCGTGTATCTTGTGACCCGTTCCGCTCCGTTGTATTCACTCGTTCCTGAAGCGCAGTACATCGTGGCAATGGTCGGCGCAGGGACCGCCCTCTTTGCCGCAACGATCGCGGTCGGTCAATACGACATCAAGAAAGTGCTTGCCTACTCCACCATCTCGCAGCTTGGCTTCATGGTTGCGGCGGTGGGCATGGGCGCGTACGTGGCAGGGATGTTCCACCTCATCACGCACGCTTTCTTCAAGGCTTTGCTCTTCCTTTCCGCGGGTTCTGTCATCCTAGGCATGGAGCGTGGACATCATCATCTTGCCCATGCGCACGCCCATCACGACGAAAAGCCGAAGGGAAAGAAATCCAAGAAGGAAGAAGACCACGGACATGGCAGTCACGATGACCACGGCGAAGTCTTCGACCCGGGCGACATGCGCAACATGGGCGGACTTCGCAAGACCATGCCGGTCACCTTCTGGCTGTACATGATCGGCACGCTTGCTCTCGCGGGCATCTTCCCCTTCGCAGGCTTCTGGTCGAAGGATGAAATTCTGCTGGATGCCAGCCTGCACTTCCCAAGTGTTTACGGGCAGTTGACCCTTGCTGCGTTCATGACTGCCTTTTACATGGGGCGTCAGGTTTGGATGGTCTTCTTTGGCTCACCGCGTCACGATGCTGCCGCGCATGCCGAGGAAAGCCCCAAAGTGATGACCGTGCCGTTAATGGTGCTGGCTGTCTTGAGCCTGGCTGGCGGCGCGTTGAATCTGCCGTTCGAAGGTTTCCACAATCTCGGTCACTGGCTGGGATACACCATCGGCGAAGTTCACGGCTTGCCGCTGGATCTGAAGGTTGCGGGCATTTCCACCGCGTTGGCGTTGGCTGCCATCTTCACTTCGTGGCTGCTCTACGGCCGCAACCCGCTCAAGGCTGGGCAGGTCGACCCGCTCAAGAAACCGCTTGGATTTATCTTCACAGGCATGGAAAACAAATGGTTTGTGGATGAAGGCTACTTCGCCGTCATTATCAATCCATTCAAGAAGCTGTCGCAATTCCTTGCGGATGTGGTGGACTGGCGCTTCTGGCACGACTTTGTGCACGACACGGTCATTGCAGGGACCTACAACTGGCTCAGCGATACTGCGCTCAATACCTACGCCGATCAAAAAGGCATTGACGCCTTCGCGAACTGGCTGGGTACGGCAACCCAATCCATATCGGCAGCTTTGCGCAAGGTCCAGAACGGATTTGTTCGTTCGTACGCGCTCTCTGTCATGCTGGGCGTTGTTCTTATTTTGGGATACCTGATTTTCAAATAAACTCGTAGAAACCGAGGATAGAACATGGAATTTCTTTTGCAACCTCTTACTCTTCTGACCTTCCTTCCGCTTCTGGGCGTGCTCGTGATTCTCTTCATGAATTCCGAAGCGAAGAACGCGATCCGCTGGGTGGCGATGGCTACCTCCCTGCTGACCTTTGCTGTGTCGCTTTGGGTGCTTGGGCAGTTCGACGCATCCAACCCCAACCTGCAGTTGGAAGCCAAATACCCGTGGATCCAGGTCGCTGGCTGGAACATCTACTACTACCTTGCCGTGGATGGTCTGAGCATCCTTTTGGTTTTGCTCACCGCCTTCCTCACACCGATCTCTATCCTCTCCACTTGGAAGGCTGTGGAAGACCGGGTCAAGGACTTCATGGTCTTCTTCCTCATGTTGGAAGTCGGCATGATGGGCGTTTTCCTCGCGCAAGACCTGTTCATGTTCTACATCTTCTGGGAATTCACCCTCGTCCCGATGTATTTCCTCATCGGTCTGTGGGGCGGACCGCGCCGTGTGTATGCCGCTGTCAAGTTCTTCCTCTACACGATGGCTGGCTCCATCCTGATGTTGATCGCGATCCTCTTCCTCGGCATCAAGACCGATACCTTCAATGTGCCGACCATGCTCGCGCGTCTGCCTGATCTGTATGCATCTGGCACCATCGACCCGAAGATGCAGATGCTGCTCTTCATCGCCTTTGCTGCCGCATTCGCCATCAAGGTACCCATGTGGCCCCTGCACTCGTGGTTGCCCGATGCCCATGTGGAAGCGCCCACTGCCGGTTCAGTCATCCTTGCGGGCGTGCTGTTGAAGATGGGTACTTATGGCTTCCTGCGCTTCAACATTCAACTCTTCCCGAACGCCACCGTTGAAGCCGCCCCGTGGATCGCGCTCCTCGCGACCATCGGCATCATCTATGGCGCTGCGGTCTCGTACGCGCAGGCAGATGTCAAGAAACTGGTCGCGTATTCCTCCGTCAGCCACCTTGGCTTTGTCATGCTCGGCATGTTCGCACTTAATGCGCAGGGCGTGTCCGGCGCAATTTTGCAGATGATCAATCACGGTCTCAGCACCGGTGCGTTGTTCCTCCTCATTGGCATGGTCTATGAGCAGACTCACACCCGTGAGATCAAGGTCTATGGCGGCTTGTGGAAGATCATGCCGGTCTATGGAACGGTGATGCTGATCTCCGCGCTCTCCTCAATGGGTCTGCCCGGTCTCAATGGCTTTGTCGGCGAGTTCACCATCCTACTGGGCGCGTTTGGCTCGAAGGCTATTGGCAGCCCGTGGTATGCGGGTGTCTCCGCTGCCGGTGTCATCATGGCTGCGGTGTATATCCTTTACATGTTCCAAAAGATGTTCCTCGGACCTGCGGGCGAGGTTACCCATCATCATGAACTGAAAGACCTTAACTGGCGCGAGATCCTCACCGTCGCTCCGCTGCTGATCTTCATGTTCTGGATCGGTCTTTACCCCGCGCCGTTCTTTAATTTGATGGCGCCTGCGGTGAATCAGTTGCTTGAACCCATCGCAAAAATTATTGCCGCTTTGCCTTAATAAATATTCCCCAATTACCATGACTGATTACCGTTTACTGAAAACGGGTAACTGGTAACTCATAACTGGTAACTGGCACTTGGAGCGTTCATGACGCAAACTGATTTTTATACCATTCTCCCGCTGACCTTCCTTACCGTTTGGTCCTGTTTGCTTTTGCTGGCTGACCTCTTCATTCCAAAGAACAGCAAAGGTTTCACGGCATTCCTGTCCGCGTTGGGGCTGGCAGTCACACTCGGGTTGACGGTCACCCAGTCTGGCAGCGAGAACGTCGGTTTCAACAACATGGTGGTGGTGGACGGGTTCTCGGTCTTTGTAAATATCATTCTTCTTGCCAGTGGGTTGCTGGGCATTGCCCTTGCCTACGGGTATCTCAAACGTATGGGGCTTGAGCGCGGTGAATACTACACCCTGATGCTTTTCAGCGTTTCGGGCATGATGTTGATGGCACAAGCTGCCGACCTAATCATCATCTTCCTTGCGTTGGAATGGCTCTCCATCCCCCTGTATGTGTTGGCTGCCTTTGCGCGCCCGAATTTGCAATCTGAAGAAGCTGGGGTCAAATACTTCCTGCTCGGCGCGTTCTCGACCGGATTTGTTGTGTACGGAACTGCGTTGATCTATGGTGCGACCGCCACCACATCGCTCGGTGGAATCTTTTACGCCGCGGCAAACGGGGCTCCCAGCCTGCTGCTCACCATTGGTGCCGCCCTGCTTCTTGTGGGGTTTGGCTTCAAGGTCGCAGCGGTTCCCTTCCACATGTGGACCCCGGACGTGTATCAGGGCTCGCCGACTGCTGTCACCGCCTTCATGTCCTCTGGCGCGAAGATCGCCGGCTTTGCCGCTCTGCTTCGAGTTTTTGCCACGGCTTTCCCATCCCTCTCGGTAGATATCACGGATGTGATTTGGGTGCTGGCCGCATTGACCATGATCGTTGGGAACCTTACCGCCATTTCACAGACCAACATCAAGCGCATGCTGGCGTATTCCAGCATCGCCCACGCCGGTTATATTCTGATGGCTTTTGTTCCCTACGGAAATAAGGAAGTCATGCCGGTCTCTGTTGCGGCTGCACTGTTCTATCTCGTTTCCTACGCTGTGACGAACTTCGGCGCATGGGCGGTCGTGATCTCACTTGAAAAGGCCGAAGGCAAGGGACTTGAGATCGGTGACTTCGCTGGCCTTGCAAAAAAATATCCTGCTCTCGCAGTCGGCATGACAGTTTTCATGCTCTCCTTCATCGGTTTCCCCCCCACTCTTGGGCTGGTCGGTAAGTTCTATCTTTTCCGCGCTGTGGTTGCGGGCGGATTTACCGGGCTTGCCATCATTGGTGTGGTAACCTCCCTGGTCTCAGCCTATTATTATTTGAGAGTGGTCGTCAACATGTATATGCGTGAAGGTGACCCGGTCGTTGATCGCGATCCCTGGCTTGTTTTTACAGTGTCCGTCACTGCGGTCGCGGCTGTTGTGTTGAGCTTTATCCCGCAGTGGTTGTTTGTGATGGCTGGCGCTGCAGTGCTGCGCTTGTTTTAAAGAAACCTTTCCAACCTGATGATAAAACCCCGGAATATGTTTCCGGGGTTTTTCTTTTGATGGGATCAACAGCAGAAAAAAAGCCTTCCCTTAAACTGTTTGGCTGACATTGAATTATTGACACCAAATTTCTTTGGGGTATAATACCGTCCGCGAACAGCAAAAATGGCTCCGTAGCTCAATGGCAGAGCAGTTGACTCTTAATCAATTGGTTGAGGGTTCAAATCCCCCCGGAGTCACAAAAAAACACCCGACGATCGTCGGGTGTTTTTTTTGTTGGCAATTAATTTCAGAACAGGCTCAGGGCCCAAACGATCAGCGGAGCGACCGCCAGCGCCGGTAAAAAATTTCCCACGCGGATCTGTTTTATTTCCAGCAGATTATTGAGGGCGACCCCCATCAGGATCACACCACCGGTTGCGGTCATCTCTGCCATCATTGGGTCGGTCACAATGGAGTTGAGCAAACCCGCCAACAGGCTGATGCCTCCCTGATAGATGAGGATGATGAGTGAAGAGAACATCACTCCCACGCCGAGGGTGGAGGCGAAAGCGATGGCGGCAAAACCGTCCAGTGTGGATTTTACAGCCAGAAGATTATAGTCACCGGTCAATCCATCCTGGATAGAGCCGAGGATCGCCATTGGACCAATGCAAAAAAGCAGGGAGGAGACCATGAACCCGCGCACGAAACGTGAGCCGCTGCCGGTTTCTGAATCCCGTGAAAAGCGTTTTTCAAGAGACTGCCCCAGAGACTGCAGCCCGTCTTCAATGCCAACCCATTCGCCGATCAAAGCGCCGATGATGAGCGCACCGAGTACGATCAACTGATTGTTGCTTTCAAAGAACATCTGCAAACCCATTGCTGCGGTGAAAAGACCCATGCCCGCGATAACGGTGCCTTTGAATTTTTCAGGAATGCGCGACCCGAAGATTAAACCAACTGTTCCGCCGATCAGAATGGCGGCGATATTGATGATAGTGCCTGTCATGTGGAAACCTTTGTGTGTGTTTTTCAGACAGAGACGACGTATGATGGGTGCGTCGGTCTCCTGCTTATTTATGGTTTTGCAAGTGAGGTCTTCTTCCCCGCGAACTGATTCTCAAGAAGCTCAAGTACGAAGCATAAGGACGAAAGCCTGTTCAGGTAACGCTGCAGGTCGGGGTTGATCACCACCTCGTCATCGAAAAGACTGACCACGCGCCGCTCTGCCCTGCGGATGATGGCGCGCGCCATCGAGAGCGCCGCTCCGCCAAGTGTATCCCCCGGCAGGATGAATTCCCTGGGCATCTCCACCACAACGCTTAACTCATCGGTCTCTTTTTCGAGCCACTTTACCCGCCCCTCGTCGATGAAATGAAACCGCTGGGCGTTCTCGGGGGTGGCTGCAACTTCAGCCATCAATTTATAGAGATCGCGCTGCGCCTCCAGCAAAATGGAAGGGGTTTGCGGGGCGGTGCATTGCGCGCGCGCCAGCCCAAGCGCGGCGGAGGCTTCATCCAGCGCGCCGATCGCTTCCATGCGTTCATGATATTTGGGGACGCGCCCGTCGCCGAGCAATCCTGTGGTGCCGTCATCGCCTCTTGCGGTGTAAAAAGTCATGGGCGCATTATAACCACTTAATCCATGCCGCGCTTATAATTCAGGCATGCTTGTTCCCATTCATGAAGAAATGACCCGTGAAGCCCTCAATGGGCTTGTCAGCCCGCGCGCCTTGGAGGTGATCATTGCCGCCAACCGCAAGCAGGATGCGCTCCGTCAGCAGATCGGGCACGACGAAGTCCATTTTGACAACAATGCCATTGAAGGCGGTTTTCGATACATCATTGAGCAGCGTGGATACTTACTCGCGTCCCTGCTTTCACCCGGCGTGCTCTCGGCGTGGATCGCCTTTGGGCGATTAACCCACACCGCGCAGGATTTCTACTCCCATACCAATTACATCACTCTGTGGCTGGATCAGTTCAAAGGCGCGGTCCCGACTCCGCTGGAAGTGGATCCCGTCCAAAAAGACCTGATCGAAAGCCCAAGGCTGCACTCCGGAAAGGTCTACCTGCCGATGGACGCCTTGTACTTTGTCCCTTTCATGCGTGATTTCGCGTTGAAATTCCTGCCCGAGGATTCGCACGGCAAAATGAATTTGGATTCTCCGAAGCAGGGAGAGCGTTTTGCGTACGCGCGGGCGGCGGCTGTCAAGCGCACACGGCATGAGTTCGATACCTTGGAAAAGATACTCACGCCTGAGATGTTTGCGAAATTCACGGACCTGTAAGCCGGGAAAATGCCGAACGAAAAAAATATTTGGGATGTGGAAGCAGGCGCCGGCGGGGAATGAGCGCGTTCTTCATCCTTGAACGAAAGGGTATAATCAAATCATGGATATAAAAACTCAACTTAATGAATCAGTCAAAGATGCAATGAAGAGCGGCGATGAAGTCCGCAAGCGCACGCTGCGCATGGTGCTGGCTGCGATCAAGCAGGTGGAAGTGGACAAGCGCGTTGTGCTGGATGATCCGGCGGTGACGACCTTGATCCAAAAGGAGATCAAGAATCGCCGTGAAGCATTGGAAGAGGCGAAGAAGGCCGATCGCGCCGACCTGGCTGAAGCCAATGAGACCGAAATAAAGATCCTCGAAGTGTATCTGCCGAAAGCCATGCCGGCCGAGGAACTGCGCGCGCTGGTTGAGGCAGCCATTGCCGAGACGGGGGCTTCCGCTCCGAGCGACATGGGCAAGGTCATGAAGATTGTGATGCCCAAGGTTGCGGGGCGCGCACCGAACGATATGATCAGCGCCGCCGTGAAAGAACTGCTTAACAAGTAACCCCCTCGCTGCGAAGGGCCGGCTGTTTCATGCCTGTCCTTCGCGGTTGAAGAAATATGCACGCAAGAACCCCCATCACAACCCGTATTCGAGTTTTGCAATTCAGCCTGATCGCCGCTGTCAGTTTGATCGCTTTTGTGGCACTCACGACCCCCATTGCCTTGCGCCCCACAGCGCAAGCCCTGGTGGTCGGTGTTGTTTCGCAGACCACTCAGCAATCACCGCGCGACATCGAGTACGTGAGCGATATCCGAACGGAGGAAGCGCGTCAGGCGGCGGAGAGCGCGGTGGAGCCGGTTTATAGTTCGCCAGATTCTGGCATTGCCCGCGGGCAGATCGAACGTCTGCGAACCACCATGCAGTACATCACCTCGGTTCGGACCAACGCCGAGCTTTCGATCGAAGAGAAAAAGTCGAATCTGGTTGCGCTCAGTGATGTGCGTTTCAAACTTGAGACTATCGATTATCTGGTAGGGGCCTCTGATGCCCGTTGGGATGCGGCGCAGGCTGAGTCGCTGCGAGTGCTCGAGCAGGTCATGCGCCGCGCGATCCATGAAGATAAAGTGGAGGCGGCCCAGGCGGGCGTTTCCACTTTTGTGAGCCTGACCCTGAACGAACAACAATCGGTCCTTGTTACGGAATTGGTGACCGCCTTTGTTGTTCCCAATAGTTTCTTTAGTGAAGAGTTGACCACCGCTGCCCGGCAGGCGGCGCGAGATGCCGTTGCCCCGATCGTGCGGACTTACAAAGCGGGTGAAACCATCGTTCCTGCGGGTGAGATCATCACCCCGGCGGATATGGAAGCCTTCCAAAAACTGGATATGATCCGCCCGGGTCAGCGCTGGGAGGATATGGTTGGCGCGGCCGCTGTGATCCTGCTTTCTGCGTTTCTGGTCCCGCTGTATTTCTTCCGCCGTAAACGTTCGGTCATCGTTAATGAGCCGCGCAACCTTTTGGTGATGGCGATCGTGTTCGTGATGTTCCTGCTCGGGGCGCGGTTGTTCGCGAACCGCACACTCGCGCCGTATGCCTATCCCTTGCAGGCTGCAGGTCTGCTGATCACAACTTTGTTCGGGCTGGAGGCGGGAGTGGTCATTACCATTCCCTTGTGCCTGATCGCTTCTTATGGACTTTCGAACAC
The DNA here is from genome assembly GCA_017985935.1 of Anaerolineales bacterium. Classification (GTDB taxonomy): domain Bacteria; phylum Chloroflexota; class Anaerolineae; order Anaerolineales; family Villigracilaceae; genus Villigracilis. Next base: position 37,546 of record JAGNWT010000013.1, on the reverse strand, counting down.
GCTCGACCTTGGACCCTATTACCTGCTCTCCTCATTGATCGGTCTGCTTGTGCTGGGACCTGTGCGTCGTTTTTGGGGATTCATCCGCGCTGCGGCGGCGATCTCTGCTTCGGGATTCGTTGTGCTCATGGCGTATCGTCTGCCTTTCTTCACGCCTGATTGGCTCGGCATTGTTCAGCTGATCGGTGCGGTCTCTTTTGCTGGATTCGCCGCCTCGAGCGTGACGCTTTTGCTGCAATATGTGTTCGCGCAAACGCTTGGGCTGACAACGGTCTTTCAACTGTTGGATATTGCCCGTCCCGACTCGCCTGTGCTTCAGTTCATGTTGAGGAATGCTCCCGGCACCTATCAACATAGTTTGCAGGTTGCCAACCTGGCGGAACAAGCCGCGGAAAAGATCGGCGCAGACCCCCTGCTCACAAGGGTTGGCGCGCAATTCCACGACATTGGCAAAGCCATGAATCCAACGTTCTTTATTGAGAATCAAATCCCCGAAAATGTGAACACCCATAACGATATGCCGCCGGAGGAATCCGCCGCCACCATCATCCGCCACATTACCGATGGTATTCAACTCGCCAAGAAATACAGACTGCCTCGCCGCCTGCAGGATTTCATCCTTGAACATCACGGCACGCTCATCACACGCTATCAATATAATCAGGCGATGGAGGCGGCGAACGGGGATGTGACCAAGGTGGATATTGAGCAGTTCCGTTACCCCGGTCCGCGCCCCACGTCGCGTGAAACCGCCTTGTTGATGCTGGCGGATGCCAGTGAAGCGCGTGCCCGCGCAGAGCGACCCGCTACTGATGACGACCTGCGAAAACTTGTACGCAATGTGATCGATACCGTGCAGAAATACGGTCAATTGGATGACACCCTGCTTACCCTGCGCGACTTGAATCTCATCACGGAGTCTTTTGTCTCCACTTTACGCGGCACATACCATCCGCGGATTCCCTATCCCAACCCCAAGCCTCCCGACCAGGAAGCAACCCTCTTTATTCAGAGGAAGGAAAAATGATCTTCATCGAATCTCAAATGGAATTTTCAGATACCTATCTGCTTGAACGCGCCGCCCGCTTCACGCTTGAAGTCGAATCGTCCCTGTCAGATGTGGACATGACCATTGTTCTGACAGATGACGCGCAGCTGCACGAACTAAACCGCGAGTTTCTGGGTGTGGACGCGCCGACCGATGTGTTGTCCTTCCCATCTTCTGAGACCGACCCCGAAACCGGCGTCCCATACCTGGGAGATATCCTCGTATCGATCCCGCGTGCCACTTTACAGGCGCAGGCGGCCGGGCATCCGTTGGAAGCGGAAGTGCAGCTGCTTGTAGTGCATGGCACTTTGCATTTGCTGGGTCACGACCACGCCGAGGCGGAAGAAAAAGCCGCAATGTGGCAGGCGCAGGCCGAGGTACTTTCTCGACTCGGACTGCCCTTTATCAAGATCCAGGACTCGTAGCAGAGTGAGAGCGTTTTTCGCTTCGCGGATCGCGTCGTTTGGGCATGCGTTCCGCGGCTGGCATTATGTCTTGCGGACTCAAAAGAACGCCTGGATCCACAGCCTGATCGCGACGGTCGTTTTTGTTTTGGGGGTCTGGCTGCGTTTGCCCGCTCGTGATTGGGCAGTGATCATCCTGACTTCGGCGGTGGTGTTCGCGGGCGAGTTCATGAACACCGCCATCGAAGCCGTGGTGGACTTGGTCAGCCCGGACCATCATCCGCTCGCAAAGATCGCCAAGGATGTGGGCGCTGCCGCGGTGCTGGTTGCCGCGCTGGCGGCCATTCTGGTTGGGTTGTTGATCCTTGGTCCGCCATTGTATGCCCGGCTCGTTTCCCTTTTCATCAGACCTTAACTCTGGAGATCATCATGACCTTATCGTTTAAATTTGGAACTGTCGGCTCTCCGATGGGGACGCCCAAGAAGCCGGGCGGTTCTGTGGGAGCGATCGAATTTAGCAATTCCGTCGGGTTGGATACGATGGAGCTTGGCTGGGTGCAGTCGGTGAGAGTGACCGAGGCGACTTGTGCGGCGATCAAAGCTGCCAGCGAAGAGCACGGCGTTGCACTCAGTATCCATGCTCCGTATTTCATTAATCTGAATGCGAACGATGAAGAGTGGCCCAAGTCGCGCAAGCGCCTGATGGATGCGGCGCATTATGGTTATCTGGCAGGGGCTACGGATATTATCTTCCACCCAGGTTCGTATTTTGCTGCCGATCCGCTTGAGGTGTTGAAGGTTGCCGTACCACGTTTGCAAGGCTGTGTGGATGAATTGAAAAAGAAGAATGTGAAAGTGAACCTTCGCCCCGAGACAATGGGCAAGTCTGCGATGCTCGGCTCGTTTGAAGATACCCTTGCCATGAGCGCCGCCATGGAAATGGTGCTGCCCTGTCTGGACTTTGCTCACCTGCACGCCCGCCCCGGGGACGGCACGATGAACACCTATGAAGAATGGTCACGCCTGCTGGAACAATACGGCAAGGCGTTGGGTGATAAGTCTCTGCGCAATTTGCATATCCACCTTTCGGGCATTGAGTATGGACCCAAGGGCGAAAAGAACCACTTGAAACTGGCCGATGCCGATCTGGATCTGAAGGCGCTATTCAAGGCGTTGAATAAATTTGGGTGCGGCGGAAGGATCTTGTGCGAAAGCCCGATTATGGAAGAGGATGCCTTGAATATGAAAAAGGCGTGGATGAAGGCGAGCGGAGAAAAGACGAAATAGAGTTGCCCCAAAATAGAACGGCGCGGACTTTTGTCCGCGCCGTTTTTGATTCACTTGGAGACTGATTATCTGTAAAACCTGCTGTCGTTGACATTGATCTGAACAGGTAATCCATTCAATTCTCTGAGCGCGGTGATGTCGCCATTTTTCACCCGTTCAAAAATATCCGCCAGTTTTTCCTCGCCGAGTTCCTTCCATGTCCGCTCCACCAGGGGAATGGAAGTTTGGGTGGTCGGGAAGTAGTAGCCGGTGATGATCGGGGCAATGCTCATCACGTTGAGCCATTGATCGTTCTCTTTCAGGATGAGCCGGTCTGAAAGCATATCGCCGATCTCGCCGTTCTTTTTGATCTCGTGCAAAAGATTCAAGCCGATGACTTGCACGTTTTTCTCAGGGTTGGTGGGGTCGCTTGGGTCTGGAAATTCAAAAGGGATGACCTTGTATGTCAGCCCTTCATGCTCGGTGAAGCCGGCTGTGATATCGCGGTGGGCGGTGACCGTTCCCTTCACACGCGGGACAGCCGGGTCGGGCATTAACTCTCCAAGGATGGAGATCACCCAGGGACGCTCATCCAATTCACTTTCAGCGAAAGGCTGTGCCTGAGTTTGGAACCAGCGGAAATAATTCCCGTTGAAAAGGTCCTCTGGAGGGATCTCGCATTTTTTGAAATCCGCGTGTTCGCAGATGGGATATTCCACGACCGCAGCGGAGGAGGATGTGCCGGGCGATGTGGCGGCGCAGGCGGTGAGGATCAAAGTAAGCGCGAGTAGGAATATTTTTTTCATGAGGTCTCCTGCATGGAAGGTGTGTGCAAAAAGTTCGAGCGTGGAGTAATTATAGTCGCGCTGTCAGTTCAAAGTCAGAGGGAAGAAGCGAATACATGTGCGCATCATGAATGTCCTTGCCGATCACCATTCTGTTGAGCAGGATCCCTTCGTAATGCGCTCCGGCTTTTTCGGCCACCCGCCGGCTGGCTTCATTCCCGACCGAGACCACGATCTCGGCGCGGATCAAGCTGACCTTTTCAAAAGCGAAGCGGGCCGATAACCTCGCGGCACGGACGGCCAATCCACGCCCGCGTTGTGAAGTGCGAATCCAGTAACCGAGATTGCAAAAGTGATACACGGGGTGAATGTGACTCAAACTGCATCCGCCCACGAACTCATCTGTCTGCGCATCTACGACCGCGAAGGCGTACATGGACCCATTCGACCAGTAGTTGCGGGTGAGGGCGATGAAGTTGAGCGCGGTTTCAACGGTGTACTGATCGTTCGCCCACGACATCCACGGTTCAAGCTCAGGCAGGGATTCGCGCACTGCCTGATGCAGGGCTTTCTCTTCACCAAAGTGGAACGCGCGCAGGGTGATAACACCATCGGTCAGCGATATGAATGGGAACATGGGCTCTCGTTAAATAAAAATCGGAGACACGTTTTACGGTTACTGTGTCTCCGAGTAGGGGCTGAAAAAATTAGAGTGAAATATATTCTCTCAGGCTGTGTTCAACAGCATAGGCGGCGGCTTCCGCGCGGTTGTTGACGCTCAGTTTCGAGAGAATGCTCGAAACATAATTGCGGACCGTGCCTTCGCCGAGGAATAAATTCTTGGCGATCTCGCGGTTGGTCTTGCCTTCTGAGACCAGCAACAACACATGCTTTTCCTGTTGGCTGAGGTGGGCAAAGGCAGAAGCCTCTTCCTCTTTGACCGCGCGCCGTACTTCCTGGAAAACACGCTGGGTCACAGCGGGGTCAAGCAGGGCCTCTCCGCGTCCCACAGATTCAATGGCTTTCACCAGGTCATCGCTCCCGATCTGCTTGAGGATGTAACCCGAAGCTCCCGCGCGAATAGCTGAGAACAGCATTTCATCTTCGGCGTAGGAGGTGAGCATGATGACTTTTGTGTTCGGGTATTGGGTTACGATCTGCTCGCAGGCTTCGATGCCCGATGTGCCCGGCAGGCGAATATCCATTACGACAACATCAGGTTTCAGGGAAGCCACCTGGTCAAGCGCTTCACGCGCCGAAGCCGCTTCACCGGCCACCTCAAACTGTGGATGACGTTCCAACAGGGATTTCAAACCGAGGCGCACCACTTCGTGATCGTCAACAAGGATAATTCTTTGCTTTTTCATAATAGATATTTTACCTCGAAATATACAAATAAAGAGCGTATTTCACTGGTTTTCAACCGTTTTCACGGTTCGTAAATGTTCTTCGATGTGCGCCAGGCTGCGTTCCACCCAGATCTGCATGGTGAGACCGCCGCCCATGATCTCATGCCTGCCAACGCGCGACCACGCTTCACGCGGCAGCTTCTCCAGCATGTCGCACAATGTCCCCACGTTGGAAGTGAAATCGGTCAAGATCGCCTCGAGCGGTTCTTGCGAAGAGTAATGCTCGGCCATCCAGCTATCTGCATCGAAGTTCTTGAACTCGGGATTCTCTTCCTGGATGGTGCGGCGGATGCGCTCGCCATAGACGAGTTTTTCAACATCGCGTGTGTGCGAAGCGAGCTGGTGCGCTGTCCATTCACCCGCGGGTCTTTTCAACCTGTCAGCTGATTCGCAAGCCTGACGGAACTCCTGCGCCGCTTCTCTCAGTCTCTTGATCAGCTTCTCTCGATATTCAAGCAGTTCTTTCATGGTCGCCTCCGGCGTATCAATAAAACAATGCTACTGACAGACGGGTATCGTATCAGAATTTTCGTTGGCGTTCAATGGCAGTCCAAAGTAGGGTGATGGATCGTAAGTGTTGTTGATCTCAAGCTCGTTCTTGAAGTTGCCAAACCCATCATCCTCGACGATCGAAATATGCAGGTGTACGCCGACCGGGTTTGCCGGGTTGCCGGAATAATTTCCCTGATAGCCAAGGAGTGTTCCCGCTTCCACATAAACTTCATTTGTGCCCGCCGGAAATTGATCTGAAACAAAGGAGTTGCCGTTAGGGTCTGCCATGTGGGTGTAATAGACCCAGATCTGCCGGCCGGGTTTTTGCGGGTCATCGGGCACGCGGATGATGACCGTGGAGATCCAATCTGCTTTGCGGGTGAGATAGCCCGGGTACGCAGCGACGATCGGTGTGACGCCTGCTTCCGTCCCTGAGAAAATATCCAGTCCGGAGTGGCGGTGACCGGGGCGGAACGAATCGTCCCAAATAAATCCGATCACTCCGTCAGTTGGGAAGATGAATGGGGCATCGCCGCAGCGCGTCCCGGATTTCATCATGAGATCAGGTCGTGAAGAAGGATCCCGTAGAAAAGCGAAAGTTTGCATGCTTCGGGCAGACCCGCGCATATACGCTAAGTAGTAGAAGGCTGCGGCAGCTACCATGGCCGCCAGCGAAAATAGAACTATTTTTTTGAACATTTGGTGGATTATACACAGGTTGATTTGGGACTCCTGTGCTTTTATATTGTGAATAATCGGACAAGATTGACGAAATTACTTGTGATTCCTCGAGTCTTGAAGGATAATAACGCGGCTTTCATTTTTGTAAGGGAAAATTATTGGTACGTAAATCAAATACTTAGCAGCTAAATCAAACATACAGGAGGCAGATTTCTCGAATACAGTACTTGCTTTTTGAATTGCCTGTTCGTACATACAAAACTCATGAGGAGAGAACCAATGTATCGAAAATTTTTTAGCCTGCTTTCGCTGATGCTCGTGCTTGCTGTGGCGTTTTCGTCTGTGGGCCCCGTCGCTGCTCAACCCAACTTTGACCAGGACGATGATCAGCAGGAAGTGCAAGAAAGCGCCAATGGCGTCTATATCGTTCAAATGATTCACGCTCCCGCCGTCGCTTATGAAGGCGATATTCAGGGTTTGGCAAAGACAAAGCCGAATGATGGCGAGAAGCTTGATAGCAACAACCCCGATGTTCAGGAATATGTTGAACACCTCGAAGGCGAACATGATGAAGCTTTGCAGCAAGCCGGTGGTGAGAAGCTGTATGACTACGGCTACACCTTCAACGGCTTTGCCGCCGAGTTGACCGTTCAGCAGGCGAACAAACTGCTCAAGGTTGACGGCGTTATGCAAGTCACCCCCGACACCATGTACAGCATTGATACATCCTCCACCCCCAACTTCCTGGGACTCGATGCCAAGAAAGGCATCTGGAGCCAACTTGGCGGTTCTGATGAGGCTGGTCAGGGCGTCGTGATCGGTATCATTGACTCCGGCGTTTGGCCGGAAAGCTTGAGCTTTGCCGATAAGTACAATGAAGACACCAACGAGTGGACTCATGAAACCGGCGAAGACATCGAACGCGAATACAAACTGCCCCGTGGTTGGGTTGTTTCCTGCTCGCTCGATGGCGTTGGTTGTAACAACAAGTTGATCAGCGCTCAATACTTCAATTCCTCCTTCGGTGGCGATGCTGGTATTGCTGCCACACGCCCGTGGGAATATCTCTCCGCTCGTGACTACAACGCTCATGGTACCCACACCGCTTCCACCGCTGGTGGTAACCATGGTGTTCAGACCACCGGACCTGCCGCCGCGTTTGGCGATATCAGCGGCGTTGCTCCCCGCGCTTATATTTCAGTTTACAAGGCTCTGTGGTCAACCCAGGATGCCTCCACCGCCAGCGGCTTTACCGCTGACCTCGTAGCCGCCATCGATCAGGCTGTTGCGGATGGCGTGGACGTGATCAACTACTCCATCAGCGGTTCGACTTCCAATTTCCTCGACCCGGCCGAAATTGCATTCTTGAACGCGGCTGATGCCGGCGTGTTCGTTGCGGCTTCTGCTGGTAACAGTGGTCCCACCGCGAGCACCGTTGCTCACCCCAGCCCGTGGATCACCACCGTTGCGGCTGGCACACACAACCGCAGCACCTCCGGTTCCGCGACCATTAACGCCGTCACCTATTTCGGCGCCTCCCTCGCGCAGACTGCGATCACCGCTCCGTTCATTGACGCTCAGGCTGCTGGCGCCGTTGGCGCAAGCGCCACTGCGGTTCGCCTGTGCTTCTCCACCGCGACCAATGGCGGCGTTCCCGCCCTTGACCCTGCCTTGGTTGCCGGCAAGATCGTTCTTTGCGATCGCGGCACCAATGCCCGTGTGGATAAGAGTCTCGCTGTTCAGGAAGCTGGCGGTCTCGGTATGATCCTTGTCAATACCAGCCCCAACTCTTTGAACACCGACCTCCACTACGTGCCGACCGTTCACCTGCAGAACACCGACCGCGCTGCGATCAAAGCCTATGCCGCCACCCCCGGCGCCACGGCCACGATCAATGCGGCTGTTGTTGATTACAACACCCCCGCTCCGTTCACCGCTTCCTTCTCATCCCGCGGTCCGATCATTGCCGGCGGCGGCGACCTGCTCAAGCCTGACTTGATCGCCCCCGGACAGGACATTCTGGCTTCTGTTTCACCCTCCGTTGGTGGTTACAGCTTCAACATGATGAGCGGTACTTCCATGTCTTCGCCGCATGTTGCCGGTCTCGCTGCTCTCTTGAAGGACCTGCACCCCAACTGGTCGCCGATGATGATCAAGTCCGCTTTGATGACCACCGGCTACGATGTTCTTGACGGCCCGGCCACCGATCCTTCTGTGATCTTCAGCCAGGGCGCCGGACATGTCCGCCCCAACAGCGCTGCCAACCCCGGTTTGGTCTATGACTCAAACTTCAATGACTGGCTCGCTTTCCTGTGCGGTGCTACAAATGGCGTAAACCCGTCTTACTGCAGTGCTCTTGCCGGCGCTGGTTACTCCCTCGACCCGAGCGACCTGAACGTTCCTTCCATCTCGATCGGTCAGATGGCTGGCACGCAGACCGTTACCCGCACTGTGAAGAACGTTGGTGAAAAAGAGAAGTACACCTTCTCCTACACCGGCTTGGCTGGCTTTACTGTCACCCCCAGCGTGAGCTCCTTCACCATCAACAAGAACGCTTCCAAGACCTACACCGTTACCTTCACAACCAACGGCGCTCCTCTCGGTACCTACACCGGTGGTTACATCACTTGGAAGGGTAACAAGGGTCATGTTGTGCGCATCCCTGTCGTCATCCGCCCTGTGGCAATGTCTGCCCCTGCTGATGCTTCCGGCTCCTATACCGTGTCCTTCGGCTACACTGGTCCGTTCACAGCCTCTGCCAACGGCCTGGTTGCCCCGTCCACCTTCAGCGACAGCATCAACACCGGCGAATTCCTGACCTACTCGGTCAACGTCCCCGCTGGCTCTACCTATGCCCGTTTCAGAATCTTTGACTCTGAGACCACTGCCGGCAGTGACCTTGACCTCTACGTCTTTGACGGTAATGGATCTTTGGTGGGTTCGAGCGCAGGTGGAACCTCTGACGAAATTGTCAATTTGGTAAACCCGACTCCGGGCGATTACACCATCGGAATTGACGGCTTCGGAACCTCGAATCCCTCCACCTTCACCGCGTACGCCTGGGTGCTGACCGGTACATCGTCTGGCAATATGACGGTTTCCGCTCCCGCCTCCGCGACAGTTGGAACAACCGGCACGATCGGACTCACCTTTAGTGGTTTGACCGCTGGTACCAAGTACCTCGGGTCTGTCGACTACAGCGGCTTCCCCGGTCTCCCGGCTCGCACCATCATCTCTGTCAATCCTTAATAAGTAGCTCGTTTTATAAGTAGTTCGATTTACCGGTAAAAAAAACAGGCTGGCGGAATTTTCCGCCAGCCTGTTTCATTTTTATAAACTAAAACTGCCTAGGTGTTGCTTGGTGCGCCTTCCACGGGCGGCTGTGGGTTTTTGCAGAAGAACAAAGACCCGTCCATGCCGGAGTGATATTCAAAGTCGCGGCCGCCATGGTTCAGTTTGACCAGATATCCGGCTGTCAGCACCTGAGCATACATCATATCTGGTTGGGGACAGCCCAAACTTCCATCACCCCAAACCACGTCTCTGGCATCCACCACTACGATCTCACTGGCTTGCACAGACAAACGTTGGGCAAGGTCCTTTGTTGCCGATTCGATCATGGCATCAATGCCAGACGCGGGGGGAAGGGTGACGATCGGATCCATTTGCGGTTTATCTCCTTGGGTTGGCACGAATATTGGAACACCAGTAATGATTGGGTCTGAGCCAGACGCCGCTTCGGTCGGCGCGGATTGAGTTTCCGCCGGCGGGGGGAGACCCTCGGTGGATGATTGTGCCGGGGCGGGGGCGCAGCCGGTCATTAAAACGAAAATTACGAGCAGATACCAATGAAGCCTCATGTTTATATCTCCTTTTGATGGCAGGGATTCGGTTTCATACTACCACTGACGCTCGCGCGGACTGAAATGTTCCGTGATCTCTTACAAGGATTTTATCAATTGTTATTCATTTTCTTATATTCCGGACTTAATATTGCGTCATTGACACAAACAAAAGGAGATTAAGAAAATGACACTCTATATCCAATCTTATCCGTATCGTCGTATGGTCCGCCGTCAGCTTGAACAGTCTCAGCAGCGCACACTGGGTGTGAGCGTGAGCGAGCAGGATGACTCCTATGTGCTTTCGGCGCTTGTGCCCGGCTTGAAAGCCGATGATCTGAACATTCAGGTGCTGGAGAACGTGGTCAGCATTGAAGGTGAATATCAGGCTGCGGAGAATGATTACCTGTTGAACGAACTTCCCAGCGGATCCTTCCGCCGCGCACTGCGCCTGCCGACCGAGATCCAGGCAGACAAGGTGGAGGCGAAGATCGCCGACGGCGTGCTGACGCTGAATCTGCCAAAGGCTGAATCTGCCCGCCCGAAGCGCATCAACGTTTTGGTTAATTAAAGACCGCATACAAAAAACAGACGCACATTTCAGTGCGTCTGTTTTTTGTTGTCCCAAAATTTTCCGGCCAAATCAGGCAGTATAATTCGTCCATTCTTATTTCTGGAGCATGAACTTGCGCGTAAAAAAATTTCTCCTTGCCATGTTGGTCGTCGTTATTTTGACCGCCTGTGGCGGCAGCGAGCCGACCGAGATCCCCGGACCCACAGCGGTGCCGTCTCATACACCGCTCCCTCCGCCCACTTTGATCCCCACCCCTTCCACGCCGCTGGCGATCCTGGTGCTGCCTGTCGATATGGACAAGGCGACCTCAGACCTTTATCAAAAAACTGTTTACGACCTTACCCAGCAATCTGGTTTTCGTTTTCAAGTGCGCAACACGCTGACCGCCGCCGATGTTGCAGACCCGACCTTGAAAGTGGTCATTGTTTTGCCGCCCGACCCCGGCATTGCTTCTTTCGCACCTGCCGCGCCGGGTGTGCAGTTCCTTGCGGTTAACATCTCCGGGCTGACCGCAGGCGCGAACGTGAGCGTGCTGGCAGGCGACTCGCAGGTGGAACTGCCTGCCTTCCTCGCAGGCTACATCCTGGCGATGCTGGTGGAGGAATACCACACGGGCATGGTCATCCCGCAGGGAAACGGCGAAGCCCAACGCGCCTACAACGCCTTCGTTAACGGGCGCACGTATTACTGCGGAGCGTGCCGCACATTTTATTTAACCACTTATGGCTACCCTCAATTCATCGAGATCCCAGCCGATGAAAAGGTCGGCAACTACGGCGGGTACGCCAATGTGCTGATCAACGACCGTGATGTGGATGCACTTTACATCTACCCGTCTGTGGCAGATGCCGACTTCCTGACCTATGTGGGCACACAGGGTGTGCTGTTAATGGGGACTTCGATGCCCGAACCGCGCCCTGGCGGTTGGGTGGCGACCATTCGCCCGGATACGGTCAAGGCGATCCAGACCGCCTGGCCCAACTTGATCGCCGGGCAGGGTGGAATCAACGTTCAATCTCCGCTCGGGCTTGCAGATGTGGACCCAAGCCTGCTCACCCCCGGGCGGCTTCGTCTAGCGCAGGAAACTCTGGATAATCTGCTGGCAGGTCGAATTTTACCGACTACTCCATAATAAAAAGATCGGCGGTCCAGGACCGCCGATCTTTTTATTTCAAATAGAACCGCGTGCCGCGCAGTTGTTTACAATTTTTTAAATTGGTCTGACATTTCAACCTGAAATTTTTATTAACTCCTTGACGAAGATTTCACTTGCGTGATAAACTCGCCGTGCTTGAAAAAAGCAAATCTAAAGAAAGGAGGCGCACGCCAATGATCATGAACAAGTTTTACATCGCTCAATCTCCCATCGGCAATGTCGATTTTGATTCTCGCAGTGCGCCTGCTCATCGTTAGACCTTATTTGTCGTCTTACGGTCACGGCGCTGCTGCAAGCCCGTGACCGTTTTTTATTTAATCCCCCTCTTGGCGGTCACGGGTTAACAGTAACCTGTGACCGTTTTTTTTGTCTCGGAGGAAGAATTTATGTTAGGCATACAAACGCAACTCTTTGAAGCTCAGGATATCCGTTTCGGACCCATTGACCACGAAACGCATCCCGCTGTCGAATCCAAATGGACGCATGACGCCGAATTCATGCGCCTGTATGACCTGAAACCCATCCGCCCGCTTTCGCCTGCCATGGTCAAGAAGCAGTACGAAGCCATCGAAAAGGAAATGGAAGAGGACAGAAACCTGTTCTACTTCACCATCCGCGCCCGTGAAGACGACCGTTTGGTCGGCAAGGCGCTGGTCGAGTGGATCGATTGGGCGAACGGCAACGGCTTTATCCGCCTGGGTATTGGCGCGGCTGAAGACCGCCGCAAGGGATATGGCTCGCAGGCACTGAGCATGCTTCTGCGCTACGCTTTCAGCGAGCTGAACCTGTTCCGTGTGACTGCGGTGACGCCAGCCTATAACGATGGCGCGATCCGTCTCTTCCAGAAGTTTGGTTTTGTGGAGGAGATCCGCAGGCGCAAAGCGATTAATCGTGATGGAGAATTTTGGGACCTCGTCTCTTTCGGCTTGTTAAATTCCGAATGGCGGGAGCAGGCTGCGGCGTAGGGAGATGCGATGAAAGACCTGTATCGCGGATCCCTCGTCCGCTTATCTGCTTCGTCGCCTGAGGAACTTGCCAGACACTTTGCCCGCTGGAATCAGGATACCGAATTCCACCGCCTCGCAGATGACCGCCCCGCGCGGCTGCTCTCTGAAAAAAAGATCAAAGAGAATGTCGAGCGCGAGCAGTTTTCAAAAGACCCGCGCGCGTACCGTTTCTCGATCTGCACACTGGCAGAGGAGAAGTTCATCGGTGTGGTGGGGCTTGTCCCTGAATGGGCGCATGGAGACGGCTGGTTGTTTATTTTCATCGGTGACCGTGACTACTGGAGCAAGGGTTACGGCACCGATGCCATGCGTCTGATCGTGCAATTTGGATTTTTGGAATTGAATCTGCGCCGCATCACATTGGCGTTGAACTCCTATAACACGCGCGCGTTGAAGACCTATCAAAAGGTCGGCTTCGTGGTGGAGGGCGTTCAACGCAGCGATGGTCAGCGCGAAGGCGTCCGTTACGATGGAATCTATATGGGGTTGCTGCGTGAGGAATGGCTCGCCCAACAGGAGGCGAAATGAAAGACATTCTGAAAGGCAGCCTGGTACGCCTGGCGGCAGTGGACCATGAAGAACTTGCCAAAGCCTATGCGGCATGGAATCAGGATACGGAACTGACCCGCTTGATGGATACAAGAGCGCGCCTGCATTCCATCAAAGCCATCAAGGAATTTTTTGAGAAGGAAACGCTCGAGCCTTCGCCTGCCAGTCATTATTTCAGCATCCGCGCGCTGGATGATGACCGTCTGCTGGGAGACATCAACTTCGATGTCATCAACAGTTGGGGTTCGCGTGATGCCTTTGTAGGGATCGGCATTGGCAGCCGTGCCGATTGGGGCAGGGGCTATGGCACCGATGCCATGAATATCGGTTTGCGTTTTGTGTTCACCGAACTCAACCTGCGCCGTGTGACACTGACCGTTTTTGAATATAACCCGCGCGCCGTTCGTTCCTACGAGAAGGCTGGCTTCAAACTTGAAGGACGCATGCGCGGCGCGCTTTTGAAAGATGGAACACGCTGGGATATGCTCTACATGGGCATCCTGCGTGAAGAATGGATGGAGAAGAACCCATGACACAACCTGTGATCAACAATACGAATCTTGACTCAAGCCTGCGCCTGCGTCCTGCTCAATGGGCAGATGTCAACGCTGTGGCACAGCTCATCTACGATGTCTGCGAAGCGGACGGCGACACCACCGTGGCGGTCACGCCTGAGGAACTTAAACACGAATGGGAGAGCGAAGACTTCAACTTGGAATCTGATGCCTTCGTTGTTGAAACTTCCGACGGGCGGATTGTTGGCTTTGAAGAATTTGCCAATGAGAATGCCCACTACAAATTGCACGCGGATGGATACGTCCACCCCAATTTCAAAGGGCTGGGCATTGGCACAAGCCTGCTGCGCCGCGTTGAAGTTCGCGCCCGCGAAGACATGCTCCTTGCCGAGCCAGACCTGCGGGTGTTCATCCGCAGCACGATCGATGCGAAAGACCCTTCGAGCCACGACCTTCACAAGAATGAGGGCTACTTCCCAAAGCGCTATCACTGGCGCATGGAGATCAACCTGCAGGAAGCGCCGCCCGCGCCTGTCTTCCCCGCGGGCGTTGAACTGCGTCCCTTCGTCAGGGATGATCATGCGGTTGCCGTGTGGCAGGCTCAGAACGAATCCTTCCGCGACCATTGGGGCAGCCGCGATGTGACCTTTGAAGAATTCACCCACAGCCGCTTTGAAGACCCCGAGTTTGACCCGTCGCTTTGGGCTATTGCCTGGGAAGGGAACGAGGTGGCGGGATTCTCCCTCAACCGTTTCCGCATGGGCATTGGCTGGGTCCGTACTTTGGGAGTCCGCCGCCCGTGGCGCAAAAAGGGACTCGGTCTCGCTTTGCTGCAACATTCCTTTGGTGAGTTTTACAAACGCGGCAAGCCGACCATAGGTCTCGGCGTGGACGCCTCCAACCCGACCGGAGCCACCCGGCTCTATCAGCGGGCGGGCATGCACGTCGCCAGTGAATTCCTGACGTATGAAAAAGAACTGCGCCCGGGAAGAGATCTGGACAATGAATAAAAATAGGTTTGCCAGAGTTTGGCAAACGATCAAGAGGAAAAATGAACGCAATCCTTGAAAATACGAAAACTGAACTGCCGCACGGGTTTACCGCCCGCGGCGCCGAGATGAAAGACGTTGAACCTGCTTTGGAGCTGTTCAAAGCCTGGTCGCAGTCTGTCATTCAAAAGAACGACATCAACGATGCGGATGCCATTCGCAGGGAATGGGTCTCGCCCAACTTTGACCCCGCGCGCGATATCCGCGTGGTCTTCTCCCCAGAGGGAAAACTGGTCGGCTACATCGAAGTGTGGACCACCCAGAAGCCGCCCGTCCACCCGTGGATGTGGGGGCGGGTGCATCCCGATTTCAGCGATCTGGGCATAGGCTCATGGCTTTTGCAATGGGCAGAGGAACGCGCTCGTCAGGTTTTGCCTGACCTGCCCACAGACCTGCGCTTTGCTCCTCGCATCGGCACCTACCGTCCCGCCGAAGGCTCGCGAAAACTCTTTGAGGATTTCGGCTATAAACTCATCCGCAGCACCTATCAAATGCGGATCGACATGCAGGCGCCGCCTCCTGCTCCGCTTTGGGCGGAAGGCATCACCCTCAAGACCTTCACTCCCGAGATCGGCATTGAGGCGGTCTACCGGGCTGACGATGAAGCCTTCTGCGATCACTTTGGCTACATCCAGGCTCCCTTTGAAGAGGGGCTGGCGCGCTTCAAGCATTTTATGATGGGCGAAGATTTTGACCCCAGCTTGTGGTTCCTTGCCATGGACGGTGACGAAGTGGCGGGGATCTGCCTGGGCCGCGCCAAAGCCTACGACGACCCCGAGGCGGGTTATATCAACATCCTTGGCGTCCGCCGCGCATGGCGCAAACGCGGACTGGGACTTGCCCTCCTTCATCACAGCTTTGGCGAGTTCCGCCGACGCGGCGTGCACAGCGTCAGCCTGCATGTGGACGCTCAAAGCCTGACCGGAGCCCTGAGGCTGTACGAGAAGGCCGGGATGCACGCGCAGACGACTTCTGACATGTACGAAAAGACGATTCGCTCTGGACGTGAAATCAGTGTAGAATCGTTAACATAATCTACCGGTTTTCGTCAGAAGGAGAAATTTATGAACCTGCGTTGCATCTATTGCCAAACCCCGTTCACCCTGGGGCGCTCGGAAATGTTGAGCGCGATCGTCCACATGAACGAAAAGCATCAAAATCATTACGATGCGCACTGCCCGCGTTGCCGCCGTGCAAACTCCATTTCGCGCCAACGGATGGAGCTGTTCTTCCCGAACTGGCAGGAGGCCGCCAAGCAAATGGCAAATGCTCCCGCCGCGCAAGAGGAAGCTCCAGCCTCCGCCTTCCAAAAGACGGAACCCATTGCAAAGACCACGGTCAAGGCGGCGGCTGAGAAGAAGCCTGCCGCAAAGGCGGCCAAGAAACCCGCCGCTCCGAAGGCTCCGGCCAAGAAACCGGCTGCTGCAAAGGCTCCCGCCGACAAGGCGAAGAAGACCACCACGGCCAAGCCTGAAGCCAAGCCCAAGAAGAAGTAAGTAATGGCGATCCGCGCAGTTTTTTTTGACTTCGGCGGGGTCATCATGCGGACCGAGTACCAGTCGCCGCGCCAGAAACTTGCCGAACGCTTCAACATGGACTACGACGAGATCGACAAAGCTGTCTTTGGCAGCGAGTCGGCGCGGCGCGCTTCGTTGGGCGAGATCACCGAGGAAAAGCACTGGGCGGAGATCGCGAAGAGATTTAAGCAGCCTGCATCCCAGATGCAGGCTTTTCGCGACATGTTCTTCGGCGGCGATGTGATCGACCGTTCATTGGTGGCGGATATCCAATCCATGCGCGGAAAGTTCCACACGGGACTGATTTCGAACGCCTGGAGCGGACTGCGTGAGTTCATCACCAAAGAAAAGGTGATCGGCGTGTTTGACACGGTCGTCATCTCGGCGGAGGTGGGGATTGTCAAGCCGTCAGCTGGGATCTATGAGATCGCGCTGAAGCAGGCCAAGGTCAAGGCGACCGAAGCGGTCTTTGTTGATGATATGCCGGTCAATATCGAAGCCTGTGAAAAAGTCGGAATGAAGGGCATCCTGTTCGGAGATCCGCAGGAAAGCATGGACAGGCTGAAACGCCTGTTGAAGACCCGCTAATACTTTTGAAACCAGACTGGCATGCCTGAACAGCTTGCCAGTATTTTTTATCCATGAGAGTTGAGCATGTTCAGAGATCTTAAATTTGAAGCATCGAAGGTTTATCTGTTCATTGAATTTTCGGCATCGGTCTTTTTCTCGATGATGTTCGTGACCATGTCTTTGTATGAAGCCACGGTGGCGGGACTCACCCCCCTGCAATTGGTGCTGGTCGGCACCACGCTGGAGGTCTCGGCATTTTTGTTCGAGGTGCCGACGGGCGTGGTGGCAGACGTGTACTCGCGCCGTCTGTCGATCATCATCGGCTATATTGTCATGGGGCTTGGCTTTTTGATCGAAGGGCTGTTTCCCTTCTTTCTGCCCATCCTTATAGCGCAGATTGTGTGGGGGCTGGGGTACACCTTCACGAGTGGAGCGACCCAGGCGTGGATCACAGACGAGATCGGCGAAGACCCGGCCAACAAATTGATGCTGCGGGCCAATCAGGTCGGGCTATCTGCCTCGTTGATCGGGATGGCGGCCGCGGCATTTTTCGGCGCGAATCAAGTGGGGCTGCCGATCATTATCGGTGCGGTGGGCGTGATCCTGATCGGTCTGACCTTGATCGTCATCATGCCCGAAACGGGATTTCATCCCACCTCGAGGGAAGACCGCAATACATGGCAGCACATGTGGCACACCTTCAACGAAGGACTGAAGGCAGTGCGAGCCCGTCCGCGGTTGATGACCGTCCTTGGTGTTGGTTTGTTCTATGGTTTATACAGCGAGGGATTCGACCGCTTGTGGGTGAAGCACATCCTCGATAATTACGAACTGCCTGTGTTATTCGGTCAGACGGATGTGGCTTTCTTTGGGGCGCTGCGTGTGGTGAGCATGTTGTTGGCGATCGCCGCCACCCGCTTTGCAGAAAAGCGGATCGATACGGGAAGCCCGCTTGCGATCGGGCGCGCAACACTGGGCATCACTTTCGGCATCTCTGCCGGGTTGATCGGGTTTGCCATCTCGCCCTTCTTCACACTGACCCTGCTCATGTACCTGGTCATCAGTGTGCTGCGCAATGTGATGGGACCGCTTTATACGGCGTGGGTCAATCAAAAACTTGATTCGCAGACCCGCGCCACGGTTCACTCCATCACAGGGCAGGTGGATGCGATCGGGCAGATGGGCGGTGGTCCACTGGTGGCGTTCGTGGCGGGGGTGTCGTCAGTCACTTCGGCTCTGGTCACTTCGGGCTTGTTGTTGCTGCCTGCCATTCCATTGATCGGCCGCGCGAATGGACAGTCTGGGATCGAAGCAGAAAAAGAATAAAAGAAAAAGGACTCCGAGTGGAAAACCCGGAGTCCTTTTATATGTCGGGTGTATTGAGGTTTATTCGCCGCCGCTGTCATCCAAACCCATATCGGGCAAAGCGGATTCGATCTCTTCGGGACTTTGACCCGCTTCGAGCCTGTCCACCACATCGTTGAACTCAGACGGCATTTCTTCGCCCATCTCACTGCCCATTTTCTTCATCATTCTAGCGAGAGCCTTGGGGTCATCTTCAATGCCGTCCATGCCTGAGAAGTCGTCAGCCATTGATTCCATGCGGGTCTCTTCAGATTTGGCGATGCGCACCTTTGTCATGCGGCGGCGGACATTATCACTCTGGCAGTGGGCGCAGTGAACGGCTTTCTTTCCGTACTCATTGAAGGTCATGAACACTTCAAATCTTTTTTGACAGTTGTTGCAAATGAAATCATAAGTGGGCATGCATTAATTTTACTGCGACTTGGAGAAAAAACCAACGGCGCGGATTTTCCAGAAGCCGATATCCAGCCGGCGTTAAGAGAGATGCGGACCGTCTCTTTGGTAAAATAAATCCATGTCTGACTCATTCAACCCCCTCAGCCCCAATCCGCTTTTGATCGTGATCTCCGGTCCCTCCGGCGTTGGAAAAGATTCAGTGGTTCAGCGCATGAAAGAGCGCGGACTGCCCTTCCACTTTGTGGTCACGGCCACAACGCGTGAAAGACGCGAGAACGAGGTGCACGGCAGGGATTATTTCTTTTATTCGAAGGACGAGTTCGCGCGCATGATCGTGGAGAACGAGCTGCTTGAATTTGCGATCGTCTATAACGATTACAAGGGTATCCCGAAGTCGCAGGTGCGTGATGCTTTTGCGAGCGGCAAGGATGTTGTGATGCGCATCGACGTGCAAGGCGCGGAGACGGTCCGCAAGATCGCGCCTGAAGCCTTGTTGATCTTCATCACTTGCGAGGGTGAGGATGAACTTGAGCGCCGCCTGCGCGAGCGCAAGACCGAGACCGCCGATTCGCTGTCGCTGCGTATTGCCACCGCCCGTAAAGAGTTGCAGCGCATTGAAGCGTTTGACTATGTGATCGTCAATGAGGATTTCCACCTCGACGATACAGTGGATAAAGTGCGCGCGATCATTACCTCGGAGCATTTGCGTGTGAAGCAGCGCAAGGTGACCTTGTGAGTGACTTCCGTCCCGCTCAGGATGTGGACCCGCTTCCCACTCCGCCCGAGACTGGTTCTCAACCTCAAACAGTTCAGGTCGCTTTACCCTTTTTGGTTCCCACGGTAACCTACGTCATTCTTGGCGTGACCGTGGCGGTTTATCTTTTGCAGCAGCTCAGCGTAGCCTTGTTTGGTTATGCCGTGTATGAGATCGATTGGCTTGAAGTGTACGGTGCGAGATTCAATGAAGCCATTCGCATGGGGGAGTTGTGGAGATTTATCACCCCGGTCTTTTTGCATGGTTCGCCCACCCATATCTTTTTTAATATGTATGCGCTGTATTCCCTTGGCACTTTTCTAGAGCAGCAATTCGGACGCGGCAGGTTCGTGCTTTTATATTTTCTCGCGGGTTTCTCGGGCAATGTCTTTTCTTTTTTGCTGACCGGCGAAGACGGTTTCTCGGTGGGAGCGTCCACCGCGGTATTCGGGTTGATCGCCGCTGAGGTGATCTTCTTTTATCAGAATCGAAAGATCTTCGGGTCTCAGGCGCGGCAGGCGATCGGGAATGCGGTTTTCATTATTGTCGTGAATTTATTCATCGGGCTTTCACCCGGTATTGATAACTGGGGGCATGTCGGCGGTCTGTTCGGCGGCGCGATGTTCTCGTGGTTTGCGAGCCCGCTTTGGACGGTCTCTGGCGATCCATTGACTGGGTTCAAGTTAAAGGATGAGCGCGAGAAGCGTGAGATCATCATAGGGTCTTTATTGGTGATACTGGTCTTTGGCGCTTTGGCGGCCTGGGGAATATTGGGTCGGTAAAAACAAAAAAACGCGGACAGTGAATTGTCCGCGTTTTTTGATTCCAATTTTCTTATTAACTTGCGTGTGCCAATCTCGGGTCAAGCGCATCACGCAGACCGTCACCCAACAAGTTGAACGCCAGCACAGTGATCATGATCATGAAGCCGGGGTAAAAAACGAGATGCGGGGCTGTGAAGACCTGGTTGCGTTCCGCGCCGAGCATTGACCCCCACTCGGGTGTGGGCGGTTGCGCTCCCAGCCCAAGGAAGGACAGCGCAGCGGCATCGAGAATGGCTGTGGCAATGCCAAGTGTGCCTTGCACGATCAATGGGGTGAGCGCGTTGGGAAGAATACGCTTGAACAGGATCTCGTAAGTGCTGCCTCCGAGCGCGCGCGTGGCAGAGACGTAATCCATCTCGCGTACCGAGAGCACACTGGCGCGCACCACGCGGGCATAAGCAGGGATGGATACAATGCCGATCGCGATCAAAGCGTTGATCAACCCCGGACCAAGCACGGTCACGATGGCAATGGCAAGCAAAAGTGATGGGAATGCCAGAAGTACATCCATGGTGCGCATGATGACATTGTCGATCCATCCGCCGAAGTAACCGCCAAGCGCGCCAAGCACGGTGCCGATCACGATGGCAAAGGACACGGTTGCAAGACCGATCATCAGGCTCAGGCGTGCGCCAAATAGCAGGCGGCTGAATTCATCACGGATGTTGCCGTCCAGCCCCATCAGGTGTTGGGGACGTTCTTTCGGGCAGCCCAATAAATGAATGCATGGGTCAAGACGTTTCTTGGCAAACTCTTGCGGGTAATTGTCTGTGTCGAGCATTGAGACGGTCGGGTCAAAAGGCGCGATCCACTGGGCGGTGAGGGCAATGAATACCAGAATGACCAGGATTACCATGCCAAGCACGGATGATTTCCTGCGGAACAACCTGCGGCGTGTGATCTGCCAGAGGCTGACAGAATCGAGCGTGAGGGCTTCTGAATCCAGTTTTTTAACGGGAGCGGTTTGAGTGGTCATGTCTGTTAATCCAGGCGAATGCGGGGGTCTAGGTATGCGTAGGAAATATCCACAAGCAGGTTCAGGACCACGAAGAAGATCGCAATAACAACGGTAAAGCCCTGCACAATGCCATAGTCACGCGCGGTGATCGCATCGTACATGATGCGTCCCACGCCGGAGAGATTGAAAACGGTTTCGGTCAACACTGCGCCGCCGAGCAGGCTTCCCAACGAGAGACCGACCACTGTGGCAATGGGAAGCAGGGCGTTGCGGAATGCGTGTTTGAGGATGACCTTGCTGCGTACCAGCCCTTTGGCTCGCGCTGTACGAATGTAATCCTGCCCAAGCACTTCAAGCATGGATGAGCGTGTCATGCGTGCAATAAGCGCCATGGGAATGGTGCCGAGCGCAACGGCTGGAAGAATGATATGTTGTATTGCATCCTTGAACACTTTCCAGTCGGAAGAGAGGACCGCATTCAGGATGTTCATGCGGCTGATAAAGTCCATGAGCGTGAATAAAAAAGTGCCTTCGACGAGCTTCCACCCCCAAATTTCAAAGAACGGATCGGGAACCAGTCCCGCGGTCAGGCGCCCGGAGGGCGGCAGTTGAAAGATGGTGTCTTTCAAGGTAAGCGAGAAAATATAAGCGAGCATCAACCCAAGCCAGAAGACCGGCATGGAGACGCCCATGTTGGCCCACAACATGGTCAACACATCCACCCACGAGTTGTGGCGCACTGCGGCGATCACCCCCAATGGAATGCCAACCAACACACTGACCAATAAAGCCGCGAGGCTGAGTTCAAAAGTGATTGGCAGGCGCTCCGAAAGGAGTTCGGTGATGGGCTTGGAATAGCGGAAAGAGCGTCCGAAATCCCCGTGAACGATCTCGTTGACATACACCCCAAACTGGACAACGATGGGTTTGTCCAACCCGTGACGATGGATGAACTCGTCACAAACTGTTTTTGTCGCTTTTTCGCCGAGCATGGCGCGGCAAGGGTCGCCGGGGATCAGGCGCGCCAGGGCAAAGGTCGCGAACAAAATACCGATGAGTACGGGAATGCTTAGAACAATTCGCCGAAGGATGTATGAGGTCATGTCTTTTTTTGGGGGAAGCCCCCCGACAAGATGATCTCATCGGGGGGCTTATTAGGGTTTACAGTTTGAAATTACTCAGCCGGTGCGTTGAGGAACGGACCGAAGAGACCGCTCCAGTAGGAGAATGCGCCGGTGTTACCCTTGTGGAGGGGGTGAGCGGCGTCCCACTGCAGAGCGAGTGAAACGAGAACGTCCATCGAGTCGAGGTCGGATCCGTCGTGGAACTTGACACCCGGGCGGAGCTTGAAGGTCCACTCGGTGAGGGTTTCGTTCACTTCGTAGGATTCAGCCAAAACAGGTTCGACAGCGGTGCCGGCGGTTTCGTAGCCGAGCAGAGACTGGGTGACCTGTTCGCAGGCGCGCAGGGATTCGCCGTCGGTCTCATCAGCGCAGAAGAGCGAGATGGGTTCGGCGTTCTGCATCCAAACGAAGGTGCCGGTGCCGTTGCCCATCACAGAGAAGGACTCGTTACCGAGCGGGCTGGCGTGCGGGTTGCCTTCGAGACCAGCCTTGTAAGCCACAGCGGAACCGCCGTGAGCAACAGGGATCATCGGGACGTGGGTGCGGATGGCGTTGTTCGCAGCTTCGTAGAACGGAGCGCGGTCGGCATCGGCAGCGAGCTGGGCGCCCTTGTCGAGGTTTTCGACAATATCGTCATACTTGTCACCAAACTGCTTGGAGGAGCCGGCGCCGAAGTGGTAACCAACGAAGTTGGTCATATCGGGATAGTCCGCGCCCCAGCCCAGCAAGTGCAAGCCCTGCAGTTGACCGGAGTCAGCCGCATCGAGGAAAGCGCCGGATTCCATCACTTCGATGTTCACGGTGATGTTGAGGTTTTCCTTCAACTGAGCCTGAATGTCCTGAGCCACAACGTTCGGGTCGGGGAGGTAACCGCGGACAACGTCGCGGTAGTTAAGAACGGTTTCGAAGCCATCGGGATAGCCGGCTTCAGCGAGCATGGCCTTGGCGGCGGCGGCATCGAACTCATACCAGGATTCGCCCACGCAGCCATTCGGGATCGAGCAGGGGGTGAAGTGAGAGGCAACTTCAGATCCGGCAGGATAGAAGTTGTCCACGATGCGCTGGCGGTCAATGCCCATGGCGATCGCCTGGCGAACCATCTCATTGGCGAGAGGATTGGCAGCGTTATCGAAGCCTTCAACCTGGGGATTGTTGTTGAAGCCGATGTACATGATGTTGAGCGCAGGGCGGGGAGCCAGCTGCAAGGCGGCATCGCCTTCGATGGTCGCGAAATCATCGGGACCGGGGTTGTCGATACCGTCTACGGTGCCGCTCTGGAGTTCGGTCAAGCGCTGGGCAGACTCGGTGCTCCACTTGAACACGAGGGTGTCGGAGAGAGCCGCATCGCCCCAGTAATCGGGGAAGGCGGTGAAGACGAGCTGATCGCCGCGAACCCATTCAGAGACCATGTAAGGTCCGGTGCCGATGGGCTTCTCGAGGATGTCACCGGTGGCACCAGTGGCTTCGAGGTATTCAGCAGGCTGAACCGCGAAGGAGGTGAAGGCGATCTTCGAGGGGAAGGCAGGATCGGGCACGCAGAGCGTGATCTTGACGGTCAGAGGATCGACCGCTTCGATCGACTTGAACTCGCCACCGTATTCGCAGTCGGCGGCGGAATAGCTGTTACTTGTGATAACAGACTGGCCTTCGACAACAGGGGCTTCAGTGGCCGCGGGGGCTTCGGTGGCTGCAGGAGCCTCGGTGGCCGCGGGAGCTTCGGTGGCTGCGGGGGCTTCCGTGGCAGCTGCACCGCCGCCGCAGGCAGCAAGCAGCATGCTTGCCAACACTACGAGCGAAAGTAAAACAGAAAGGTTCTTTTTCACGTTTCTCCTCCTTAGAGAAAAGGTGGTTTAAATGGAGGTTGGGGGAAAGAGGGGGCTCTCTCCTCGCGCCTCCTGACAGGTCGCATTATACAACAAAACAATTATCAGGCGATGAGTTGCGGTCGTCCGGGGCTGTTTAACCCTACTGTAGAAGGGTCTTTTGGCCACAAGCCTGCTATTTTTTCCCCGCAATTTGGGCAGCTGCCGTTGCCGGTGATCTTATATTCCTGGATGACATACCCGCTTCGCTTCACAAGTTGGGAGCTGCATTTCGGGCAATGTGTAGATTCATACTCCCCGACATTCCCCGGTATATTCCCGGCGTACACATATCTCAAGCCAGCCTCGCGCCCGATCTCTGCCGCGCGAATCAGAGTCTTCGCGTTTGTGTTGTCGGGCTCGAGCATGCGGTAGTCTTTATGAAAGGCTGTCACGTGCCAGGGGATATCCACGGACACGCCGGCGAGGAATCTTGCCGCGTCCCACAATTCTTCATTCGAGTCGTTAAAGCCGGGCACGACCAGGGTCACTACTTCCACCCATAGCCCTGCTTCACGCGCGCGTTTAATTCCATCCAGGGTGTTTTGCAAGGTGCCGCCCAGGGTGCGATAGCTTTTTTCGCTCATGCATTTCAGGTCGATCTTGTATGCGTCCAGATAGGGCTTCAGGTATTCCATCACTTCGGGAGTGTTGTTCCCGTTCGAGACGTAAGCGCACATCAGTCCCGCCTGCTTCGCTTCCTTGAAAACTTCCACCGCCCACTCACTGGTGATCAGCGGTTCATTGTAAGAGGAGACCACAACAGAGGCTTTTGTTTTCAGCGCATGACCGATCATTTCTTTTGGAGTGGTATTCCGCACGAATTGCGCCGCCATGTTTGAAGCAGGGTCGCGCAAGGCTTGAGATGTCAACCAGTTCTGGCAGTACCCGCAGTGATAGTCACACCCGAGCATGCCGAAGGTCAGTGCATTCGTGCCGGGCATGACATGCGAAAAAGGTTTCTTCTCGATCGGGTCACTTTGCAGCGCGGCGACATATCCGTGCGGCACGCGCAATTTACCGTCCTGATTGAATCTCACCTGACAAATCCCCCGCCTGCCTTCGCGGATCAGGCAGCGATGCCCGCAGGCGAGGCAGCGCACCGCTCCGTCTGCCTGCGCCTCGTAGAGTTCTCCTTCACGGGTTAATCCATCCAGTAAATTTTCAAGCGAAGTCATCTATAATATATCCATGCTGACTGTTGTCATTCAAGCGGGAGGTGCTTCCTCCCGAATGGGCGAGGATAAAGCCCTGAAGCCTTTCCTCGGACGCCCGCTCATTCAACGTGTGATCGAGCGATTGTCTCCGCTGGCAGATGAAGTCATTGTGACGACAAACCGCCCTGTTGATTACGCTTTTCTAAATTTGCGTCTCGTAGCGGACCTCAAGCCGGGGCGCGGCGCCCTGGGCGGACTCTACACTGCAATTGCTTCTGCCGCTGATCCGTTCGTGGCGGTTGTGGCTTGCGATATGCCCTTTGCGAGTCCCGTGTTTTTCGAAGGCGCGCGCAGGCTCATCGTTCAGGAAGGAGCGGATGTTGTCGTCGCGAAGACAGAGGAGGGCTATGAACCCTTCCATGCCTTGTATCGCCGCGAAACCTGCCTTCCAGCCATTGAGGCGGCGATCGCTGCCGATCAGTGGAAGGTCATCTCGTGGTTTTCCCAGGTTAAGGTGCGAGTTTTAACGCCTGATGAGATGAAGGGCTTTGACCCATCAGGACTGTGTTTTTGGAATCTAAATACGCCCGAAGAATTTTCGGAAGCCGAAAGTCGGGCGCAATTACCCGGTTATTGATTCTGCGAAATTATCGGATGATGAGCACCGGGCAGGGTGCGTGTGCTACCACCTTCTGGCTGGTGCTGCCGAGCAGCAAGCCTGCCAGTGTGCCCAATCCGCGCGAGCCCATTACGATCACATCGCTTTTGCGGGTGGTGGCAACATCAATGATGGCTTCTGCGGCGGGACCTTCGATCAATTCTGTATGGACTTCGCAGGGAAGTTCTCCCATAGCCAGAACCGCTTTGCGCAGAATGGTCTGTGCCTCTTCCATGCGCGCGTCGATGGCAAATTGCATGTTTGGCTCACCGAGGTAGGCGGGGATGGAGCCATAGGCTACCACGACGCGAATCTCTTTTGCCTTCATGGTGCGCGCCAAGTCGGCGGCAGTGCGGGAAGCGTGCAGGGCGTGATCCGAACCATCTACAGCCAAGAGAATAGTTTCAAACATGGGTTCTCCTTTTGTGTGGGGTACAATCCTAGTATACAATCGGAGTGTCTGAATTTCATTAAAGGAGCCTTGCATGTCCCTTAACCTCGACTTGATCCGCCGGCAATTCCCTTCGTTGAACCGCCCAGCGGTCTTCTTCGATAACCCGGGTGGAACTCAAATTGCCAAACCGAGCCTCGACCGCATCACCCAATATTTGCTGGAAAACAATGCCAATCACGAAGGGATGTTCGAGACGAGCCGCAAGTCGGATCAGACCTTGAATGAAGCTCACGCTGCCATGGCGGATTTTCTCAACGCTTCACGACCTGAGGAGATCGTCTTTGGCAATAACATGACCACGCTTTCTTTGTATTTTTCGCGCACATTGGCGCGTAATTTGAAGGAAGGGGATGAGATCGTGGTGACCCGCCTGGACCACGATGCCAATATTTCTCCGTGGTTGTTGGTGGCGGAAGATAAAGGATGTAAGATCACCTGGATCGATTTTGATGTGGAAGACGGCACACTTAAAGTGGATGAATTTGCGCGGGCGATGGAGCGTAAGCCCAAGATCGTTGCTTTTGGGTACGCATCGAATGCGCTTGGAACGATCAACCCCGTCCGCCAATTGACGAAGATGGCGAAGGAGGCGGGGGCTTTGGTGTATATCGATGCGGTGCAGTATGCTCCGCATGGACCGATCGATGTGCAAGACCTTGGTTGTGATTTTTTGGTATGCAGCAGCTACAAGTTCTTCGGTCCGCATGCTGCGGCATTATATGGAAGATACGACCTGCTCAATGAGCTTAAGCCTTACAAGGTCCGCCCGGCGACAAATGATCTACCAGGAAAGTTTGAAACAGGCACCCAGAATCATGAAGGGATCGCCGGGGTGTTGGGTGCGTTGGAATATTTCGAGTGGATCGGCAATCAATTTGGGCAGGATCAAGCTCAGGCGTGGAAGGATGCGGGGTTTAGCGGGCGCAGGCTGGTTCTTAAGCAAGCCATGTCTGCTTTGAAGGCGTATGAATTCGAATTGTCCCGCAAGTTGATCGAGACGATCCAGTCTGTTCCGGGAACGCGGATCTATGGTCTGACCGATATGAAGCGGCTGGATGAAAGGGTCTCCACGGTCTCTTTCACCCTCGAAGGAAAACACCCCAACGAGGTTGCGAAACAACTGGGAGATGCCGGCTTCTATGTTTGGGACGGTCACTATTACGCGCTGGCTGTTGTGGAGCGGTTGGGGCTGCTCGATAAAGGCGGCATGATCCGTGTGGGCGCAGCCCATTACAACACCCTGGCTGAGATCGAAAGTTTTGGAGAGGCTTTGCAAAAGATCGCAGGGGGGTAATGATTTATCAAATAACTGCTACTTTTTTACTATCAATTTTTCTTTCGGTCGTTTTTGCGCCGGTGGGAATTTTTCTTGCGTGGCGGTTTAAGTTGATCGATCAACCGGGGAGTGAGGCGCATAAGATCCATGCCACGCCCATGCCCAGGGCCGGCGGCTTGATCATCTTTTTTGTGGTCGTTGTTGGAAACGCGTTGATCGGTATTGTGACTTCCTATCCTATTGCGCCAGTGATCTCAGCTTCAGTGATCATTCTGGCTTTTGGCATCTGGGACGATATTCACGGCATGCTGGCTCCGTGGAAATTGTTGGGACAGTTTTTGGCTTCCATGTTGCTGATCTTGCAGGGGGTGATGGTTCACATTACCCTCATCCCTGCAGTGGATGCGCTCATTACCTTGTTTTGGTTGATCGGCATTGCGAATGCTTATAACCTTGTAGATAGTATGAATGGATTGGCTGCCGGCTTGGGCGGGATCACATCTATCTTATTGTTGATGGGGGTTTACCATGCCGGGCAGTTTCACCTAGCGCTGTTTGGAGCCATTCTTCTTGGCTGTAGTATCGGGGTCTTTTATTTTAATTTTTCATTATCCCGCCTGTTTTTAGGCGACTCTGGAACACAGCTTCTCGGTTTTTTTCTGGCTTCCCTTGCGATCGTATACAATCCGCCCGGGCTTCCACAGGCTTCTTCGTGGTTTGTGCCGATATTGTTGTTCTGCGTACCCATCTTTGATACGACGCTGGTAACACTCTCTCGTATTCGCAGGAGGGTGCCAATATACGCGGCAAACCTTGATCACACCTATCATCGCCTGGTGGCGACGGGTCTCTCACCTGCACGTTCTGTTTTTATTTTGCACTTGATCTCGTTCCTGATTGGGACGATCGCTTTCCTTGCCTTGTTTTTACAGCCCATCTGGGCTAACATGGTTTTTGGTTTGGTTCTTGCAGCAGGGTTTGTAGCTTATTACTGGCTTGACCTCAGAGAACGGTAAAATACTGATACGTTGCAGTTATTTGTGAATACTGACCGATGATGATCGATCCAAAGACGAACCAAAAGTTCCAGTGGAAGAGAACTCATCTTGTTCTCGCAGTCTGCGCCCTGTTGATATCGCTTGGGGCGGCAGCGGCTGCCCTGACTCTTTTTAATATCCCCTCTGATCCTGATAATCATTTACTTGCCGGCATCTCGCTTCAACGATGGTTGTTGGTAGCGGCAATGTCCATGATCGCTGCCTTTTTTGCTTTGGTCTCGATGAAAGCATATCGAAGTCAATTGTGGGCAGGTCAAGTGTGGAATTTACTGTTTGGTACTGCCGCCGCAACAAAAAGGATTTTCATTGGGGCATCCATTGGCTTGGCAGTAAGTTCTTTGCTATTAATAACGCCGTCTTCCGTTTTTGGAGATTTTCAAGAATTCTTTATTCGTCTTTTGCCTTTGCTGGCTTTTTTCTTTTTGACCAGTGCCCTTATTTTTATCCTTTCCTGGTCTGAGCGTTACGAGCTTCATATTCCGCTCCTTCGGGACCTGCTCCGCTCACAAAAATGGACGCTTTTGATTTCGTTGATTTCATTGGTCGCCGCGATCTTGATCTGGGGGATGATGGCTTTCACAGGCATGGGCGTGACAGAAGCGGATGGCTTTTGGTATGGAGCCGGGGTGCCGACGCTGGCGTGGCAGGTGACTCTTTCACTGCTGATCGGCATGACCGCCTTCTCCTTGAGGTCATCCATCTCCAAATGGTCTGATTCATTAATATTCATCCTGATCTGGGTTGTGGCTGCCTTTCTTTGGGCGCGCGAGCCATTGCCTTCCAGCTATTTTGTTCCCGGTCCTTTTCCGCCTTCGTTTGAGTTTCATCCATATTCAGATGCCGCCACCTTCGACCTTGGCAGTCAATTCGCATTGATCGGTCAGGGAATCAACAACGGCGAATTCTTTGACCGGGCCCTGTACATGGCATTTTTGGTTTACCTGCACACGCTTGCAGGGCAGGATTACCTGCAACTGGTCGCCTTGCAATCTGCGATCTACGCCGTGCTGCCAGCCATCATGTATCTGTTGGGGAAGTCGATTCGCGGCCGACCTTTTGGAATCACCCTCGCAGTTCTTTTCATGCTCCGTGGGGTGAACAGTATTGCGGCAAGCACCATGATCGATCTTGCCAATCAAAAACAATTGTTAACCGACTTCCCTGCGGCGATCTTCGTAGCCTTGATCGCGTATCTGCTCGTCGCATGGATGAAGGACCCCGGCGCAAAATATCTCCACCTGCTATGGATGGGCGGGCTTGCAGGGTTGGGGATCATGCTGCGCACAAACATCCTTTTTCTGGTGGGTTTTGCAGGGATACTCATTCTTATTGTGTACTGGCAGAAGAAGATGCAAGGCGTGCTGCTTGGGCTGCTGTTGCTGATCTCCATGTTTGCCGGGACTTTTGCCTGGGGAGCTTCCAACAATAGATCGGTCTTTGATGTTTATCTGTACCGGATCCAGCTTGTGATCGATGCGAGGTATCCGGATCTTCCCGCGCCGGAGCTTGACCTGCCTCAAGGGAATCGAATCTCCCCTCAGCAGGAAGTTGCCTCCCTTGGCCCAATGATCGGGCTCTCTGCGAATCTGAATCAGAAGCAGAATGAAGATGCATCGATCCCGTATTTTGTGTCCACCCATTTCTTCCATAACATTTCCATGGCTGTGTTCGCATTGCCTGTGTCCCCAGTCTTTTATGGCTTGAGGGACACGGTCGAAACGGTTTATCCTTTCTGGCAGCCAGAATGGAACGGGGATATTTCAGCGGTCACCGGCTTCTTCCTGTTCATTAATCTGGTCTTGATCTCACTTGGAATTGGAGCAGGGTGGAGGCATGCCAAAGCATCAAGCCTTGTGCCGTTGGGGACATTCATCTTTTACGCGCTGGCAAATTCCTTTGGACGCACCTCCGGCGGTCGTTACGGTGTGCCGATCGATTGGGTTCTTCTTTTTTATTTTGCGCTTGGTCTCTTTCAGGTGTTTCTATGGTCCGGGAATTTATTTGGGGCGCTAAAGGAGTCTGAAGAAGATGCGCCGCAAACCTTCAGCATGACCGTGTGGAGTTGGCTTCCGTTAAAGAAAGCTCCGCTCATTGTATTGACGGTTTTTCTCATTGGCACATCCTTGCCGCTGTCTGAGAAAATATATCCTCGTAAATATGCGCCTCTTTCTGAAGTTGATCTCATTGAGAAACTGGACAGGCAGGGAGCCTTATCAGAAATGGGAATTAATAAACCTGCTCTTTTAGAGTTTGCTCAACAAAACCCTGATTTTAGTGTCGTGCATGGACGCGTCTTGTATCCTCGTTTTTTTATTGAAAATAAAGGCTTGCCCAAAAATATTTTCCCGTACCTGACGCTTGGGTTCCCAAGGATCTCTTTTATGTTGATCGGACCTGAAGGGATAAATTACGTGATCCTGCCTGCTTATGAAATTCCTTATTTTCCGAATTCGGCAGATGTGATCGTTTTGGGCTGCAGGTCAGATAAGGATATCAACGCCTTTGCTGTCAGTGTCTCTGGGGAACAGATAACGGTCTATACGCGCCAGCCAACCATTCCACTTCAATGCCCTCTGCCACAACCCGTCTGCGATGAAAATCGCGTGTGTAAATAGCATGATTTACGTATGGTAGAATCTTAATTGTTATATTTGTAATGAAGACTACATACGCTTCCAAAATTCTAGTTCCCCTTTCCAGTCTGTGAGTATAAATGCCAGAAGAATTTGTTTACGATAGCGATAAACGGGGCCCGGTGTCGATTGAAGAATTGCGCGGTATTTTCCAGTATCGCGACCTCATCTATCAGCTGGTACGCCGAGATGTTGTCTCGCGTTATAAAAGATCAGTACTGGGGATTGTCTGGACTTTGCTTCAACCATTGGGGATGATGTTTATTCTTTCGATGGTTTTTGCCAATCTGTTTCATTCGGTAAAAGGATACCCTGCCTACATTTTAAGCGGTTTGTTGGCATGGACATTTTTTGCGCAAACTACGGGTGCCATCATTCACCAAATTGTTTGGGGTGGGGCGTTGCTTCGCCAAATTTACCTGCCTCGCACTTCATTTGCAATTTCAGCAATTGGTACCGGATTGGTAAACCTAACCATATCTTTTGTGCCCTTGTTCATTATATTGCTTTCATCCGGACTGCCTATGAACAGCAGTTTATTATTTTTGCCTATTTCAATGGTGCTATTATCTGCTTTCTCTTTAGGCGTTGGGTTGATCATTTCTACGCTGGCAATTCGTTTTCCTGATGTTGTTGAAATGTATCAAATTATATTAACCGCATGGATGTACCTTACTCCCATTGTTTATCCTGAGAAACTTATTCCTGAGGCATATCGCTTTTGGTTTTTTAATTTAAACCCCATGTACCATATAGTTAAAATATTCCGAATGCCATTATTCGAGGGTATTTTTCCGGACTTGCGTACTTTGAGTATAGCGATGGTAGTTTCTTTGGTGCCTTTAATTGTTGGTTGGCTGTTTTACTCAAAACGCGCTGATGAATTTGCGTACTACTGGTGAGCAAAGGCTGATATGGAAAATCAAAAAATTGATGCTATTCGCCTTGGCGGAGTTTCTGTGCGTTATCGCCTGCCTGGTGAACAGATTCACACGTTTAAAGAGTATGCCATCAGGCTGATTCAAGGGAAAATCCAATTTAAGGAATTTAATGCATTATCAGGCGTGGATCTGAATATCCATAAAGGCGAGACATTTGGAATAGTTGGAAATAATGGCGCGGGAAAAAGTACCCTGCTCAAGGTGATTTCTCGCGTATTGATTCCAACACAGGGGCGGGTTCAAATAAATGGAAAAGTAACCCCCATGCTGCAATTAGGTGCCGGGTTTCATCCCGAACTTTCTGGTCGTGAGAATGTATTTTTAAATGGAACCATTCTTGGTCATCCGCGTCGCGAGATCGAAGAACATATGGAAGATATCATCGAATTTTCTGAACTGGGCGAGTTCATTGATGCACCACTGCGCACATATTCAAGTGGTATGAGCGCGCGCCTTGGTTTTGCAACTGCAACTACTTGGGACCCCGACATCCTGCTTCTTGATGAGGTTTTATCTGTAGGCGACGAGGCTTTTCAGAAGAAATGCCGTGTACGTATGCAAAATTTCCGCAAGGGGAATACCACATCTATCTTGGTGTCTCATACAATGGATACGGTTTTATCTTTGTGCGAGCGCGCTGCATGGCTTGATCATGGCAAAGTACGAGCTGTGGGAAAAGCAGGAGAAGTGATTGCGGAATATCGAAAAGCACAGATAGGGGCTTGAAAATGATATTTCAGAATACAGATCTGCCCGGGGTCATCATGGTTCAGCCTAAGGTATTTGAAGATGCCCGAGGCTTTTTCCTTGAAAGCTATCAAAGGGAGAAATTCCATGCTGCCGGGATCTCCGCTGAATTTGTTCAGGATAATCACTCTGCATCTGCGAAAAGTGTCTTGCGTGGTCTGCATTATCAGATCCGTCAGCCGCAGGGGAAACTTGTGCGGGTCGTTGCCGGCGAGGTTTTTGATGTTGCCGTGGATCTGCGCCGTCATTCCCCTTTCTTTGGAAAATGGGTCGGTGTGACCCTTTCCGCCGAGAAAAAGAATCAGTTATGGGTCCCTCCCGGATTTGCGCATGGATTTTTTGTGACCAGCGAGAGAGCTGAGATCCTGTATAAAGCCACTGATTACTACGCCCCCGAATGGGAGCGTTCGCTTTTGTGGAATGACCCAGCCCTGGGTATTGAATGGCCAATTGCGAATGGCGAATCGCCTATCCTTTCAGCCAAGGATGCAAAAGGCACGCTGTTAGCGGCGGCAGAGACTTACAACTGACCCCCTCTTGGGAGAGCTTATGAAAAATGTTTTGATCACTGGTGGAGCGGGCTTTATCGGCTCCAATTTTGTTCGTTACCTGCTTGAAGCGGAACCAGCGGTTCACATTGTGAACCTGGACGCGCTGACCTACGCAGGAAGCCCTGAAAACCTGAAAGACCTGCCGGATGGAAAATATACTTTTGTGCAGGGTGATATTTGCGATCCTGACCTGGTGAGCGGACTGCTTCGTCAGCATCAGATCGATACCATTGTACATTTCGCCGCCGAATCTCATGTTGATCGTTCCATCCTGAGTCCTGAGCCGTTCATCAAGACCAATGTGTTCGGTACATTTACCTTGCTCGAAGCTGCCAGACAATTCTGGCAGGTGGAAAAATCCCTGCCCATGGATCAGGTCCGGTTTCACCATGTTTCCACCGATGAAGTGTATGGGACTTTGAAACCCGATGACCCAGCTTTCACTGAAACCACACCCTACGCACCAAATTCGCCCTATGCCGCCTCCAAAGCATCGAGCGATCACATTGCCCGTTCCTATAATCATACGTTTCAACTTCCTGTCACCATCTCAAATTGCTCGAACAATTATGGACCACGTCAATTTCCCGAAAAGTTGATCCCCCTCATTATTTTGAACGCATTGACGGGCAAATCGCTGCCGGTGTACGGTGACGGACAGCAGATCCGAGATTGGTTGTATGTCACCGATCACTGCGAAGCCATCCACAAGATACTGACACATGGGACCTCCGGTGAGACCTATAACATTGGCGGTAATAACCAGCCCACGAATCTGACCATCGTGGAAACGGTTTGCGATCTTCTGGATGAGATCCAGCCGGCAGCGGAGTCGCACCGCCGCTTGATCACCTTCGTCACTGACCGCCCCGGTCACGACCGCCGTTACGCAATGAATATTTCCAAGATCGAGCGCGAACTTGGCTGGCGTCCCCGATATTCTCTTAATGACGGATTGCTCGCCACTGTTCAGTGGATCCTCGCCAACCCTGCATGGGTGGATGCGATCCAGAAGCAGCGCGAATATCAAACTTGGATGACCAAGAATTATGAATCGAGGGAGAAATCAGCATGAAAGGTTTGATCCTGGCCGGGGGGCGCGGCACGCGTTTACATCCATTGACCCTTGCTGCAAGCAAGCAGCTCCTGCCTGTGTACGATAAGCCAATGATCTACTACCCGCTTTCCATGCTGATGCTGGCGGGAATTCGCGACATCTTGATCATCAGTACCCCTGAAGATTTGCCGACCTTCCGCCGTTTGCTGGGAGACGGGAATCAATGGGGACTGAAATTCAGCTATGTCGAGCAGGATCAACCCCGGGGGCTGGCGGATGCGTTCCGTGTGGGTGCAAAATTCATTGGAGATGATTCGTCCTGTTTGATCTTGGGCGATAATATTTTCTTTGGTCACGGACTGCCAGAGACCTTGCGCCGGGCTTCCGCGCTGACGGAAGGCGCTTGTATCTTTGCCTACCCTGTACGCGACCCTGAGCGTTACGGGGTGGTGGAGTTCGATGAAGAAGGCCGGGTGTTGAGTCTTGAAGAAAAGCCCGCCAGTCCGAAGTCGAATTTTGCCGTGCCCGGCATTTATTTTTATGACCCAACCGTGGTGGATCTCGCCGCAAAGATGCAACCCTCGAAGCGTGGTGAATTGGAGATCACCGACTTGAACCGCCTTTATCTTGAAAGCGGCAAATTGCGCGTGGAAGCGCTTGGGCGCGGAGTCGCCTGGCTCGATGCCGGCACCCACGAATCCCTATTGCAGTCTTCAAGCTTTGTACAGGCAGTGCAGGAGCGTCAGGGATTGATGATCTCCTGCCCGGAAGAGATCGCATATCACATGGGCTTTATCACCGCTGACCAGCTTCGATCGCTGGCGAATGCCATGGCTGATAACGGCTATGGGATTTATCTGAAACGATTATTGGATCAGTCATGAAGACCATTTTATTTGGCAGGAACGGTCAACTGGGCAGCGAGCTTCAGCGGGTGCTTGCACCTCTTGGGGATGTTGCGGCGGTGGATTATCAGGAGATCGACCTGCAAAATGATTCTGCTGTGGAGGAATTCATTCGTTCACAGTCACCAAGTGTCATTGTGAACGCATCCGCATACACCGCTGTGGACCGTGCCGAACAGGAGCAGGAACTGGCTTTTCAGGTCAATGGACGCGCTCCCGAATTGATGGCGAATTTGGCGCTTGAACTCAAGGCTGCTTTCATTCATGTCTCAACGGATTATGTTTTCGATGGCATGCTTGGCAGACCGTATGTGGAGACAGACCGCCCCAATCCTTTGAATATATATGGAAAGAGCAAGCTTTCAGGCGAGCAGTCTGTGCAGAGCATCGGCGGTGCGTATCTTATCTTTCGTACTAGCTGGGTCTATAGCATGACCGGAAACAGTTTTGTGAACAAGATCCTTGAGTGGGCGCGGAAGAATCCCAACTTGCGCGTGGTGGATGATCAAGTGGGGAATCCCACCTGGGCGCGGTCGCTTGCCGAGATGATCGGGCAATTGCTTGAAAAAGCCGATGATTCCCCGTTCGATTATTTTGAAAAGTATGCCGGCGTGTACCACCTGGCTGGTCGTGGATACATTTCGCGCTTCGATATGGCAAAAGAGATCATCAGGCTGGCTTCCATTCGTGAGCCCGGGCTGATCTCATCCCTTCAACCTGCCCGTACATCTGAGTTTCCCGCGCCCGCGGAACGCCCATTATTTTCCGCGTTGGACTGCACACACTTCGAATCCACCTTTGGGCTGCGTCTTCCCGAATGGCAGTCCGCGTTGGAGCATGCCATGCTGGGAGATTGATGCTCTCCTGAAAAAAATGGGGGAATGACGTGCCGATCCATGCTGGCGCGAGCAGACCGGTTTTCAGTTCAAGAGCGATCCGTGCCTCGATCCGGTGATCGTTTTGTTTCCTTGCAAAACTGGAATGACATTCACCTGATGTAAAACTTCACTTTCGATGTCATTTATGGTATTTTATTAATGCAAGCTGGTTTATTCTCATTGATAGCTTGCCTTTATTGAATGTTATTTTCAAGGAGTTCACCATGAGTAAAAAAAATAACCACAATATTAAAGTGGGGTTATGGTTCTTGATTACAGCGATTCTGCTTTCTGCTTCCAGCCCTTTCCGTCCTCTGGCTGTGGCACCGGGCAATGACTTGTTTGCCAATGCGATCACCATCTCAAATCTAAGCCTCCCTTATACCAGCCCGGATATTAATACAGAAGAAGCTAATCCCAATAATTCCAACCCCACTGGCGAAGCTGGGTTTGACCTCCCGCTTCTTAATTGTGGTGGAAACCCGGATATCGATCGTAACACGGGCTTTCATTCAGTTTGGTTCAAATATACTCCTCTTGCAAGTGGAAGTTTGAATTTGGATACGATCGGCAGTTACGGCTATGTTTTGGATCCAGATACTTCGCAACTGGTGGCCGATCAGAATGTCTTTGATACCATGATCGGTGTTTATTTGTACGGCGGTGGTTCGCTGGTACAGATTGCCTGTGATGACGATGGCGCTCATGTGATCGGTGTTCATGAAAAAAAATCGGCATTAACGGTTTCTCTTACAGCCGGCAACACATATTACTTTGCAGTTTCTTCATTTGCAGGTGTACTTAATCAGCCTCCTACAAATACAGATGGCGGGCATCTCATATTTAATGTCAGGGGTGGTAGTTTACCCACCATATCAGGAAATGTTGGCGCGATGGGTGTAACCCTGAGCTACACGGATGGGACGGCGAAGACGGTCACCTCCGCAGTGGATGGCAGCTATTCTTTATCAGTCTCAGGCTATTGGAGCGGGGTGGTTACGCCTTCACATTCCTGTTTCACTTTTAATCCTGTCAGCCGTTCCTATTTTAGTGTCGCTGCAAACCAAACATCGCAGAACTATGC
>JAGNWT010000136.1 GCA_017985935.1 Anaerolineales bacterium | reverse complement strand
GTTGTCATGCGCACCCAAAAACGCAAGCTCGATTGGGATCGCGGCTCAATGCCTTTCGGTCTGGTGATCGCGGCCATTGGCTTCGCACCCTTCGCGATCTATGGGGCGTTCGGTTCATTTGGTGATGTCTTCCTGAGTTTGCTGGCGAGCCTTGCCTTTGGCGTACTGGCGGCAACATTGATGGAATCTTCGACCGGCAATTTTTTCCTGGATGGTATTGGCATTGGCGCGGTGCTGGCTTTGCTTGGCTCAGCCATCGGTTATGACGGCTCGCAATTGCTCCTGATCGCCATCCTGCCGGCCTTTGCCTTCGCAGTTTCGGCGGTCATGCCTTCCAAGGCGGCGGCAGGTGCGGCAACGTCCATGCTGGCCTTTGCGTCTCTGGCGTTGTTCGACCCCACCGAGTTGACCATTTTGCTCAGCGACATGGCACTCATCGCGGTGCGGGCATCTGCCATTGTGATCGGCATTGGGCTGCTCACGGGCGTGATCGCGTTGATTTTGCGTTTCGTCATCAACCCAACTTCGGGTCAGCAAGTGAAGCGGGCTGTGGGGTGGGCGGGCGCTGGCGTTTCATGGATGGTCGTTGCGGCGTTGTTCTTCACCTTTGGCAACCCCGGCAGATATGGTGACCGTCTCTTTGTCATCCTGAAAGATCAGGCGGATATTTCTGATGTGGCGCAGATCAAGGATCGTGAAGAACGTTTGACCGCGGCCTACACCCGGTTGACCGCTCATTCCAATACATCGCAAGCTGAGATACGAAAAGTTTTTGACGCCGTGGGCGTGGAATACACTCCTTACTATTTGGAAAATGCAATGGAAGTGCAGGGCGGGACGTTGGTCCGCCTGTTCCTGTTGACCCGCCCTGAAGTGGACCGGGTCCTTCCCAGCCCGCGCCTGCGTGCTGTTCCTGCGGATGAGCCTCAGCCCGGAGAATTGACCGAAGTGGATGGCAGCGTGCAGTGGAATATCTCCATGATCGGCGCAGACAGGGTCTGGGAGGAATTCAACGTCCGCGGTGAAGGGATCGTGATCGGTAATTCCGATTCAGGCGTGGATGGAAACCATCCCGCGGTCACGAAACAATACCGTGGGTATAACGGCAGCAACGATTACAACTGGTTCGACCCCTGGGATGGGACTTCCTTCCCCAATGATGAAGGCGGGCATGGCACGCACACCACAGGCACGATCCTTGGTTCGAATGGGATCGGAGTTGCCCCCGATGCGAAATGGATCGGATGTGTGAATCTCGATAGAAATCTGGCGAACCCCGCCTTGTATCTCGACTGCATGCAGTTCATGCTGGCTCCCTTCCCGCAAGGCGGCAACCCACTGACCGATGGCGACCCGACCCAAGCCGCGCATGTGTTGAACAACTCGTGGGGCTGTCCTTCTCTTGAAGGCTGCGATGCGAATTCGCTCATGCAGGCTGCCGATAACTTGCGCTACGCAGGCATCTTTGTGGTGGT
Source organism: Anaerolineales bacterium (assembly GCA_017985935.1). Lineage (GTDB taxonomy): Bacteria > Chloroflexota > Anaerolineae > Anaerolineales > Villigracilaceae > Villigracilis. The sequence continues at coordinate 3,280 of JAGNWT010000136.1, read as the reverse complement.
TTCTGCCGGTAACGATGGCCCGATCTGCTCGACCGTGGAATCTCCGCTCTCGTTGTACGACTCTGTGTTCTCGGTCGGCGCGATCGACGAGAACGGCAATATGGCCGACTTTAGCAGCCGCGGACCTGTGGTCGTGGATGAATCTGGTCGTATCAAGCCAGACATTGTTGCGCCTGGCGTGGATGTGATGTCATCCCTGCCGAACGGTACCTACGGAATCAACAGCGGCACCTCGATGGCTGGTCCGCATTTGGTGGGTGTGGTGGCTTTGATCTGGTCTGCCAAACCGAGTCTGATCGGCGATATCGAAGCGACCGAAAAACTGATTCAGGAAACTGCCGATCAATATGAAGGGGCGATCCCTGATCCCTGCGGCAGCGGCGGCGAAGCGAGCAATGTCTATGGTTATGGTGTTGTGAATGTGTATGAAGCCGTGGAGCGGATCTTGAGAATCCCCTAGCGGGCGCGAGGTATCATTTATGAAAAAATGGCTAAAAATTCTGCTTGGCGTTTTGACAGGCTTGATCCTTGTTATCGTGGGCGGCGTTCTGTTGCGGACCCGCTCTGAGGCGTACAACCTGCTGCATGCTCCCATGTCCACCCGCAACCTGCCGGATGACACCCCTGCGGATTTCCATCTTGACTACGAAGATATCACCGTAGCCAATCCCGAAGGGATGGAGCTTCATGGCTGGTTCATTCCAGGCGAGAACGACGCGGTGATCATCATGCAGCACGGATATAAATCCACGCGCTCGGAACTGCTGAACGAAGCAGAGATGATGCACCGGCATGGGTACAACGTCATGGTCACATCCATCCGTGCGCACGATGAAAGCGAGGGTGAACTCATCACCCTTGGCGTGTACGAAGTGCAGGATATGGAAGCCTGGTATCAATACCTGCTCACCAGAGATGAGATCAACCCAGAACGCATCGGCATTCTTGGTAATTCCTACGGCGGCATGTTGTCGATCCAATACGCCGCGCAAAACGAGAAGATCAAAGCGGTCGTTGCCAACTGCGCCTTCTCTTCGATGAAGAACACGGTCTCGACCAGTGTTACGCATTTCACCGGTTTACCCGAGTTTCCCTTTGTGCCGCTCATTGTCTATTGGGCAGAGCAGGGCACCGGGGTAAAGATCGAGGAGATCGATGCCACAGAATGGATCCCGCTCATCAGTCCGCGCCCGGTCTTTTTGATGCAGGGCGGCAAGGATACGGTCATCTCTGCTGATAGCGGTCAACGCCTGTATGATGCTGCAGGCGAGCCAAAGGAACTATGGTTCGACCCCAAACTGGGACACGTGGAGTTTGACACTGATCGCGCCCAGGAATACGAGGAACGAGTCTCTGCATTCTTTGATCAATATTTATTAGGAGAGTAAACATGCCCAGGACCATGCGCCCTAAATTACCGAAAGGCTATGTAGAAAGCCCAACCTCCGAGGTCTCTTGGAGTTATGTTGAGAACCGCCTGGCCGAATCGACCAACTACTGGCTTTGCACCGTCTATCCCGATGGTCGCCCGCACGTGGTTCCGCGGTGGGGAGTTTTTCTCGATGGCAAGTTCTATTACGATGGCAGCCCGGATACGCGCCACGCCCGTAATTTGGAGAAAAACCCGAACGCCACCCTGCACCTTGAAAGCGGGAACGATGTGGTCATCATGGAAGGGGCGTCGCAGGCTGCGCCCAAACCCGAGCCCGAACTTGCCCAGAGATTATCTGCGGTCTATACTGCCAAATACCGCAGCGAGGGATATGCCCCCAAGCCGGATCAATGGGATAAAGGCGGGCTGTACGTTTTCACTCCGCGCCAATGTCTGGCATGGACAAGGTTCTTCGAGAACCCGACCAAATTCGTTTTTGACGATTGACCATGTGGGTTTATCTTTTACAGGGGATCGGTTACGGGCTCGTCGCCGCTTCGCAGCCGGGTCCCTTCCAAACCTACCTGATCTCGCAGACCCTTTTGCGCGGGTGGAAGAAGGCGCTTCCCGCCGCGCTCGCGCCGTTGGTCAGTGACGGTCCCATCATTCTGATCTGCGTCACTGTGCTTAGTCAGGTTCCTGAATGGCTCGAACGCGGATTGTACATCGCGGGCGGGCTGTTCATTTTATTTCTTGCCTACGGCGCTTTTAAGTCATGGAAGAACTTCGTGCCACAAACGGCAGCCCAGGCAGATTTCTCTGCGCGCCAGAATGTTCTCAAAGCCGCTTTGACCAACGCTCTCAGCCCCGGTCCCTATCTTTTCTGGACCCTGGCAACCGGTCCCGTTTTGCTCAAAGGCTGGCGCGAGTCCCCGCTCAACGGCATTGGTTTTCTCTCCGGCTTTTACGTCACCCTGCTCTTGGGCTTGTCGTTGATCATTATCGTGTTCGGCGCGGCGGCGCGTTTTGGTCCGAAGGTCAATCGTGCCCTGCTTGGAATTTCAGCAGTCGCACTCTTTATTTTTGGTTTGTATCAACTGTGGCAGGGATTTGTCCCATCTTAAGGAGTCAATATGAAGATCGTTCTTGTCCATGTGCATGTCAAACCTGAATTCGTCAATGCCTTTATACAGGCAAGCCTCGATAACGCATCCAACAGCATCAAGGAAGAAGGCATTGCGCGCTTCGATGTCATCCAGCAAACTGACGATCCCACGCGCTTCATCCTTTTCGAGGTCTATCGCTCCGTTGAAGCCCAGTCCGCGCATAAAGAGACCGCGCATTACGCGAGGTGGCGCGACACAGTTGCAGGCATGATGGCAGAGCCTCGTCAGGGGATCAAGTACGAGAACATCTTCCCTGAAGACTCTGGCTGGTAGCCATGTCTGCTTTTGAATTCGCCACTGCGGGTCGGGTGATCTTTGGGGCAGGAAAATTAAATGGGTTGGCCGACCAGCTCAAGGGAAGTGTGAAGCGCCTGCTTTTAGTGCGGGGAAATTCATCAGATGCGATTCCGCGTGTGAGGGAGATTCTCTCCGGGCAGGGAATCCTCTTCGATGAATTTTCCGTTCATGGCGAGCCGACAGTTGACACTGTTTCCGAGGGAGTTGGTCTTGCGCTTCAGCATGGCTGTGACATGGTCGTCGGTTTGGGCGGCGGCAGCGTGCTCGACGCGGGCAAGGCCGTCTCGGCGCTCGCGACCAATCGCGGCGACATCTTTGATTATCTTGAAGTCATTGGCAGGGGGAAGCCATTGAGCAATGCGCCCTTGCCGTACATCGCCATCCCGACCACGGCAGGCACAGGCACCGAAGTGACGCGCAACGCGGTGATCGAGTCACCTGCGCA
>JAGNWT010000135.1 GCA_017985935.1 Anaerolineales bacterium | reverse complement strand
GGAACGCCGGAAGATGCCAAAGGATTGCTCAAATCCGCCATTCGGTCGAATGACCCGATTCTCTTCATCGAACACGCCACCATGTATCAGGTCCGCGGCGAGGTTCCCGAAGGCGAATACACAATCCCGATCGGCAAATCGAAAATTCAACGCCCCGGCAAAGACCTCACCATTGTCACCTACTGCAAGGGTCTTGAACTCTCCATGAAGGCTGCCGACGAACTCAGCAAGCAAGGCATTGAAGCCGAGATCGTTGACCTGCGCACCCTGCGCCCGCTCGACATGGAACCTGTGCTCGAATCCTTCAAGAAAACAAATCGCGCCATCGTCGTTGAAGAAGGTTGGAAGTCTTATGGTGTCGGCGCTGAGATCGTCAGCCGCATCTATGAAGAAGCCTTCGACTACGTCGATGCGCCCATCATCCGTGTTGCGCAAAAGGAAGTCCCCCTTCCCTACAACCGCACCCTTGAGCAAGCCGCCCTCCCGCAAGTTCCAGACATCGTCGCCGCGGCAAAGGAGGTTTTGAAATAATGGCTGAAACAATTTCCATGCCCAAACTCGGCTTCGACATGGCGGAAGGTCTCCTCGTCCGCTGGGTGAAGCAAGTGGGCGAAAACATCAATAAGGGCGATGTGCTCGCCGAGATCGAAACCGACAAAGCAACCGTCGAAGTGGAATCTTCCGCCAGCGGTGTCGTCCTTTCACACATCGTGGATCAAGGCAGCATGGTGCCGGTTAATGCGCCCATCGCCATCATTGGTGCTGCGGGTGAAAAAGTGGATGCGCCTGCGGCGGCTCCGAAACCAGAAGTCAAAGCGGAAGAAAAATCCGCCGCTCTGACTCAGCCGACAGCTGCTCCCGCTCCCTCCGGGCAATCCTCTGCCCCCGCTGACAATGGTCCCGTGAAGGCATCACCGCTTGCGCGCAAAGTCGCCAAAGATAACGGTGTCAACCTCGCCTCCGTTCAGGGCTCAGGCCCCGGCGGACGTGTGGTGCGCAAAGATGTGGAAGCCGCTCTCGCAGGCGGTCAAACGTCAAAGGTCGAAAGTCGCCCCCAGCCGTCAACCATCAACTACCAACTGACTGTCGAAGACAAAGTCATCCCCACCACCAAACTACGCCAAGCCATTGGTCGCCGCCTCGTCGAATCCAAGCAGACCATCCCCCACTTCTACGTCACGCACGAGTACAAGATGGAAGCGGTCATGGATATGCGCAAGCAGATCAATGCCTACCTGCCCGATAACGAAAAGGTCTCTGTCAACGACTTCATCATCAAAGCCGCTGCGCTCACCTTGCGCCAGTTTCCGAACCTCAACGCCACCCTCAAGGGCAACGAGATCATCCAGTTCGGGCATGTCAACGTCAGTGTAGCCGTCACCGTCCCTGGCGGACTCATGACCGTCGTCGTGAAAGATGCGGACGTCAAATCCCTGCGCCAGATCTCAGGCGAGATCAAAGCCATGGCAGGGCGCGCCCGCGATGGCAAGGTCAAGCCAGAAGATGTAGACGGCTCGACCTTCTCCACCTCCAACCTCGGCATGTACGACGTGGAAGAATTCATCGCCATCGTCAACCCGCCTGAAGCTGCCATCCTCGCCATCGGCTCCGCCAAGGAAACGCCCGTGGTCGTGAACGGTGAGATCAAAGTCGGCTCGCGCATGAAAGCCACCATTTCTGTTGACCATCGCGTCAGCGACGGCGCGGAAGCCGCCCAGTTCATGCAAGCGATGGCTGGGTTCCTTGAAAATCCGGTCAGAATGTTGGTGTAAAAGCAAACATCCGAAGTCAAATGACTTCGGATGTTTTTATTTTGAGGTGTTACAGCTTTGAGCGAATTACCTCAGCCAGCCGCTCCATTCCCACTTGGATCTTTTCAGGCGCGACACCTCCAAAACTGACCCGCATGCAGTTGTTGTGGATGGGCTGCCCTTCTACGAAGAATTCCCTGCCCGGCATATATGCCACCTTATGTTGTTTGGCTTCCTCGAGCATTGCGGTCGTATCCACATACTCAGGCAATTCCACCCAGGTGAATAGACCACCATCCGGGTACACAGACTTGACCTCAGCCGGCAGCATGGACTTGATGCAGTCCATCATCACATCGCGGCGCTCACGATGAATATCACGGATGAACTTTAAGTGCGGCTCGAACAGCCCTCGTTTGAAGAACTCTGCGCACAGAATTTGCGTGACCACGTTGGTATGCGAATTGGTGGCGGTCTTCGCATCATAGAGCTTCTTGATGATCTCCTTCTCCGCATAGACAAAACCCAGGCGGGAACCCGGCGAAAATATCTTGGATAAGCTGTTGGCATAAATGGTATGCCCGGTCTGATCGAAATATTTGATCGGAGGCAACACCTCCCCGCTGTAGCGCATCTCGCTGTAGGGGTCATCTTCCAAAACAACAAGATCGTAGCGGCTGCCCAATTCGGCAAGAGCCTTGCGGCGTTCCAAATTCGTGGTCCGCCCGGAAGGATTTTGAAAGGTCGGGATCGCATAGATCATCTTTGGGGAATATTTTTTGATCTTGGCTTCCACATCTTCAATGACCAATCCATTGTCATCGGTCTCGCAGGCAATGCACCTAGCTTCGAACATTCGAAAGACCTGCACGCTCTGAACAAAGGTCGGAGACTCCACAAGGACCACATCCCCAGGCTCCAAATACAATTGACTGACCAGGTTCATGTTTTCCATGCCGCCCGCCACAATCATGACATTCTCCATGCCCGCCTGGAGCCCCTTGGGAGTCAAGAGGTGATCGATCACCGCCTGCCGAAGATCAGGGATGCCAATGGGATTCCCGTATTGCAGGGCTTGAACTCCCCGCCCTTCGCGAATCAACACCTCACTGGAAATATCCTGTACCAATTCGACCGGCAGCGCTTCCCTTGCCGGCGCACCGCCGCCAAAAGAGATGGTATCCGGGTCTGTCATGGATTCGAATAAGTATCGGATCACATCTGCTGTGGATTGCATATAAGCCATGCGTTTTGCAAACTTTGTCATAAATTCATGCCGCCTTTCATTTTGCGCAGAAGCGCTATTCTAAATCACAATAAAAAAATTCGGGCTTGAACCAAACCCGAATTTTTATCTTACCTCACCGATCACCTGACCTTCAATTTTTTCAGCCCAGGGATAGATCTCCGTCCCTTTGGCTGCCGCTCGAATGACGGGGTCATCTGAATAATGACCGCGCTTGTCAGGTGGAAGCAGATCGGCGATCCGATACATGATCTCATGCCCGATATCATCGAGCTGTTTTCGCTTGTCCCGTCCCTTCCCATCCACCTGAAAGGGACCGAAAGGCTTGCCGATATTGATCCGCACTTTTGCGCGGCGTCCCTTTGAAAGGGATGGAAAAACATCATTGAGTCCAGACAGCCCGATCGGCAGGATCGGAGCGCCACTTTGAACCGCAATGAAAGCCACTCCCGGGCGGGCAGGACGCAAAACAGCAGCCCAATTACCCGCTTCCGGAAAAATACCGAGGATGCCTCCCTGTGCAAGAATGCCCAGAGCCGCCTTAAGCGAATCTGTCGCGCCGGTGCCCCTGTACAGTGGATGATATCCCCAAAGGAATGGAATGATCTTCGACCAGAAAGGCGCATGCGGCATGTGCGCGCCGCCCACAAATTCCAATTGCCACGGAGCGAGCCGCACAAAACAAACAGGATCAATAAAACTAAAATGATTCCCAGCAATGATCAACGGACCCTGTTTGGGCAAATTCTCCTGACCGGTGATCTCCAGATCGGTCAGCGCGCCGAATGCCGGGATGGATAGCGCCTGTAAAAAAGTCCGTACCAACCTGCGGGTTGGTGTGCCGTAATTTTGGTTCCGTTTCATGATCCACACAAAGAATAATTTTTTCTTGCGTTCCTCAACGCCCTTAAAACACGGACCCTGGCTTTCCGTTTCGAGCCGAGTGTCGAATAAAGAATTCATGCCGGCCGGCAGAGGCCGGCACCTTACTTGCGCATAAATTCCATCAACCGGGCATCCATTATGGCAAATAATACTCAACCAACAAGATGGGACGGTATTCAAAGGTGAGCGCATCGCCGCTGTGGAATTTGATGGTATCCGCGCTTCGGTCATCATTATCGTCGGTCTGGAAATACAGCCGGAACTGTGTCGCGCCGCTCTTGTTGACGAACTGAAGGGAAGATTCGCTCAACAAAGCTGAGAACCAATTGTCTTCGGAGACATTGGTGATCGTGGAAGCCGCATCCATGCTGGAAGCAGCATGAAAATCCGTCTCGAAGAGTGCGTTATTATTTCCAAAGGGTCCGCTGTTGATATCCACCAAAATATTTTGATGAGTGGAGAACGGATCCGTGCCGGTCACGCTCAACTTTTTGATCTTGACAGTGGTCCGTACGATCACCGCATTATCCGGCAGGGACGAAGTATTGAAATCTAAAATCGTTCGGAACTGACGGTCTTCAGCATTATCGCCCAGATAGAAAGTGGGCGAGGCTGTATTCACCCCGCCGCCCCGGCTGGTATTCTCACCTGATTCAATGATCCAGCCGTCGGTCGCTTTGTTAGACCGAAATGTAACCGCCGTCAAATTCACAGGCACAGATTTGATGACCGTGTACACATCGCTGGAAGCAAAATTGCCGTTCTCACTCCCTGCTCCGCCCAAAGGATTTCCGCCCGCATCCTTGATGCTATCGTTGTCCTTCAAGCTCAAACTGAGAGTCCCATCTTCAGTGCCGGTCTTTACTGTGACGGTGTACACCGAGCCTTCCCCG
>JAGNWT010000012.1:23285-66218 GCA_017985935.1 Anaerolineales bacterium | reverse complement strand
GGGCAGCCTTTTTGTTTTTGCTTCATGCCTATTCAGGCACTACTTTTAATTCATTATTTTTCTTATAACCCGGCAGCTTTCTTCAAAGCCTCGGCCTTGTCGGTGCGTTCCCAGGGGAGTTCGATGTCGTCGCGTCCGAAGTGACCATAAGCGGCGGTCTTGCGATAGATCGGCTTGCGCAGACCCAGGTCACGGATGATCGCGCCGGGGCGCAGATCAAAGTGCTCGCTGATGAGGGAAGCGATCTTCTCGTCCGCGATCTTTGCGGTGCCGAAGGTTTCCACATTGACGGAGAGCGGGTGCGCCACGCCGATGGCGTACGCCACTTGCACTTCCACGCGGTCAGCGAGACCGGCGGCAACCACGTTCTTGGCAACATAGCGGGCGGCATACGCGGCGGAGCGATCCACCTTCGTGGGGTCTTTCCCAGAGAAGGCGCCGCCGCCGTGACGGCCCATCCCGCCGTAGGTATCGACGATGATCTTGCGTCCGGTAACGCCCGCATCACCCATCGGGCCACCGACCACGAAGCGGCCGGTCGGGTTGACGAAGATCTTCAGGTCGCTGTCCACCAATTCCTTGGGCAGAATGGGGTTGATGATGTGCTCGATCACACCCTTGCGGATGTCTTCCTGCGACACTTCAGGCGAGTGCTGGGTCGAGATCAGGACTGTATCAATGCGCTTTGGTTTTCCGTAGGCATATTCCACGGTCACCTGGCTCTTGGCATCGGGGCGAAGCCAGGAGAGTGTTCCATTCTTGCGGACTTCACTCTGGCGGCGGGCGAGTTTGTGAGCGAGATAGATGGGGAGGGGCATCAGGGTGTCGGTCTCATTACAGGCGTAACCGAACATCATGCCCTGGTCGCCGGCACCGATCGATTCAACTTCAGCATCGGTCATCTGGTGACCATCGCGGGTTTCGAGCGCCTGATTCACGCCCATGGCAATATCGCCAGATTGCTTGGCGATCGCGACCAGCACACCGCAGGAAGAACCATCGAAGCCCTTCTCACTTGAGTCGTAGCCGATCTCATTTACCACCTTGCGGACCAGTTCATCATAGTTGAACACGGCATTGGTGGTGATCTCGCCCAGCAGCATTACGTAACCGGTCTTGACGGCCGTTTCGCAGGCGACGCGTGAGCGGGGATCCTGTTCGAGACAGGCATCAAGCACAGCATCCGAAACTTGATCGCAGATCTTATCGGGGTGACCTTCGGTTACCGATTCTGATGTGAACATCAGGCTGGGCGAAGACATAAAGGTATTGGACATTGTTTTTGTTTCTCCTTGAAAAATAAAATTGCCCTTTCACGTGCTGAAAGGGCAATTGCATTAAGCTGTCTACCCTCTCATCTCCCAGAAAACAATTCTGTCGGATTTGGCACCATATTCAACTTTCGTTGACTGGTTGTCGAGACATCGCAGGGCCGTTCCCTCCGTCTCTCTGGATAAGAGCGCCGTATTGGGGCTATTGATTTGTGGCGGGATAATACCATAAGCAGTTGGATGCGTAAAGATAAAAATCATTTATCGAGATTAAGATACCGCATCTTTCCTTGCTGATAACTGATTCTGCTTAATCATCACTCGCGCATCTGAAGCCGATCTTCTCCGAACTGCGCCCATAGAATTCTTCAGTGTTCGTGAAGGAGGTGGGGTTGGGTCCGATATCATAGCCGCGGTTGGATAATCTCAATAACGAAGTGTCATCTTGAAAAGAACCGCCGCGGATCACTCGATAATAATTGAGACCTCCGTTTTCCGGTCCCGTGGGATTCTCAGCAGGGGATTCTGCGTAGTAGTTTCCCTTGTAATAATCTGCCACCCATTCCCAAACATTGCCCCCCATATCCATCACACCGAATGGACTCGCGCCCAATGGAAAAGATCCCACGCGGGCAGTGTCGCCGATCAGGTTGGCGGAGTTGGCAACGTATTGATTAGGCAGGTCGCTGCCCCAGGGATAGGTGTTCACGCTGTCGCCGCGTGCCGCTCGCTCCCATTCGGCCTCGGTGGGAAGGCGGCGCCCAGCCCATTGGCAGTAGGCGTTCGCATCGTACCAGGTGACCTGTGTCACGGGGTAGTCTCGAAACTCCGGGTTGCCGTAGTAATCTGCGCGGTTATCTGAGCTGAACTTTGCGGGCGCTCTGCACGCGCCTGCGCCCACGCACTTCTCGTACATCCCATTGACCACTTCAAATTGATCCATCCAAAAAGCGTTGATGAACACATCATGCGCCGGAAGTTCATCGTTCTCCAGCAGAACATCCAGCCCGCCCATTTTCACAGTTCCAGCAGGGACAAACATTTGGGGCATCCCATCCACCGGGGAGACTTTCACGGTCTCAGGTGTGGGGGTGGGCAAGGGCGTATTTGTGGGAGCCGGCGTTGCAGTTGGCACGATCGCTGTTTCGGTCGCAGCGATGGGAACTTCTGTGACCGGCATGGCCGTGGGAGTTGGAGAGGCGGCCGTATTTTGGCAGGCGGTGATCAGAAAGATCGAAAGGGAAAGAAATATTTTTTTCATTGAGATCTATTGAACCAGGTTCATGGCATTTCTAGCCTGGTCTTCAAAAAAGTTGGGGTTGATTTTATCGGCTTTTTCCCAGGCTTTGAGAGCGCCATTGTAATCGCCTTTTCGATAAAGCCCATAGCCGTACCACAGCCACGCTTCTTCAGACATCTCCGTGATGCCTCTGGCGTAATCGGTCAGCACGAGCAGGTCGTCGTTGCGGTTGGAATGGAAGTAAGCCAGGAAGGGTCCGAACTGATAGCGGAACATGCGCAGGGGCAGACCCATTTCACGTGCCTTGTCATAGGCGAGCGCTGCTTCTTCGTAGCGGTCGAAATAGACGAGGTGACTGCCAAGGTTGAACCAATCAAATGCGTCGGCTGTAGGTGAAGCGGTCGCAGCCTGAGACTCGGTCAATGCTGTTTGGCGATTCAGGATCGGGTCCCAGTTTGAGCCGAGCAGGGTTTTCATCTCTTCTTCAAACTGCGGGAAGTAGATCACCATGAAGAGATTATTGAATGGACGCCATTCTTCTTCAAGCTTGGCGTAGGTGATGGTGAGGTCTGCGCCGTGATAGGTGTCTTGAATGGTGAAAGTTTGCGTGGCATCGTCGTAACCGGTGATGAGCAGATAATGCGCCGCCCAAAGGTCATCAGTTGGACCGAGCGCATCGTTCGGGTCGAGTGAAGTGACGCTTTCCACAATGACCGGATAATTTGCAGCGAGCAGTCGCTTTAGGATCTCGATGCTGCCGTTCACGCGATATTCCAGATTGAGCCATCCCGCCTGCGTGCGGACGTAATATCGCAATTCTTCAGGGTTGACATTGCGGTCGCCGGTGATGGGTTTGATCATGGAGGAAATATCCGCCTGACTGCCCTCCCAGCCATATATGTGCAACGCCATCGAAAGCGCAGCGGGTCCGCAGTTGTTGGGAGTTTGCTGCTCGAATGGCGGCGATTGGATCGAAGCCTGCGGTGGGAGCGGAGCAAAGGTGGCGGTGGGCGCGACCGATGGCGTCAGTTCAATGACGGGGGCGAGGGTCGCTGTGGCATTGGAGTGGGTGGCTGTCGGGGTGGGGGGCTGAGGCGTGACAGGTAAAGCCGTCGGTACGGGTCCGACCGGATTCACCACATTTTTGGCGTAGATCATGAACTTTTCCACTCGCCATGAAAGTGCCGATCTAATAAACGGGATCTGGGTCATCGCTCCGGCTAGCAAAAAGAAACCTGCCAGCACAGAGAGAATAATCTTTGTGCGTTTAGACATGTCTGGGAGTCTACCACGCGTTCATGAAGTGATATTAAGGTAAGGAATGCCTGGCTATGGAAGTCTGCTTTTCGAATCAGGTTGCCCGAAAGACTGGAAAAAATAATTTTTGACTTGACGTTGCCCATCGGCACAATTATCATAAAAATACTATGGAGAACTCTCCCGTTATGACCCTTGACCCCGAAGTTTTACGCGCCGCCATGCGATCATGGTCGGCTGGCGTGACCGTTGTAACCGCCGTCCATGATGGGCAGCGACATGGTATGACCGTGAATTCATTCACCTCTGTTTCGCTTGATCCCGCGATCATCACCGTTTCTTTACAGACCGGTTCCCGCACCTGGGACCTTGTCTCAAAATCCAGAGCGTTTGGCTTGACCATGCTTTCTGTTGAACAGTCCAAGATCTCAGATCTCTTTGCTGGCCGCATGCCCGAGGTGGCAGACCGTTTTGAGGGATTGGAAACCGAAACCCTGGTCACTGGCGCGCCATTGATCTCAGGCGGGTTGGTATGGCTCGATTGCCGCGTCGTGCAGACCTATGACGCCGGGATGAATACCCTGTTTATCGCGGAGGTCCTCGCGGCGCATGGCACAGGCGAGGGATCACCTCTGATGTATCACAATCGGAACTATTGGAAACTTTCTGAGCTGAAATAGATCGCAAGGCATTTCATAGTATTGAATCCATCCGGTTCGTGAGAGGTACTATGACCGAACACTTAACAGCAGGGGAGAAGCAAATGCTTTTGCAGTTTGCGCGTGAAGCCATGGAATGTGCCGTGCAGGGAAAAGAACTGCCGTCACTGCCGGCAGATTCTCTCACCTCTCCGCTGCGTGAGCATGGCGCAAGTTTTGTCACGCTCACCATTGACGATCATTTGCGTGGCTGCATCGGCGCGCTCGAGGCATATCAGCCATTGGTCGAAGATGTGCGTGAGCATGCGGTCGCTGCCGCGCTTGAAGATCCGCGCTTCCCACCCGTGGATAAAACCGAGTTGAGCAGGATCAAGCTCGAGGTGTCGCGTTTGACCGCTCCCCAGTTGCTTGAATACTCATCCAGTGAAGACCTGCTCACAAAGCTTCATCCGCATGTTGATGGGGTCATTCTAAAGAAGAATTCTCGCCGCGCAACTTTTCTGCCGCAGGTTTGGGAAAAGATCCCTCATCCGGCGGATTTCCTTGATCAACTGTGTTCGAAGATGGGGGTGCGTGCCGACCTGTGGCGAAATACAAAATTGCAAGTTTATATTTATCAGGTCGAAGAATTTCACGAATAAACATAACAAGCGGTAAAATACAGGCATGTCTGAATTTTCCCCCGGTGACAGACCCGAAGATACCATGTTTCGAGATGCGGTGGATGCTTTGCGCCGCGGCGATAAACCGCGTGCCAAGGAATTACTCACCCTGCTGATCAAAGCGGATCAGAATAACCCGACCTATTGGATTTGGTTAAGCGCTTCGATGGAAACTCCCAAAGAGCGCATTTACTGCCTGCAGACCGCGCTCAAACTGGACCCGGAAAATGGTACGGCGAAACGGGGTTTGGTCTTGCTCGGAGCTTTGACTCCCGACGAGACCGTTCAGCCTTTTTCATTGGACCGCCCGCGAGCGTGGGAGGAAAAGCTTTTACTCGCGAATGAAAAGCCAAGAGAAAAGGGGCTGCGTGCGGTCGTGAAAAGCCCTGCTGCGCGGCTGGCTGGGATCGCGTTGATCGTGGCAGGGTTGTTCGCTGCTGTGTTGTTCGGTTTTGTCCTGCCGCGCCAAACGACCATCCGCCCGACAAAAACAAACACTCCCGGACCTTCACCAACCTTCACTGCAACACCGACCGTCTTTGGCGCAGTAGCCGAAGCGACTTCAACTTTTATCGGTCCCACTCCCTTGTGGATGTTACTTCCCGCCACTTATACCCCCACACCTTTGTATGTCAATACGCCGCGCCCGCCGCAATCCATGGATCAATTCCGCTCCGCGGAAGAAGCCTACCAGAACGGTGATTGGGATGCGTTCATCGAAAATATCGAGCTGATCATTCCGAACGAACCGGACTCGCCGGATATTTATTACATGCTCGGCGAAGCCTATCGTTTTAAGAAGCAATCTGCCAACGCGGTCAAAGCCTATAACCAGGCTCTTGAAGCGGATAAGAACTTTGGTCCCGCGTATCTTGGGCTTGCCCGTGCGCGGCTGATCGCCGAACCGGGTTTTGACGCCGAATTCCTTTTGGATGAAGCCGTGCGGCTCGACCCGAATTTTGGCGAAGTGTATCTTGAGCGCGCACGTTTCTTCTTGAATAGGAAGGAGTACGATACGGCGCTCACTGAGTTGGAAAGCGCTGAAGAGCTTTTGCCCGAGTCTCCTGAAGTGTATATGACCTATGCCAGGGTCTATGTTGAGCAGGATGAAGATAAGAAGGCGCTGGAAGCGGCGGAAAAAGCGTACTCGCTGGATATCACTTCACTCCCTGTTTATCGATTGCTGGGCGAGCTTTACATCCATAATGGCAGGTATCAGGATGCTCTCGATGCGCTTGGGTTATATGTAGCGTATGAGACAGATGATGCCACGGCATATGCATTTCTTGGGCAGGCGTACTATGAAAAGAAAGATTATAAAACTGCCGTCGAGTATCTTGATAAGGCTTATAAACTAGAACCGACCGGTTTGAGCAAGTTCCGCTTTTATCGCGGGTTTGCCAACCTTGAGTTGGATAATATCGATCAGGCGCTCGAAGACCTTGAAAAAGCCTATGAAGTGGATCAGACTTCCTTTGAGATAAATTTTGCGATCATGCGCATCAATTACATTCAAGAGAAGTTTGGCACAGCGTACCTGAAGGCTGAGTCATTAAAATCTCTGGCAGAAACGGATGAGCAGACCGCATTGGTTCTGTACTGGCACGCGCTGATCCAGGAGAAGCGCGGTGAAGGACGGGATGCGATCCGGGATTGGCAGGCATTGCTTGCCATGGATGAAGATGCCATGACCGCTGAGATGCGCGCGGATGCCGAGACTCATCTCAAGTCTTTTGTTACGGCAACCAATACGCCCAAGAAGCCTACTGCTACCGCCACTCGCAAGCCGGGTACGGCAACTCCCACACCGAAGGTGAACACCACCCCCACGGCGACGAAGACACCAAAAGCATCTGCAACACCCACCCCAACCAAAACACCGTAATAAAAAAGAGACTGCGTGAGCAGTCTCTTTTTTATTTTTTCAGGCTAGGATGCGGCGCTGCGGCAAGCCTCGCATGGACATAAAGCCCGCAGGTAATGCCAGTTGTAGATGCCGTAATCGTGACCATCTTCCCAGACAATGGTGAGGGCGTAGGAGCCGGTTGCAACGATATTGGCTAATCTGGTCGAAGATGAATCTTCCATTTGGCGGGTGAAAACCTCTGCGTCAGGTTCTGACTTCATGTTTTCATGTCCGCCCCGGCAGGATGCGCACGGGCAGGCAGCGCGGAGCAGCCCAAAGGGATAGGTGCTGACATGCCCGCTGTCCCATGTGATATTAACTTCTCTTTTGCTTTTGCTGGCGTTGACGCTCGTTGGTTTTTCGGTCATTGGTTTCTCCTAAAATAAAAAATGCTTTTCAAATTAAGGCGGAGGTACGACCGCCAGAAAATCGGCGGCGGCCCAGCCTGCGCGGGTGTCGTCATACGGAGCGACGAGATACCACCAGGTGTATCCGTCGGCAGATTGCGGACCATCTTGGACGACGAACACTTCAGCTTCTTCGCCGCGGAATACGGTCTCGCCGTTCAGCCCTGGCGCAGAGCGGATGCGAAGTCCCTCGCCTTCGGTGCCTGTGATCTGCACGTAGCCGCCAATGCCGACAGTGTTCGCTTCGAGAGTTGGGGTGACCAGGTTCGGGTCGAAGGTGGGAACGGTCGTTGCGGCGGGCGTATGGGTCGGGGCTGGGATCATGGTCAGGTCAGCGGGAGCAAACCCAACGTCTGGGGTGAAGCGGGGTGAGGTCCAGCCGATGATGATAAGGGTGGCGATCAGCAGAACTCCTGCGAGTCCGATCGATCCGAAGATCACCCAGCGATTGAGGTAGGGTTTCAGGTCCATGAGTTTATTTCTTGTGTTTCAATAAAAAATAGGCATTGGTTGGCATGAGCACTTTCAGCGCGCGATGCTTTATGGTGATGTCGGCGTGATGACCGCCGAGCGCGGGGTCGCCGTCCACTTGAACGGAGAAGGGCGCATCTGATTCTACCCGCGCCGTGTGGAATGGCAGGCGCCGCGCCTGATCGGATGTGAGGTGGCGTCCGGCGACAAGGTCAAAAAAGTGGCGCAGGGCGTCAGCCACATTATTGCCGCTGAGCAGCCACAGATCCATTTCATTGTCGTCCAGTAATGCCTCTGGAGAAAGCAAAGACATGCCGCCCGCGTAATGCCGGATGTTGGTGGCGACGGCAACAAGATAGTGACCTTCCACCAGATGTCCGTCGGTGTACACGCGCAGGTCGAGCCCGTGCCAGAAGGTGGCTTCCCATACGGTGGTGGCAAAAAAATGGGGAACGGAGATATGCTTGAAAAAGCGGGGGCGCGGCTCGATCTTGCTGATGGCTTGCGCGTCCAATCCTACGCCTGCCCAAAGCAGAAAAGGCTGTTCGTTGCACATGCCCACATCCACCCGCTGTGGCTCGACATTCGCAAGCAGTTTGGCGTTTTCACGCAGCGCCCACCAGTTGAGGATGCTGAAGGGTTTCTGTCCCTGTTCGAGCGCCCAGACATTGGTCGTGCCGGCGGGAAGAACGGCGAGCGCGGTTTCAGAATCCATCAGCCCGCTTGCCACCTGTCCCATCGTGCCGTCACCGCCGATGGCGAAGACCGCATCGTATTTTTCAGATGCCGCTTGATGGGCGGTTTGTGTGGCGTGAGTGCCGCTGACGGTCTCTGCGATCTCAATACTCCAGCCTGCCTCCTTGAGCGGATGAATGATTCCGCGCACAAATCGTCTGACGGGATAGCGTCCAGCCGCTGGATTGTAGAGTAAAAGTCCCTTTCGCATGGCGGTGATTATACCTGAGTGAGAATCGTGATGATATAATCCGCTCTCATGGAAGCGAGAGCACTTCTCAGTAATCGTTATCAACTACTTGAAAAACTCGGCACGGGAGGAATGGCTGATGTTTATCGCGCGCGCGACCCGGTTTTGGATCGCATTGTTGCGATTAAAGTGCTGCGGAGCGATTATTCCAGCAATGCCGATTTCCAGAGCAACTTCCGTATGGAGGCGCGCGCTGCGGCAAACCTTTCACATCCCAACATTGTCACTGTGCACGACTTT
Organism: Anaerolineales bacterium; assembly: GCA_017985935.1. GTDB lineage: Bacteria > Chloroflexota > Anaerolineae > Anaerolineales > Villigracilaceae > Villigracilis. The sequence goes on along the minus strand of JAGNWT010000012.1, from coordinate 57,120 downwards.
GGTTTTGCCGATAACCTGCTCTACATTGTGATGGAGTATATTCCCGGCAAAGACCTCAAACAATTGATCCGCGAGCGCGGACGTTTTTCTGTTGAAGCAGGCATCCCGCTCATTATTCAGGCTTGTGCCGGGCTGGGGTATGCGCATCGGGCAGGGCTTGTCCATTGTGATGTCAAACCGCACAATATGCTGGTTTCCAAAGACGGTCGGCTCAAGGTCACTGACTTTGGGATCGCCCGCGCATTGGCTACCATCTCCATTGGAGAGCGTACAGACATCGTTTGGGGATCACCGCTTTACTTCGCGCCCGAGCAGGCTCGAGGTGAGGCGCCTTCGCCGGCTTCCGATGTGTATTCCATTGGCGTGGTCATGTATGAGCTATTAAGCGGCACACCACCCTTCACCGCCACCACCCCAGATGAATTGGCCCGCCTGCATGTCAATGCGGACCCCATCCCGATCCGCGAATATATTCCCGATATCCCGGTTGCCCTCGAAGAGATCATCATGAAGGTTCTATCGAAAGAGCCTTCCGCCCGTTATCGCACAGCCGATCAACTCGGGCGGGTGTTGCAGCGCTTTGGCACCCAGCGTGATGATGTTGCGCCTGTTGTAGTGAAGCCGGTTTCAGAACCTGTAAAACTCACGCAGGAAGTTTCCAGCAGACTCCCTGCCAAAGAAGCTCCCGCACCGCCCAGGCAGGAAACTGCTCCCATGTTTTATCCTGTGCCCGAAGAAACCGGTCATGACGACGCGGAAGCAGAAACCGCTTTCGAAGAAATTGACTGGGTCACTGTGGGACTCTCCCTGTTGGCTTTACTGGCAGTGGGCGGCCTGATCCCATTCTGGATGATGGTTTACTTCGCCTACAATCCCCCCGTCCGATAAATGAATAAATTTCTGATCGCCCCATCCATCATTGCCGCAGACTTCACCCGCCTAGCAGACGAGATCGCAGCCTGCGAAGCAGCGGGCGTGGACTGGCTTCATGTGGATGTCATGGATGGGCATTTCGTCCCGCAGATCACCATCGGCCCGCTATTCGTGGAAGCCTGCAAGCGCGCCACCAAACTGCCGCTCGATGTGCACTTGATGATCTCAAACCCAGATCAATATCTTGAAGTGTTTGCCAAGGCAGGCGCAGACCATCTCACGGTTCATGTGGAGACCTGTCCTGATCTGGTGAAAACCATCCAGAAAATCAAGTCTTTGGGCTGCAAGGCTGGGGTCACTCTTAATCCGCTCACGCCCGCTTCCGCGCTGGACTCCGCTCTGCCATTTGTAGATCTTGTGCTTGTAATGAGTGTCACCCCCGGTTTTTCCGGTCAATCCTTCATGCCCGAAATGATCGGCAAAGTGGAAGAGATCCGCAACAAGTTGAATTCCCTGCGTTCCACTGCCTTCCTTGAAGTGGATGGCGGCATCAACGTCAGCACCCTGCCGCTGATGCGTCGTGCCGGGGCAGATGTTTTTGTAGCCGGCACGGCCGCCTTCAAACACCCGCAAGGCGTGGCTGGCGGGGTGCGGGCATTGCGCGAGTCCGCTTAAACAAAAATCACGGCGTGAGCCGTGACCTTTGATACGAAGGGAAAAACAAACCTTATGCCGCAGATTTGCCGAGCGTCTTGATGCACTTGGCGCACATGACCTTCTTGACCAGACGGCCTTTTTCCATCACCGAAACCTTTTGCAGGTTGGGCTTAAACGTACGGTTGGTTGCACGTTGGGAAAAAGAACGGTTATGACCAAAGGTGGTTGCTTTACCGCAGGTGCTGCATTTTGCCATGGTAGATACTTCCTTTCAAACAATGATTCCGGGCGACGTCGCCTCTTTTCAAAGGCACGGGATTTTACCATACAACGCAACCTTCTTCAAGTAAAGATGTTAAAATAGGAACAGGAAATAAATCAACCAGACTTCGGGTTTTGGAAGTCATAATTTACGAGGAAAACATGGGCGAAGATAATACAATTTTGGGCGGGATCCACATCTCGCCGAACGCGGTGGCAACGATCGCATATTTTGCCACCCTTGAGTCCTACGGCGTGGTCGGTCTTGCGCCAAAGAATCTGACGGATGGCATCGTCTCCACGATCACCCGCGAACCTTCGCGGGGCATCACCGTCCGCTATAAGGGCGATGACATCGATATTGATATCAACGTCATAGTTGAATATGGAACGCGCATCAACTCGGTGGCGCAAAGCGTGGCGAACACTGTGCGCTTCCATGTTGAAAAGGCGCTTGGATTGCATGTCAACTCCGTCAATGTGCATGTGGCGGGATTGCGCGTCAGCGATACAGATTAGGAGAGAGAAACCTTATGGCTGTGGATACCGCTCGCGTAGAGAAGTTGCGTAGAATGCCAATTGATGGTCAATCGCTCAAGCGTCTTGTTGATGCCGGGCTGACCTGGTTGCGCACGAACCAGCAGATCGTCAACTCTTTGAACGTTTTTCCCGTCCCAGACGGCGATACCGGCACGAACATGGTGCTGACCCTTCAAGCTGCTTGGAACGAGGTGAAGGATTCGGGGGTGCGGAATCTAAGCGAGATGGCAGCGATGGTTTCCAAGGGCGCACTAATGGGCGCGCGTGGAAACTCAGGCGTGATCACCAGCCAGATCCTGCGCGGATTTTCACGCGGCGTGCATGACAAAGCCACGCTCGATGCCGCGACATTGGTCAAGGCATTTGGAGAAGCGCGTGATACAGCCTATAAAGGAGTCGTCCGTCCGGTCGAAGGGACGATCCTGACCGTCATCAAGGAAGTTGCCATTGCAACAGAAGCAGCCCTTGGGTCAACGCAGGATGCGATAGAGATCCTTGAGATCGCGGTCAAAGCTGCAGATGAGGCGGTCAAGAAGACGCCGGAACTGCTCCCGGTCCTCAAGCAGGCAGGCGTGGTGGATTCCGGCGGCAAGGGGTTATTCTTCATTCTTGAAGGGATGCTGCGCCATGTGTACGGCGAATCACTTGAAACGCCGACCATCAGTGTGCAGTCGCTCTCCGCGATGAATCTTCAAGATGCGATGGATGAAGTGGAAGAGGGACAAGACTTTGAAGTGGTGGTTGACTTTGTCCCGAACGGTGAATTGAATTTGGAGTCGTTCTATGGACGGCTTGAGGAAATGGGTACTTCGATCCAGGTGGGGGAGGGCGAAGGGATGTACCGCATGCACATCCATGTGCCGACAGAGAAGCGTTATGAACCAATCGATTACATCATGGGCATCGGCACGGTAACAAAGGTGGCCATTGAGAATCTGCTCGCACAAATGGATGATATTCAAAAGTCTGCCGAGTTGCAGTTCACCACGGTCGAGCCGGGACAGATTGCCGTGGTGGTGGTATCGCCGGGTACCGGCCTAAGCCGCATTTTTGCCAGTTTGGGTGTTGCCGCCATTGTGCCGGGCGGGCAGACAATGAACCCGTCCACTCAGGATATTTTGAGTTCATTTGAAAATCTGCCGACGGATAAGGTCATCATCCTGCCGAACAACAAGAACATTATCCTCGCCGCGAATCAGGCGAAGGAAGTGACCGTGAAGCAGGTGGCAGTGGTGCCGACTCGCACCGTTCCACAGGGACTTGCCGCCATGCTCTCGCTCTCTCCAGATGGTGACCTGAATGCGGTCGCTGAGAAAATGGCGAAAGCGATGGCGAACGTGAAGACAGGTGAAGTCACCGTCGCCACGCGCACGGTGGAGATCGACGGCGTGAGCGTCCGTGACGGGCAGGTGATCGCCCTGTTGGATGGAAAACTCGTTGTCTCAGCCGAGACGGTTGAGCAGGGAGTCATGGGATTGCTCGAAAAAGCAGATGCTGCCGAGCATGAACTGGTCACGCTGTTCCACGGCGAGGGAATGTCGCACGCTGAAGCAAACCGCATCAAGGATGTGATCAGCGGAAAATACTCGAACCTTGAGATCGAAGTGCAGGAAGGCGGACAGCCGCATTACCAATTCCTGATCTCGATCGAATAGGATTTGCGAAACTAAAAAGAGACCGTCACCTGCAGGTGACGGTCTCTTTTTAGTTTACATAGGTTTACTTGGTTCGGTAGTTAACCTTGAATAAGCGGTAAATGGATTTTGCAACCTCGATGCTTTGGATGATGATTATGATCGCAAAGACGATGGGGACAGTGAGAGTGGCAATGGTCTGGAATATCTCGCCCTGCTCTGGGGTGAAGGGACCGTTGATGAAGGACTCTGCGGTGATGGCGATGATATTCGGGGTGCGAAGCAGAATGACCGTCAAGACGAGACTGGCGGAATCGATCAGGATGTTGAAAATGCGCGTCAGGTTGGTCCAGGCTGCGTTGCGCAGGAGATAAACATCCAGCAGGATCTGAGCGACCAGAGTCACATTGATCCACGGCACGAACTTGAAGAAGGCATCCGTGAATAGCGGGATGAAAGTCTGTTCGCCGTTTGTGAAGAAGTACATGCCCAGCCACTGCGGGTATAAGTTCAAGATGGCTAGAGCCACGAAAGTAAAGACGATCTCCGTGATGAGTTCAAAGCGGCTGACCGCGTCTGGGTCTGGCTCCTTGGCGAGCGAGGCGGGGTCCCAGTCTTTTTCATCGCTAAATGAGCCAAACTCTTTTTCAGGGAGGGTGCGCTCCAAAATTGCAAAGATCAATACCAAATTCCCAAATGCTGCGATGGCAGCCGAGAAGGCGTTGCTTAACCCCTGACCGATGATCTTCACAAAATCCCCGCCCATGAATGGAGTATCCATCACAGCCTGAACGCCTGCCAGCACCAGCATCACAGATACAACAACGGTGACCACGATCTTCAAGACGAACAGGAAGAACGGGAACAGTTTGGGTCCGATGAGATAAGGCTGCGGGTTGTAGGTTGCCGCCACTTTTTGGGGTGAGCCATATTCCTTCAGTACTTCGATCTCCATGGCTTCATCGCGCGGGCGGGCGGTTTTTTGCGTCCGGTCTTCAAGCATATCCTCGAGCGTGGATCTCAATTCCTTTTCGATATCCTCGCGCCCTTTCAAGAGCGGCAGATTCTTTCCGACTTCAGTAACGTAACGATCTATCAGGTTCATGGTGGTTTCCTTTCTACGCCAGCATCTTGTCCATAACGGCTACAATGCCAGCCCATTCTTTTTTCAACTTCGGCAGGACTTTTTTTCCTTCCGGGCTGATCACATAATAACGACGGGGGCGCGCCTCTTCGAGCTTCCAGACCGATTGCAGGTAGCCCTGCGTTTCAAGCCTGCGGAGCAGGGGGTAGAGCGTTCCCTGATCCACATCCAGCCCTTGATCGGCGAGCAGCTTCAATAGCGAGTATCCATATTGTTCGCTGCTCAATTGACTGAGTACCGCAAGCACGATCACGCCGCGCCTTAACTCCAGAGTAACATTTTCAAGCGATTCGTTGTTTGTCATATCTCAACCTTTGTCGCATTATACTGTGTGATACACACTATGTCAAGGGAAAAGTATAGGCTTTATGCTATACTCGCGACCTATGAATTTTCTGCGTGCTTTCACGCACCGTCCCTTTGCCTTACTGTGGACAGGACAGACGATTTCCCGATTAGGTGATAATCTTCATCGCATCACCCTTGCGTGGTGGGTTCTTGAAAAGACAGGTTCCGCCACCGCCATGGGTACGGTTCTGGTACTTTCGCAAATTCCACTTTTGCTTTTCATACTTATCGGCGGCATTGTCGTGGATCGTTTTCCACGTATCCGCATTATGTTTCTTTCCGATCTACTCAGCGGGACGGTGGTTACATTTATTGCTGTTTTTGCCTGGCTCGACGTTTTGGAAATCTGGCATATTTACGTCGCCAGCCTGATCTTCGGATTCGTCGAAGCCTTTTTCTTCCCTGCCTATAACGCCGTTATTCCGCAGATCACACCGCCCGATATGTTGACCAGCGCCAACTCGTTGAATGGACTCAGTCAACGAATGATGGGAGTCCTCGGTCCGATTGCCGGGGCATCGCTGGTGGCTGTTGGTGGTACCTCTCTCGCATTTGGGTTGGATGCGCTCTCGTTCTTTATCTCCGCCTTGTGCGTTTTCCTGATTTTGCGCATGGGATTAAAAGACACCCCAAAGACAGAAAGTCAGGTTGCGGTATCCACGAAGGCTCATTCCATGCGCGAGACGATCAGGCAGGGAATCGCAGACCTGCGCGAAGGCTGGGATGCCATCATTACCGTCCCCTGGATTTGGATCACCATCCTGATTTTTGGCATCCTGAACATCATGGAAGCCAGCCCGCGTGCCGTGTCCATGCCCTTCCTCATCAAGGATGACCTGGGTGCGGATGTGGCTGTGATGGGCTGGTTCGGTTCAGCATTCTCTGTTGGGTATGTGCTCAGTGCGCTTTGGCTGGGTCAATACAAACGCCTGCGCCGCCGTGGCTTGCTGGGTTACCTTTCCATCCTGGTAAATGGCGTGCTGCTCCTGCTGTTTGGCTTGAAACTTCCCATCCCAATTTTGATCGGTGCCATGTTCGCTTTTGGATTTTTCTTCAATGTATTTGGATTGGTTTGGAATAACACTTTGCAGGAAATGGTCCCGCATGATAAATTGGGACGTGTCTATGCCATCGATTCACTTGGTTCGTGGGTCTTGCTGCCTGTTGGCTTTGCGCTCGCTGGCTGGGCAACTGACCAGTTCGGTGCACCAATCGTTTTTTTGATCGGTGGCGCTGGCACCATCCTCATGATCCTGCTTGGGCTCACTCATCCCGCCGTTCGAAATTTGGATTAATTATGAAAATTGGAATTGTTACAGACTCAACTTCAGACCTTCCTGCCTACTTGATCGAACAACACGAACTAACCGTGGTGCCAACCCTCCTGATTTTGGAAGGGAAGGAATACGCAGATGGGATCGGCATCACCCGCGAGGAATTCTATAATCGAATGCCCGCGCTTCGCACCCCGCCGACAACTGCTGCGCCTTCCATTGGAGATTTCACCACCCCGTATGAGGCTTTGCTCTCGCGCGGCTGTGACCATATCCTCTCCATTCACGCTGCGTCAAAGCTGACCACGACCCTTAATGTGGCTAGGCAAGCCGCAGAGAATTTCCCGGGCAGGGTCACCTGCGTGGATAGCACCTCTTTGTCATTGGGGCTCGGCTTTCAAGTGCTTGCCGCCGCCGAAGCCTTGGATCTGGGCATGCAGGCTGCCCTGGATGCGGCTGCCTCAACACGCAGCAGGCTTAAGGTTTGTGCCGCCCTGGATACGATGGAATATCTCAAACGCAGCGGACGGCTGCCTGGTGCCGTGGCAACCGTGGGGGGACTGTTATCCATCAAGCCATTGGTTGAATTGGTGAATGGGGAAGTGAAAGCCATTGGCGCGGTTCGAACTGCCGGTCAGGCAGATGACCGCATCCTCAATTTTGTTTTAGAGACCGGCGAAGTGGAACGTCTTGCCATTTTGCATACCAACGCAGAGCCGCGCGCCAGAAAATTGCTCGATGAATTGATGGAGCGCGCTCGTAAATCACTGCCGCGGGATATCCTTTTTGTAAATGTCACGGCTGTGATCGGCACGCACTTGGGACCGAACGGCATTGGCTACGCAGCAATCAAAAAAGCGGCTTGAAGCCGCTTTTTTCTTTCTTTCATCTTTTTTTATTCAGCAGGTTTCTGCTTCCAGAACACTACCAGTCCGATCGAGATCATCAGGACGATAGTGACCGCCAGCCCGCCTTCAGGGCCAAAGGGACCGCCTGTCAGCCAGTCTGCACCGGTTTCCATCAAATTCAAAAGAGTGCCGCCGCCCGCTTCGGTTCCGCTGACCTCAAAGCCAAAGAAGTTGCCCTGCACCCAATTCCACACGCTATGGATGGCGCAGATTCCCCAAAGCGATCCCTCACGGATGGCGTACAAGCCGGCGAACACACCGAACAATGCCAGGTTTACAAGCGCAATGGCGCTCAAGCCGGGGTTCAACCCATGCAGCAGGGAAAAGATCAACGAGGAAACCAGCAGCCCAACCCAAGGTTTGTAGCGCGCGCCGATCACTGGCAAAGCCCAACCGCGGATCAACACTTCTTCTGCCGCGCCCTGCACCAACCAGCCGGCCAGGACAAGGACCACACCACCCAGAGCGGCCGCTCCCTGCTTGGCAGGGTCGCCGTTCTCAAATGCAACGGAGCCTGTCAAAGCCAGGATCGCCACCGATCCGCCGAACATCAATAGACCGAAGAAAAATCCGCGGCCGTATTTGCTCAGCGCGTCGCCCGCCTCAAATCCCATGGTATGGAACGGGCGCTTTTCGAAGAATTTCAACCAAGCCCATAAGATGAGGTAGATCAGGGCGAATGAAAAGATCAATTGCAGACCCATCCAAAAACCAGCCTCGAGCGCCGATGCGTTTTGCATGTCAATACCGCTGTCGGTCATGCCGTAGATTCTGCTCATGACAAGAAAGAGGGGAATCGCGCCCAACTGGCTGAGAAGCGCAAAAAGGAATGAGAACGGAATGACCAGCCCAATATGGGTCAATCGCTGTCCCTGACGCGCTAAATCGAACAACCTGCTTTCTGTAAACCAAGTCCATTTCATAAATTGTTTTCTCCTTCATCACTTTACGCTGTTTTCAGCGTGGGGTTGCGCTTTATAATAACACCGTGCCCATGATAAAATTGCGCCCATGCAACCTTCTTTGGAAAAACTAAGAAAATTCTTTCGACTCGAACACGAAAACCAATACCCAAATACAGCGATTATCGGTGGACTTGCGAAAATGCTCGATTATTGGGAAGGCGAGGCGCGCGCAGACGGCATCGCCGAGGAAGTGATCCAGGCGGTCGCTGCCCGCCTGCGTTCTTATGAGAAGCTCAGCCCGGATGGAAGGGCTGAGTCGCTTAAAGGCTTGTGGAAGCGCATCGGTGAGACCTATCCCGAGGCGGGGCAAAAACCCAAAGTGCAGACACAACCGCAGACGGCGAACCAGCCGCCCCGTCCGCCCCGACCCGCGGGTGAGGCGCCCCAGCAAAAGCCTGCTGAGTCTCCGCGTCCGCAGCAACAGCCGCCGCAGAGACAAAATCCACCTCCGCATCAAAATCAACAAAAGCAGAGACCCGCGCCTCCGTCACGTTCTGATTCAGTGCCCGGCGCAAAGACCAGCCAGACGCCCGCCGCATTGAACGCGGAGTTGACCGTCTTGCAGGGTGTGGGTCCGCGCCATGCTGAAACGCTTGCCAGCCTTGGTATGAATAACCTTGGCGACATGCTGTATTACTTCCCGCGCCGTTATGAAGATTATAGTCAACTCAAACCGATCAAGTCGCTGTTCTATGGCAATGTGGTCACTGTGTTGGGTACCATTCAAAGCGTGCATACGCGACCGCTCAAGGGCGGCAGCAAGTCGCTGGTGGAAGTTGTGATTAGCGATGGCACAGGTTCGCTTAGGATCTCGTATTTTAATCAACCGTGGCTTGCGAACCGATTCAAGCAGGGTGATGCCATTGCCGTCTCAGGCAAGGTCGATCAATATCTTGGTCGGCTGGTTATGAACAGCCCCGATTGGGAACCCGTTGAGGTGGAGAATCTGCACACGGCGCGCATTGTGCCGATCTATTCTTTGACCGATAAGATCAATCAAAAATGGCTGCGCGGGATGATGAACACCGTGGTCTCGCATTGGGCGCCTGCCGTGGTGGATGCCCTGCCGGACTCGATCCGATTCGCGGCGAAACTGGTTTCACTGCCCGAAGCGTTGATGCAAGTTCACTTCCCCTCCACGCAAGACCGTCTCAAGGCGGCGCGTGAGAGACTTGGCTTCGATGAGATCTTTTACCTGCAAATGGGCGTGCTGCGCCAGAAGCGGGATTGGAAAGCGGTGGAAGGTCGCCGCTTCACGGTCTCGACCGAGTGGCTGGAATCCCGTTTACAGAGTTTGCCCTTCGCTCTCACATCTGCCCAGAAAGCAGCGCTCGAAGATATCCGCGCCGACCTGGACTCAGGCAAGCCCATGAACAGACTCGTGCAAGGCGATGTTGGTTCGGGCAAGACTGTGGTCGCGGCGTTGGGCGCGAGCATTGTGATGAATGGAGGCGCGCAAGCTGCCATCATGGCTCCGACCTCGATCCTTGCGGAGCAGCATCACCGCAATTTCACGAAACTGCTGGCAGGGGAGGGTGGTTTCCTGCAAGCCGATGAGATCCGCCTGTTGGTGGGCAGCACACCCGAGAGCGAGAAGGAAGCGGTCCGTTTGGGATTGATGGATGGCACGGTGAAACTTGTCATCGGTACGCATGCGGTGATCGAGCCTGATGTGTTGTTCAAGGATCTGCAGTTCGTGGTGATCGATGAACAGCATCGCTTTGGCGTGGAGCAGCGCAAGGAACTGCGCAGCAAGGGCACAAATCCGCATTTGTTGGTGATGACCGCCACTCCCATTCCGCGCTCGCTGGCGTTGACGGTCTTTGGCGACCTGGATATTTCTGTGATCGACCAGATGCCCGAAGGGCGCAAGCCTGTCAATACCTATGTGCTTCGTCCGCAGGAACGCGAACGTGCGTTCACGCTCATTCGCGGGCAGATCAAGGAAGGACGGCAGGTCTTTATCGTCTATCCTTTGATCGATGAAAGTGAAAAGATCGAAGCCCGCGCCGCGGTGGATGATTTTGAAAGATTGTCGAAGGAGATTTTCCCCGACCTGAAAGTCGGACTCCTGCATGGGCGCATGAAGCCCGCCGAAAAAGATGAAGTGATGATGAAGTTCCGCGATAAGGAATATCACATTCTAGTTTCGACCACCGTGGTCGAAGTGGGTGTGGACGTGCCGAACTCCACGGTGATGTTGATCGAAGGCGCCGATCGCTTTGGTCTGGCGCAGCTGCATCAACTCCGCGGGCGCGTTGGGCGGGGAGGGGATCAGGCGTATTGTCTGCTCATCCCGACCCATGAAGATGCGACCGAGAACGAACGTTTACAAGCCATGGCGCAGACCAACAGCGGCTTTGAACTGGCTGACCTCGACCTGAAGACCCGCGGTCCCGGTGAATTCCTTGGCACACGGCAGGCAGGCTTTGCCACTACGTTGAAGATGGCAAGCATCACCGATGTTGCCTTGATCGAAAAAGCGCGCACGCAGGCGCAGGCACTCTTCGAGCGCGACCCGTATCTGCAGCAACCCGAACACGCCTTGCTTTCAGAAGCCTTTGAAAGATTCTGGGGCGCAGGAAAAGGAGACGTCAGTTAGTCGGATAGTTTTCCGGTCAGTTGTGTGGTCACAAGCCGCACACTCTGACCCTCGACTATTGGACTACATGACTACAGGATTAACATGGTTAGAGCATTATTCCCCGGCACGTTCGATCCGATCCACCTTGGACACATGGATATTGCCACCCGCGCCACGCGCCTCTTTGATGAAGTTGTCATGGCTGTGTATGATAAGCCGCTCAAAAGCTTGATGTTCATGCCCGATGAGCGGATCGCTTTGGTGAAGGAAGCTCTCAAGCATAACCCCAAGATCAAGGTCACCGGTTACAGCGGCTTGACCGTCGATTTTGCCCGCAAGATCGAGGCGCATGTCATTGTGCGCGGTTTGCGGGTTTTTTCCGATTTTGAGTTCGAGTTCCGCATGGCATTGGCGAATCAACGTCTCGCGAAGGATATCGAAACCGTGGCATTGATCACCGCCGAGCAGCACACCTTCCTGTCCTCGTCCACGGTGCGTGAGATCGCCATGCTCGATGGCGACGTCTCCAGCATGGTCCCGCCGCATGTGAAGAGCGCCTTGCACGCCAAGGTGATTAACATGGGAGAGCAATCTCCGCCGAACGCACTGCGCGATTAATTTGTGCTAGAATTGAAAAGTACTGCCGAAAAAGAATCGAAATTGCACGGAAGGCAGTGAAAATCCAAATCCTTTAACCTGCGAGTATTCTATGGACATCCTGCAACTCATTGACCGATTGGAAGAACTCTTCAACGCCGCCAAGGCTGTGCCATTTACGCACAATGTCGTCGTTGATGAAGACCGCATGCTGGAATTGATCGATCAAATGCGTATCGCCATTCCCGAGGAAGTAAAGAAGGCGCAGCAGGTGATGGCGCAGCGTGACCGTGTCATGGCGCAAGCGCAGGAAGAAGCCAACCGCACCCTGCAGCTTGCCCGCGAGAAGGCTGAACAAATGGTGCAAAAGGATATGATCGTGCAGGAAGCGCAACGGCGAGCTGATCAGATCGTGACTCAGGCGCGCGGCGAAGCGGAAGCCACCCGGGTGGATGCGGATAACTACGTGATCGATACCCTCATGCAGCTTCAGGATCAGATCTCCAAACTAAGCGGACAGGTCAACAACGGCATCCGCATGGTGCAGGAAGAGCAGATGAGGAAGAACCCGTCCTCTGGTATTTCAGAAAAAATTGACTAATTGTTGAAGAGATAAAAAAGACCTCCGAGAGTTATTCTCGGAGGTCTTTTTTTACATCTTACTTATCACTTATTTGCCCAATTTCTTTTTCATGGCTGCGGTCAGCGCAGGGACGATGGCGAACAGGTCGCCAACCACACCGTAACGCGCGGCTTTGAAAATGGGGGCATCGGCATCCTTGTTGATGGCAACAATGACCTTGGCATTTCTCATGCCAACGATGTGCTGGATCGCGCCGGAGACGCCGCAGGCGATGTACAGATCAGGCGAAACAACTTTTCCGGTCTGACCCACCTGATGGGCGTAGGTGATGAAACCGGCATCCACAGCTGCGCGGGATGCGCCGACTGCGCCGCCCATCAGGGAGGCGAGTTCGCCGATCAATTCAAAACCCTTCTTGGCGGTGGCAGCTTCATCCAAGCCAAGGGACGGATTGTTGGAAACGCCGCGTCCGCCAGAGACGATGACGCCCGCGTCGCCGAGGTTCACAGCGCTTTCAGCCGCAGAGTAGCCTTGCACGGTGGTGAGTGCATCTGTTTTGGCAGCGCCCTTGGTGAGCGTGCCTGTCTTGCCAGCGGTGCGATCAGGTTTGGGGAAAGCGCGCGCAGGGATGGTGGCCATGACCGGCTTGCCCGAGCACACGGTCTTCTCCAGAACTTTACCTTCGTAAATGGGGCGGGTCGCAACCAACTGATCGCCGTTCATTTCGAGTTTTGCAACATCGGTCAACACGCCGGTGGAAAGGTCCACGGCAGACATGGCTGCCAACTCACGGGTTCGAGCGGTCGTGGGGAACAGGATCAGGTCGGGGCTTGAGGAAGACGCGAGCGCCGAAAGGGTGGAGGCGTATGGCTCGGCGCGATAATCTGTCAACGCGGAATCATCCACGACGATGACTTCATCGGCGCCATATTCAAAAGCGGCTTTTGAAATCTCATCGAGTCCTGAACCGAAGACGAGGGCTGTTGCGGTTCCGAGTGTTTTTGCGAGTCCGAGCGCTTCCCAGGATGCCGGCTGAACTTCGCCTTTGAAATGGTCAATGTAAACAAAAGTTTTCATAGCACTTTCTCCGCGATGATTTTGTCGGCGAGTTTGTCTGCGATCTCTTCCGGGGTTTCGCCGGTGATCATTTCAACCGCGGTTTCGCGCGCAGGCGGGTTCATCAACTCGGTGCGGGTCACGATCGCGGCGGGCGCCGAAGCGTTGATGTCGCCCAGTGACCAGACAGGGATGGTTGCCTTCGATGCTTTGCGGATGCCCATGAAAGATGGGTAGCGCGGTTCGCCGATGCTTTGGACGACGCTGAGCACGGCGGGCAATTTTGCGCTGACGGTCTGCCGGCCTTCTTCGAGGACCCGTTCAACCGTTGCGTTTCCGCTGTCGACTTTGATCTGGCCGGCCAACCCAAGCATGGGCCACCCGAGGACACGGGCGGTCTGCGGAGGGGTGAGCCCTGCGCCGTTGTCGAGGGTCTGGCGACCGAAGATGACCATGTCTGCGCCGCCGATCTTGTTGATGGCTGCCGCAAGAACCTTTGCTGCGCCAACTGTGTCGAGGTTTTCGAGTGCAGGGTCTGAAACCAACACGGCTTCATCTGCGCCCATGGCGAGGGCATGCTTGAGCGCATCCTTGGCAGATTCAGGTCCAATGCACAGGGCTGTCACTGTACCGCCCAGTGCTTCCTTCTGCTGAAGCGCGCCTTCGACCGCGTACTCGTCGAACGGGTTGATCACCAATGGCGCGTCCCCCCACGATACCTTCCCGTCTGCTGCCGTTACCTTGGCTTCAGAGTCGGGCACTTGCTTGATACATGCGATGATTTTCAAGATGCTTCTCCTTGATATGAATTCTATTTTAGCCACGAAGTTTTTTTGGGGATCTCTTCGTGTAATTCTTGAACTATCTTAAATAAGCCAATATTACGAATACATCCGCGCCGACGACGGCAACCAGCCCAATGATGCTGAAAATCTTTTGCCCGATCTCCCATCTCTTTCGGTTTTCCAGCCTTTTCAAAAAGATGTTTCTAAATGCGGCGGGGTATCGATCGAGGCTGTTGATCAACTCTTGATGGTAGGCATCTGTTCTAAACCACAGCTTAAAGGTGTTGGTAAGAAAGATCAAGCTAAAAAACAGGAACAATAATACAAAGCTGAAAGGAGGCTGTGTCATGATCTATTTCATAATGAAGGTCATTACCATGAAGGTAAAGTAGGATATCCCACCTGCAAGTGCGATCGTGTATGCAGTTTCATCCAATGTGGGGGAGAGTCCGCGAAGGAAAAAGTTGAGGGCGATCAGGACCCAGGTGAGGGTGTGCCCATAGCGGACAGCGAAAAAGCGAAAGCCTGTTGAAACTCCCTTCACGGCATAGTTCGGCCATACGAAATAATAAATTATCGCCACGATCAGGGAAAGCCCAGCCCATGTAAACCAGGGAAAACCCAGAAAGCCCGGTATCATCTCTTATTGCATCCTGCTGAAACTGATGAGCTTCCCGGTTTGCAAGTCCAGTTCACAGGCGTGTCCGCCGGTTGTGTAAGCCGAGAAAGAAAGCCCGTCTTCATTCAGTTTGACGCGCGAATAAAAGACGCCCTTTTCAGGCCTTTCCGCCTTCCAGATCATTGTTCCAGTCATATCCATTTGATACAAATTGGATTCTTCAAAAGGGAATCCTTTTGGATTTTCCAATATGATCATGCTGCTATTGAGTTGGATCATTTTTTCGATTTGTGTGTACTGGGGTTTGATTTCCATGAGTTTGCCTGTAAACATTGGCATTATATCTCAAATTATCGAAACCTACCGTTCGGTAGGGCGGATAAGGAATAAAAAAAGCCCGACGCCATCGTGAGATGCGCCGGGCTAGGGGATGGGGGAGTTTTCCATCATTTCTTCTGAACTCCCATGTTGTTGAGTTCGTCCGGGTTGTACTGGGCTACGTACCAGTCTGAACCTGCGAGGGCGAGCAACAGAACACTGATCACTGCTGCGAATACAAACATGTTGGTCTCCTTTCTTTATGTTGATTAGTATAACGATATTGTTTGAAAAAAGTTACTCCCCTAACAGTACTGTAATCGATGTGCAATACAGATCTGCAAGGATGTTGATTGGACGTTTGAAGATTTGATTTTGTTCCGTTGAAATACTTAAACTTTGTACGAAAAAATACTTAAGTCGTTTCAGAAAATTTCGCAGGTGAATCGTCTTACATCCGAAAAGAAAAGAGACATTCACTTGATCGTGAATGTCTCTTTGTCGTTACTCCTTTGCTTCAAGCGCTGCTTCCATGATCTGTTGCACTCGCGAAGCGATGCTTGATGGGTCGGGATGCAATCCCTCCACCAGTAAGGCGCTGTCATAGATCTGTTCAATGATCGCCTTTTGCAGATCCGAGCTTGAGTCGAGTTTGATCAATTTCTTCAGAATGGGGTGAGACGGATTAAGCTCCAGAATTTTCTTGGGCACTTCGTATTCCCTGCCGAGGTATTTGTACACTCGCTGCATCTCGGGGTTGAGCGTGCCGTCAGGATCAACGAGGCGGGCTACAGATTGTGAGAGGCGGTTGCTGGCGCGTACATCTGCGACCCCATCCCCGAGGATCTGCTTGAAGCGATCCACAAGTCCGTTGAAATCAGGCTCAGCGATCTTCTCCTCCTCTGATTTTTCTTCAGACCGTTTGCTCGTATCCACATCTGCTTGAGCGACATTCTTTAATTCAAAGTCCTTGTACTTGCGCAGCCCCATGAGCATGAAAGAGTCCATTGGATCTGTCAAAAGCAGGACTTCCGTGCCCTGGTTGTGGAAGTAATCCAAATGCGGACTGCGCAGCACCGACTTGGGATCTTCGCCCACGATGTAATAGATTTCCTTCTGCCCCTCTTGCATTCGCGTGGTGTATTCTTCAAGAGATACCCAGTCCTCGGGATGCAGGTTGGTCTTGAAGCGTAATAAAGCCTGCAAGTTATCCGATTCAGCGGCGTTACCGGCCAATCCTTGCTTGATGTAGCCGCCAAACTCGTGCCAGAAGATTTGATATTTTTCGGCGCTGCCCTTTGCCAGGGATTCCAAGTCTTTCAGAACTTGGTTGGTCAACACCTTTTTTAGGCGCGGCATTAACCCAACTGATTGAACGGTCTCACGAGAAACATTGAGAGGCAGATCTTCCGAATCCACAACGCCTTGCACAAAGCGCAGGTATTCAGGCAGCAGGTCTTTGTTGTATTCATCGATCAAAATATTGCGCGAATACAATTTCAGACCGTCATCTTTTCTCAGGGAGAACATGCCGCGGTCCAACTTTGAGGGGATGAATAACAATGCGTATAACTGCACCGGCGCATCGGTGGACATATGGATGTGTGTCAGCGGTTCTTCAAAATCCAGTGTGGTTTGGCGGTAGAACTCTTTGTATTGCTCCTCGGTCACTTCCTGTTTGGAGGTGCGCCAGAGCGAGGTCTGCTTGTTGACCGCTTCCTTGCCTTCACCGACATAAATAGGGAAGCCGATGTAATCGGAATGTTTGTGGATGATGTTCTTGATCCGGTATTCTTCTGCGAATTCCGCCGCGTCTTCCTTGAGCTTGATCTCGATCTTCGTGCCGCGCTCGGTCATCTCGGCGGGGCTGATCTGATAGTTGTCGTCGCCGGTGGCGTACCAGCTGACCGCTTCCGCTTTGGGGTCGAAGGAATGGGATGTAACCCGTACCCATTCCGCCACCATGAAAACGGAATAGAATCCAACCCCAAATTGACCGATGACCTGGGTCAGGTCGGTTTTCTGATCTTTGGTTGCATCCAGGAATTTGCGTGCGCCTGATTGGGCGATCGTTCCCAGGTTCTCGATCATCTCATCATGGGTCATGCCGATTCCCGTGTCTTGAATGGTGAGCAGGCGGGCATCTTTATCCACTGTGACATGGATCTTCAACTCCGCGCTCGAGTCGAGCACCGAGTGGTTGGTCACCATCTCAAACCGTAATCGGTTGAGCGCATCAGACGCGTTCGAGAGCAATTCGCGCAGGAATACTTCGCGGTCCTTATAAAGCGAGTGGATCAAGATATTCAGCAGTTGTTTGGTCTCTGCCTTGAAAGTAAATTGCTGGGCTGATTCTGTCATGGTTGCCTCCTTCACGGAAATGCTGCATTTCCTAATTTATCGGCTCGGATTTTAAATCGAGTGTGGAATTTTTTCGGTAAGAGTTTTGTAAGAAAAACAGCATCAGGGCTGTTTTTCAAATAGGAACGAAACCAGCCTTGGGGGCTTGTTTTGATCTGCTTCGTGCCAGTACTCGTTGAGAGATAAAAGCCTGAGCCCGCTTTTTTCAGCGGCTTTCAAAAAATCAGAAATGTGATGGGTGAAGGCATCCACTTCGATGATCTTTTCGCCGCGTTCGAATCTGGCTTTTGTCCCCCGATATTGTTTGAATGGATGAAGCTCGTTGATGAAAAACTTTCCCTCTGGCTGGAGGGTACGCGCGGCTTCTGAAAAAACATGTGAAAGATCTTGAATGTGTTCGAGCACGAGGTTGCAGGCGATAAGATCGTAGGCTTGGTCTTCGCAAGGCCAGGGGGTGGTCAGGTCTGCCATGGAGAAGCGGACATTCTCCGCTTTGATTTTTTCTTTTGCCTTCTCGATCATGCCCGATGAAAAATCCAATGCATGGACGTGTGCGCCGATCTGGGAAAGGAATTCGGTGTTCTTGCCGGTTCCGCACCCGGTCTCAAGAATGGATGTGAATTTCCCGCCTGATAGAACAGACCGTGTGATCTGATGGTCCAGATCACGGGTCAGGTTTTCGTTCGAGTCGTAGATCTCAGACCATTCATTGTAGGCGTTTTGAATTTCCATCAAAGAAAAACTATCCCATTTCCTTGAACTTGACTTCCGGGTGTTTTTCCGCGTAATAGTTCAAGTGGAAGGTCGAGCTGAAAAGCGCCACCTTGTTGTCACTGGAATCGCGTGCCAGCAGAACCTCGGCTCGTGATGGCAGGTTCTTGAACGCATCCTCTGTCCCCTCGACCCAGCGCGCAAGGATGTGCGGCAGACGCTCCAGCACCGTGGAGACGTTATATTCCATCTCCAGCCGGGCTTGCACCACATCGAACTGAAGCTGCCCAACCACAGCGATGATCGGTTCGCGTTTGAAAGCATTGGTGTTGAAGAAGACTTGCATGCTGCCTTCGCTCTCCAGTTGTTCCAATCCCTTCATGAATTGTTTTTGCTTGCTCAGGTCGGTGTTTTTCAAAAGGGCAAAATGCTCAGGCTGAAAGTGCGGCATCGCGGCAAATCGGACAGGGGAGCCGGTGTAAAGCGTATCGCCGATCCCAAGCGTGCCGTTGTTTGGAATACCCACCACATCGCCGGGATAGGCTTCATCCACGATCTCACGCTCGTTGGCAAATAATTTATATGGTCGCATCAAGCGGACAGTGGATCCGCTTTGCGCGTGGGTGGTCGCAAGTCCGCGTTCGAAGCGTCCCGAGCACACACGCAAGAATGCCACGCTGTCGCGGTGCTTCGGATTCATGTTCGCCTGGATCTTGAAGACATAACCCGAAAAATCGGGGCGGGTCGGCTCAATAAATTCATCCTCACTTTGGTAGGGCTGCGGAGGCGGCGCGAATTTCACAAAGGCATTCAGAAAGAGTCGCACACCAAAGTTGGTCAGCGCGCTGCCAAAGAACACGGGCGTTTGCTCCATTCTGAGCAGGCGCTTCAAATCAAAAGTGATTCCAAGTCCGTCCAACAGTTGAATATCTTCTTCGATCAGCTTCTGCTCTTTTTCAGAAAGATGATCGTGGTGATGTATCTCGTCCAACGGGATGAATTCCTCAAGCGCTTCCTTTTCGTTGCGCTCGGTGCGCTCATAGAGATACACGCCCTTGGAGTAGCGGTCATAGACTCCGCGGAATTGGGGTCCGTCGCCGATCGGCCAATTCATCGGGACGGGTTCCATGCCGAGGATGGATTCGATCTCGTCGAGCAGTTCCAGCGGCGAGCGGGCGGGGCGATCCATTTTGTTGATGAAGGTAAAGATGGGGATTCCCCGCTTGCGGCAGACATCGAAAAGTTTTCTCGTCTGAGGCTCGATGCCTTTAGCGGCATCCAGCACCATCACGGCGCTGTCCACAGCTGAAAGGGTGCGGTAGGTATCTTCAGAAAAATCCTGATGCCCGGGCGTATCCAGCAGATTAATGACATGTCCCTTGTAGGGAAATTGCAGGATGGTGGAGGTGATGGAGATTCCACGCTCGCGTTCCATGGCCATCCAGTCTGATGTGGCGCTGCGCTGATTGCGTTTGGCGCGTACATTACCTGCCAGGTCAATGGCGTTCCCGTATAACAGAAGTTTTTCTGTGAGGGTGGTTTTTCCCGCATCGGGGTGAGAGATGATGGCAAAGGTTCTGCGGATGGCAGTCGCCTCTTCCAGAGACAGGCTTGAGCTGGGTTGGTCTTGTGCGGTCGTTTCTTCCACGGGGATCCTCGATCTTATTGTATTGGAGCATGCGAATAACTCCAACGGAGATTGGCTTGGTAAAAGCGGATTATTTTACCGTACTATTTCGGCTGAAAGAATTTTTCGAATATCGCGTCGCTGACGAAGATCAAGCCTTCACCGTCGCGATAGAGCAGGTGATACCCTCGAAGCTGATCCTTGTCCGCATCGACATAGAAGGTGTACATATCCTGGAACGAGTCAGGGTCAACAGCAGATTCGAGCGCGCCCTCCTGAGTGTAGTCCAGGATGCGCTGCTGCCAGAGGATGATGATATCAGGCTTGATCTTTTCGATGATGCTGTACTTGCTGTTCCAATACGAGCGGACGTTCCAGCGGTCATTGTCGGGGAAGTACATGCGCACATCCCGAAAGACGGTCAGCTGCTCATCAGTTTGGATCCTCGAAAGGTAATCGCTTTCGATGCTCTCGAAGAACACGAGCGACCCTTCGTTCTCTTCACGGACAAGGACTTCGTGATAAAGCTCCGCATCCTTGTTGATAAAGACCGTAAACTGGTAAGCGATGACCGCAAGAGCGAGTCCGCCCCAGAGCCATGAAACGGACTTGCGAGATCCCCGGGCGGTGAATGGCGGAAATTCGAACATAACGACCATGCTACTATAGACTGGCAGCAGGATGGGGAGGAAGAAATGTGTCGGTTTGATGGCGATCGTGAACAGAACATATAAGCCGAGGGGCAGCGCCCAGGTCAAGATCAGCAGATGACGAATGCGGTTCTCTCCGCGCCAGATGCCGAGCGCAAGCACAATGAATGCCAATGTGATGAAGATCAACTTCCCGTATAGTTCCTCGAGGATTTTTACCCACGAAGCGGGGCCGACATCGTACGCCAACGTCCAGCCTTCTGACATGGAGTTGGATTGGCGGGTGAGGGTTTTGATCATCAGATTCCGTTCTTCAGCCAGCAGCAAGAACGGGTTGGAGATGACGATGAACGCAGCCATAATTGCCACGAACAAAATGCCCTGAAGGATCATCGCGCGCCAAGTCAATTTTTTGGAGAGAAGCCCGATCAACAGGTAGGTGGGAATGGTCAGGACGAAAAATAAACCGATCACTTTGGTGCCGGTTGCCAGTCCGGTGGAAGCAGCGGCGAGTGCGAAGTTCATGCCAAAACGTTGGTCATCCCGATCGAGAAAGAATAAGGTGAGGGCGGTGAAAAAGACCGCGAGACTATCCACGTGCCACCACAGGTTATTTTCCACCACAGCCGAAACCGAAAGCAGGAAGACAAAGAGTCCAATGGATTTAAGGGCGGAGTGGAATTTGGTTTGGGTGAAGGTGAGAAGAAGGAGCGCGCCGATCATGGGGAGGATGCTGATGAATTGGCGCAAAAGCAGCATATTTAACTGAGTGGTTACATTCAGGTCTTGCGAGAGTTTAACAGGCAGGAGCAGAAGCGCGCTTGAAAAGTAGAACGGTGAACCATAATAGTAATGACCGTATGTGGCGAAATTGATCAGCGTTTGCTTGAAGGTCTCACCGGGGTTGAGCATTCTTAGCACGACCGGGTATTGCGCGAATTCATCCGGCTCAAAGAGCGAGATCATCATTTGGTCTTTGGCGCCGGTGTTGTTCGGGAAGATGAACAGGATGAAGTAGGCGATGCTGATCAAGGTCAGGATCGCGAATGTGCGTTTTTGGTTCGAGTTCATGGGCGCAATGATACCATTTTGTCGAAGACTGTCAGCGCGGACTAGCGCAGAGTAAAGGGAGGGAAAGGTGATTTTCGACACCTGTAATCGCTGAAACCATGCGCATATAATTTCGTAGGTTACATCAGGAGAATTGAAAATGAATAAACTCGACGGACTTGTAAAGAATTTTTTGGCTCAGAAAAAGATCGCCGTGGTTGGCGTATCTGACAAACGTGAGACAGGCTGTAACATGGCTTATGCCAAGTTCAAGGAGGCGGGGTATCAGGTGTACGCGGTCAATCCGCGCATCTCAACTTACAATGGCGAGCCGTGCTATGCCGACCTGCGCTCCATCCCTGAGAAGCCCGATGCCGTGTTCATGCTGACCAACCCCAGGGTGACAGAGCAGGTCGTTCAGCAGTGCGTGGATTTGGGAGTCAAGCATGTTTGGATGCACTGCATGATGGGTACCAAGCCCGGTCTCTCGGCGGGCACGACCAGCGTCTCTCCCTCTGCTGTGGATGTGTGCAAGGCGAACGGGATCGAGGTCATTCCCGGCTCATGCCCGAACCAGTTCTTGAACCCCGATGGCGGGCATAAATTCATGCGTGGAATGTGGAAGTTATTTGGGTTTATGAACGTGAACTGATCTACGAATACTCATTCATAAATCGTTCAAATCCCTGTTTGGTGAGTTGGCTCAACTCTTTGAACAGGGATTTTTCTACGGTCTTGAAATTGAAGCAGGATTTTCCCTGCATGTGTTTTTTCAGTTCGGGCGAGATCTTCTTAAGCAGGTCGGGGTACATGTAAACGGGCATGAGATAAAAAGAAACATAATTTTTCTTGATCTGTGCCGCGCCAAAGAAAAGTTCCTTCTTCCATTTTTCGCTGTGACTGCCATCCAGCGAGAACGCATCCGAGGTGTCCACCTTGATGACAAGTTTCTTCGCGTAAGGTTTGAGGATGGCTTTTAGTTTTTCAAAGACAATGGGGAATTCAGTTGGATCGCTCATTTCTACTCCTAAGGGGTCACAACGATCTTCATGAATATCGGGTCACCAAAAGCGGTCCCATCTGGACCGAAAGCCTGCCACGCGCTTTCGTAAGTTCCCTCCGCTGTGGGGGCGGTGAAGAGAATACGCAGGGTCACTTGCGTGCCAGCCTTGGCAGGGAAGATCACCTGCTCTTGCGCCGCGCCGAGCGGGTCGCCGCCGAACCACTTGAGGCGGTAGGTCGAGTCCCAGTCACAGGTGCCGTTGTTTCGCACCAGCCATTGCTTGTCGATCTGCGAACCGGCGGAGATCGATGTCCCATCGGGAATGGTCACATCCTGCAGATATTCAAGGCTGTTCGTGCATGGACCTTCTGTGGCGGTGGCAGTGATGGTTGGGGTGGGGAGGGGTGTGAAGATGGCAGGGATGGGTGTGGTGGTCGCCAGTGCCTGCGTGGGTGGAATCCTCGTTGGCGGGCGGAAGGGTGTCGGTGTGGGTTGGGGGGCGCATGCCGAGGCAAGCATAAGGCTTGTGAGCAGCAGCAGTTTTGAGCGGAGTCCGATGCGTGGCATGTCCTGATTAAACCATAAAGTCACAGGGGATGTCCCTGTGACTTTATGGTGGTAAGCATTATTTACAATTCTTCTTCCACGGCTCCGGTGTCGAGCGAGTTTGCACCTTCCACGCCCATGTCGAGCGGAAGGGCGATCTCGCCGCTGAGCGCCTTCTGGCGGATGACGCCTTCGATCTCGCCCATCATATCGAGATTGCTGCGGAGATAATCCTTGGCGTTCTCGCGTCCCTGACCGATGCGGACATCGCCATAGGAGAAGAATGCGCCGCGCTTGGTGATGACTTCGAACTTGGTCGCCAGGTCGAGCACGTCTCCGGCTTTTGAGATGCCTTCGTTGAACATAATGTCGAACTCGGCGGTGCGGAACGGCGGGGCAACTTTGTTCTTGACGACCTTCACGCGGGTGCGGTTGCCAATGACTTCCTCGCCGACCTTGATGGATTGAATGCGGCGCACGTCGAGGCGCAGCGAGGCGTAGAACTTGAGCGCCTGACCGCCTGTGGTGGTTTCGGGGTTGCCGAACATCACGCCGATCTTCTGGCGAAGCTGGTTGGTGAAGATGACCGAGGTTTTGGTCTGGTTGATTGCGCCGCTCAGTTTGCGAAGCGCCTGAGACATAAGGCGGGCTTGCACACCCATGGTGGCATCTCCCATGTCGCCTTCGATTTCCGAGCGGGGAACGAGCGCGGCGACCGAGTCCACGACGACCACGTCCACAGCGCCGGAGCGCACGAGGGTCTCGGCGATCTCGAGCGCCTGTTCGCCGGTGTCGGGCTGGGAGACGAGCAGGTTGTCAATGTCCACGCCGACCTTGGCTGCGTAGCTTGGGTCGAGCGCGTGTTCCATGTCGATGAATGCGGCGGTGCCGCCCAACTTTTGGGCTTCAGCCACAATGTGTTGGCAGAGAGTGGTCTTACCAGAGGATTCAGGTCCGTAGATCTCGATCACACGTCCGCGCGGAATGCCGCCAACGCCGAGAGCGATATCGAGCGAGAGCGATCCGGTGGGGATGACCTCGGTCACCATGCTTTGAGCTTCGCCCAGGCGCATGATCGAACCGTCGCCATAGCGTTTGAGGATGTCGCCAACAGCCTTGTCTAGGACGGCGCGTTTGGCGTTATCGATATTTTGATTTTGTGCGGGTGTTTCTACTGCGCGGGATGATTTACGTGCCATGGTTTATTCTCCAATACAAGTGTAATAGGTTTAAATAGTGTGTTGCGAGAGTATAGCACAAATGTTCTTTGCGTCAAGGCTTTAGGGACGGTAGGAACTGGCGAAAACATCGAAGACATAGGGGCACATTTGAACGTATAAGTTCCCCTCCACTCGATCGAAATACTCAGACTGGTACGGTCGCTGACTGATCCCGTTCTTCATCTTCTCCGTGCACTGGGGGGTGAAGTAATGGTCTTCTGCGCCTGATTCGCCAAAGGAGTGCATGATCTCATGCACAAAGGTGGAAGACGCCATGTAGGTCTGCGTGCTGGCGTACAGGTCATCTACAGCGGTGCTGCACATCTGGTAGCCATATTTCTCTACACAGGCGGTTCCGGGTTGATTGAAACATTCTCCGCCGACCGAGACGTCGCTAATGGGCTCTTCGTTGCCGCCATATCCGCAGACTGCGAAGCGGTGACTGAAGTGCACCACGCTGACGTAAACGCTGTTCGGGTCGGTGTAAGGTGAATTGAAGCGGCTGACAAATCCGCTTGGACCGGGCACTTCGAAGGCGTAGCCTCCGTACAACCTGGCGTCACCGTTATCTCCATAAGAGAAAATGATGATCCCATCCGAGCGGACATAGGCTGGGTCGTTGAAGTAATTTCCGAGGATCGAGCTCATGCCGCTGTTGTACTCTCGAAAGTCCACCATTTCAAGAGTGAAGCCGGTCAGTCTTTCGAAGATGGCGCTGGCTTCATCTACGAGGACTTGCGCCTGCTCACGAGTGACCGGCTCGGAGGTGGTGTCCACCAGGATCGAGAGGGTGAATACTCCCCGGGCCGGGGCAGATGCAGCAGTGTTGGTCATGGCAGGGATGGCTGTTTCAAGGACCGTGGTTCCCGTTGGCAAGACGTTCATGCTGGCGGTTGGAGCTTCTTCGGTGAAGACTTCTGTTGGGGCGGCGTTTGAAGGAAGATTACAGGCAGTCATCAAAAAGCAGCAAGACACGATCAGGAAAAATATCTTTAATTTCACCAAGGGGCTCCTCTGAGTTTTGGTATGGATCAAGGCGTGGATGTGGGGGTGAGGGGAAGTTCCTCGGGAATGAAATCAAGCTTCGGCGCCGGCGGACGCGCGAGGCTGAAGCCTTCCTCTTGCTGGTAACTAAAGTAAGTCACCTGCCCGGGGAAGATCTCCACCCAGGTCTGTTTGGTCTTGTCGTCATCCTTGAGCGAGATCTTATAGATGCCGGCTTCCAGATCGCCCAATACCAGATTCTCATTGTAGTATGGGTCTGAGTTGATCGCTCCTCCGAGCCCATAGGTCTTGATCACTTCCGTCTTTTTTGTTGCTTCAGAGTAAATGGAAACATCAATGCGATTTAATGTCTCGCCTTTTTTATCGGTGATCCGTCCGACCAAAACGCCCCAGCCTTGAGGCGGCGCGATCCATAACTCGGGGTTCATGGTGTTGTGGAAGGAATTGTCAGGGAAGCGCACTTCAAAATGTACATGCGGCCCTGTGGTTGCTCCGGTCGCGCCGACCAGCCCGATCACTTCGCCGGTTTCCACGTGCTGACTTACCATCGCTTTCACTTCGCTCATATGAGCATAGATCGTGTAAAGCTGTTGGTTGTTGTAACTGAAGTCGTGGCGGATGGCAACAGCCAACCCGTAGGGATCATCTTTGTTGAGCGGCGATTCGGTGAACAGCCCCCAGCCCGCCCATACCACGGTGCCGGGTCCGGCCGCCATGATGGGAGTCCCTTCGGGTGTGGGAATGTCCACGCCGGTGTGCACGATGTTCGGCGCAAAGAAGATCCCGCCATAACGATAATCAGGGATGGGCCAATTGACTTGATCAGCGGCGATGGGGCGCGCAAAATAAAAATGGTCATACGGAGACATTGCCCACGGAATGGGATACAGCGGAGGACGCCACCCGGATACAGGTTCCGCGCCCGGGGTGGGGAGAACGAATTGAAATGGAACCGGCGAAGGAGTTTGCACCGCATCAAACTGGACTTCGGGCTGGTCGGGCAATTCGGCCACCACCGACGTTGGGCTGATCCCTGCGCTGGTTGGCTGTGCCGGCGCGCAGGCAGAGAGCATGAACAGCGATACGATTATTGCCGAGGTCTTCTGCTTGAAATTCATAACCTGTGATTAAGGAATGATGGTCGGCGGTGTGGGTGTGAGGCTGGGCAGGGGTGTGGGCGTGCGGGTGGAAGATGCCGTTGGCGACACAGTGGGGGTCCGCGTGAGGGTTGGCGTGCGGGTTGGACGCGGTGTGCGGGTGATGGTCGGTGTGGGTGTGAAGGTTGGGGTCCGCGTGGGAGTGAGCGTTGGCGGCAGAACCCGGGTGGGTGTGATCAATGCTTCGGGCGGGTACAGTTCGCGCATGGCGTTGTACCAGGTCAGCCCGCTGGTTAGAGCAAATTCGGTAAAGCGGCTGCCGCCGTAGTAAGTGCGCCAGTTGGGAAGGGCGGGGAGGCGCTCCCAACCGTAGGCGGCGGCGAGTGCAGTGACATCCACCCAATAGCCAGCCGGGACAGGCGCGTATTTTCCGCCTTGTTCATATGTTCGCGGATCAAGCTCGTAGCGCGCGCTTAAATTCCACGGCGCGTTGTGGATCGGTTCTCCAAGTGACCCATCCTGCACATTGGCTCGGACATAAACCCGCCAATACGTTTGCGCACCAATATCTTCACGCAAGACCACCAGCCAGCCCGCGTCCGTCATCAATGTGTTGATGGCAAAAGCGCGTCCGGTGTACAGCCAATCTTCCTGCAGACCTGGCTCGAGTTCGGTGGTCAACGGGACGAAGGCGTTCTCGATACTGGCAAGTACATCCCAGCCTGCTTCGAGAATCAGCCGCTGACGCAGGGATACAAAGGAGTCGTCCACGAGGTCGTGCATTTGCGGGAAGGGAGCCTGCACGTCATTGAGAGGCACCACATACCAGCGTTGGTTGGGAACTTCCGGTCCGGGTGTGATGATCGGTGACCACAAAGCTGCGGGCGTGACCACGGCTGAACGATTGAACGAATCGGGGAATGGGTCTGGCAACTCGGCAAAGCCCCAGGCGAGTCCACGCACATGCCCGGGGAGTGGGGTTGGCGGAAGCAGCAGATTTCCCTTCACATCATAGGAAGAGAGATATTGTTGGTTGGGTCCGTTGGTGACGGCAACCACTTGTTCAGCGGTTTCGTTCCATGCGCCCCAACTTCCATCGCCGACCCAGCGCGCGGCGCGAGTGGGGTCATCTGCATTCCAAATGTACAGTCCGCTAAAGCCGATGGTCTGTGAGATGGAAGCCCATAAAAGTTTGGAGCCGTCAAAATTCCAAACCGGATGGTTTTCAGAGGCGAAGGGGGTATTGCTTAAATTTTGGTAACGGTCTTCACCCGTCAGGTCGAGATCGGCAAGCCATACATCGTCACTTTCGCCGCCGCGTGAGGAGATGAATGCCACATGCCTGCCATCTGGCGCCCAGACGGGTGAATGGTCGGAGGAGGGGTCGAAGGTGACGGGAATGATCGCCTGCGAGCGGTCACCGACCGATACCACCGAGATCTCCAGGTTGTCGTTGACATAGGTTTCAAAGACCAGCCATTTGCCATCGGGCGACCAGGAAGGAGAGGAGTCGTATTCAGGCGATGAAGTGATCTGGGTCACCTCGCCGCTTTGCAGATCCATGGTGTAAAGATCCCAGTAGCCATTGCGGTCGGATGCGAAGGCGATCTGGGTGCGGTCGGGGCTGAGTGTGGGGGCAACGTCATTCCAGCCGCCATCGGTGATGCGGGTCAGCGGCAGGTCTTGCGAACGGTTGCTTTGAATAAAGAGATGGGCGTATCCGTTCTCTTCAATGGAGAGCAGGATAAGATTGCCTTCACCGCTGTAGCGGATGATGGAGGGCGTGCTGGTGGCAGCCTCGGTCGCTTCCAGGGTTGGGATGATCGGCAGGGGAGTTGTTTCAGCGGGTTGGGTGCAGCCAAAGAGCAGGAGACTGAGAATCGTTAAAGCAAAGAATATTTTCGCAGGTGAGTTTGATAAATGCGAAGGCATGGATCTGTCGATTAGTTTGAATCAGGCTCGGGGGCGGCAGGATCGGGTTCCACATCAAATGAATAAATGAATGGTTCGGTGGAAGGTCCGTCTGGGTAATAGAGTCGGGCGTTGAGTGTGTATGGGTTGCTGAGGTCGCCGCGGATGTGCATGGTGAATTCAAGTTTCCAGCTGAGCGGCTCAACGATGTTGGTGGAGGCGACCTCATCTCCGTCTGCGTTGGTGAGGATGACTTCAATGTACGGTCGCTTTTGAAAGGGCGTAACTTCCATGTTAACGCGTAGTCTGCGACCGTCAGGGTAGGGCTTGGCAGAAAGCGCGTTGATCTTTGTCTCTTCTGGGACGGCGCGTGCTAGGTTATCTTCGGGGAGGAAAAAGTCCATTTGGGTATTATAACCAGAAAAGAAGTTGCCTGCCTTTTTGGCGGTTAAGGATTGGATTACAGTTTCATTGATTTATTTTTATTGCCCGGGTATTTGTGACGGCGTATAATCCGCATTGCGGTTTCGGTACCGGCTATACGAGGAAAGGAGTCTCCCATGAATGATCAACGAAAAGAAGCTCGCAAAAAACTGATCGCTTTTACGCCTGTTTATGATTTCAGGCAGAAGGTGCTTTTAGGCTATGTTGGCGACCTGACCTTGTTGGGACTTATGGCGGTCGGTGAGCGGGTGCAGGAGATCGATGCGGAAAAAGTTCTGCGCATCGAGTTTCCGAACGACCTGCCCGGTATCGCCAATTCACATGTTGTGATCCCGGCGCGTGTTGCCTGGTGCCGCCCCGACCCTGATTCTCCGCGTTACGTCAATGTCGGGTTTGAATTTTTAGAAGTCGCCTCCGATCATTTGCAGCTTTTCCAGGCGATCCTTGCCCGGTATCAATTTCGCCACAACTTCCCGTCTCCTGCCTGAGCCGCGAATGGCTGTCAGATAAAAAGACCTCCGAAATCCCAATGGGACTCGGAGGTCTTTTGCTGATTCCTCTTTACTTACTCTTACCCGTTCTTCTTCTGGAATTCCTTCATGAAATCGGTGAGCGCCTGTGCTCCTTCCACGGTCATCGCGTTGTAAAGTGAAGCGCGCATGCCGCCCACGGAGCGATGCCCCTTAAGACCGATCAGGTTGTTCTTCTTGGCTTCCTTCGCGAAGGCATCTTCCAATTCTTCGCTCGGCAGGCGGAAGGGGATGTTCATCAGCGAGCGGGCTTCGGGCTTGGCGTGTCCGCGATAGAAACCGCCGCTCTGGTCAATGGTGCTGTAGACCAAACCTGCTTTGGTGCGGTTTGTCTTTTCGATGGCGGCAAGACCGCCCTGTTTCTTCGCCCATTGCAGAACGAGTCCCACAATGTAGACGGCCCAGCTTGGCGGGGTGTTGTGCAGCGATCCGCTGGACGCCATGATCTTGTAGTCAAGCATCACGGGCAGGTTGGCGGGGGTGCGTTCCAACATGTCATCGCGTTCGATCACGATGGTCACGCCGGAGGGACCGGCATTCTTTTGCGCGCCGGCATAGATCAACGCATACTTCGACACGTCAATGGGGCGGCTGATGAAATCAGACGAGGCATCGCAAACCAAAGGCACGCCATCGGGCGGGGTCGGCTCGGTGAAATATTCCACGCCGTGAATGGTTTCATTGGATGTGTAATGCAGGTAGGCGGCTTTCGGGTCGAGGTCCAGTTTTTCGGGGAAGCCCTTGAAACCGTCCGCTTCGGTGTTGGCGGCGGCACGCGTCGCTCCGAGTTTCTGCGCTTCCTTGATGGCGGTCTTGCTCCAGGTGCCGGTCACAATGTAGTCGGCAGAAACGCCCGCTGCGCGCAGGTTCATGGGGATCATTGAAAATTGCAGGTGAGCGCCGCCCTGCAGGAACATCACCTTGTAGTTGGCGGGGATGCCGAGCAGTTCGCGCAGATCTGCTTCGGCGGTCTGGATCACCGATTCGAATTCCTTCGAGCGGTGGCTGATTTCCATCACAGACATGCCCGTACCTTTGAAGTCGAGCATTTCTGCCTGCGCCTGCTGAAGGACTTCGAGGGGGAGGGTGCCGGGACCGGGATTGAAATTGTACGCACGTTTGAGATCAGACATTTGAGATTCTCCTGATTAAAAAGGTTTACGGTTCATTCTGGACCCTGGAAAGGGTTCGGTTTCGATTTATATTCCCTTTCATTATATCTGGTTGTCTGACAAATTTTCAAGAACGATTGGCATGATTCTAGCCTGTCAAGTGTCGTTGACAAAGCAAAATCCCATTGTTAGAATGATTTTGTGTCCATTTTGCACCCTCAAACAGGAAGCAGCCGGGTCACCCGGTCTGGTTCCTGTTATTAATTTCCACCCCAATCAAGGAGAATTTCAATGAAAGTCCTAGTTTGCGACAAAACCGAGAAGGAATATATCGAACAGATGCGCGCCGCCGGTCTGACCGTGGATGTGCGTGACGACATCACCCCTGAAGAACTGCCCAACGTCCTGCCTGCTTATGACGGCATGATCGTCCGCTCGCGTACCAAAGTGCGCCAACCCCTCATTGATGTTTGCCCCAACCTCAAGGTCATCGTGCGCGGCGGCGTGGGTCTCGACACCATTGACCACGAATATGCCAAGTCCAAGGGCATTGCGGTCATGAATACCCCCATGGCTAGCTCCGCTTCTGTGGCAGAGTTGGCGATCGGTTATATGTTCGCGCTTGCCCGCTCCACCTACAAGGCGACCGCTTCCATGAAGGCAGAGAAGTGGGACAAGAAATCATTTGAAGGTGATGAGATCGGCGGCAAGACCCTCGGGCTGATCGGCGTGGGCAACATTGGCAAGGAAACCGCCAAGCGCGCCAACGCCCTTGGAATGACGGTGCTGGCTTACGATCCCTACGTCAAGGAAGTGGACGGCATCAAGATGGTCTCACTCGATGAACTGCTTTCCCAGTCCGACTACATCAGCCTGCACCTGCCGAAGACCAAAGAATCCGCTGGCATGATCGGCGCGGAACAATTTGCAAATATGAAGAAGGGTGTACGCATCATCAACTGCGCCCGCGGCGGGATCATCGACGAGAACGCGCTCTACGAAGCATTGACCAATGGTCAGGTCGCGGGAGCCGCACTCGATGTCTTTGCGGAAGAACCTCCCACAGATTGGAAACTGCTCAAACTGGATAACGTCATCGGTTCGCCGCACATCGGCGCAGCCACCAAGGAAGCACAGGCTCGTGTCGGCGCGGAAGTTGCCGAGAAGCTGATCGCGTTCGCGAAGAAATAAAAAACTTAACCACAAAGGACACGAAGGATTTAAGAAGCTTTCTTTGTGTACTCACCCGCACTGCGCCAATCGCAGTGCTGCGCGAGTGCTGTGCCCTTCGTGTTAAAAAGAGGTTTTATGAAAA
This sequence comes from Anaerolineales bacterium, assembly GCA_017985935.1. Taxonomy (GTDB): domain Bacteria; phylum Chloroflexota; class Anaerolineae; order Anaerolineales; family Villigracilaceae; genus Villigracilis. The sequence continues at coordinate 25,392 of JAGNWT010000012.1, read as the reverse complement.
TCATTTCTGACATCGGCATTCAGATCCCGCAAGTGCATCTCCCCAAAAAAGGCACCGACCTGACCAAGTGGGCGGTCATTGCATGTGACCAATTCACCTCTGAGCCTGAGTATTGGCATGAAGTTGAGAAGGTGGTCGGTGATGCTCCATCCACTTTGAATTTGACCTTCCCCGAAGTTCATCTCGAAAAGCCGGGTGGTGAGGAGCGCATCAAGAGCATTCAAGCCTCCATGAAAAAGTACATGGAGGAGGGCATCCTTGAGCCGCGTGACGGATTCATTTATGTCGAAAGAACGGTGAGCGGAAAGACCCGCAAAGGCGTGATCCTTTGCCTTGACCTTGAGCGATATGACTACAACAAAGGCTCTTCCAGTTTGATCCGCGCGACCGAAGGCACGATCGTGGACCGCCTGCCGCCCCGCATCAAGATCCGTGAAGGCGCGGCGATGGAACTGCCGCACATCCTCGTGCTGATCGATGATCCCAATCACACGGTCATCGAGCCGCTTGGCGCGGCGAAGTCCAATCTCGAAAAGTTATATGACTTTGACCTGATGTTCGACAGCGGTCATCTGGCGGGGTACGCGGTCAATGCCGAGTTGGAGAATCAAGTGGTCGAGTCTCTGCGCAGACTTGCCCAGCCCGAGACCTTCTCTGCGAAATATGGCATTGGCAAAGATGAACCTGTGTTGTTGTTCGCGATGGGTGATGGCAATCACTCGCTTGCCACAGCAAAAGCCATTTGGGAGAAGATGAAACCGCAGGTGGGCATGGATCATCCCTCGCGGTATGCACTGGTCGAGATCGAAAACGTCCATGATGAAGGGTTGGAGTTTGAGCCGATCCATCGTGTGTTATTCGGTTTGAAGAAGGACCTGTTCGCAGAGTTGAAGAATACGTTCGGTGAGAACTTCAGCTACACTGAAGTTGCCAGCGGCGCGGAAATGACTCAACGCGTGGATAGCGCCGGTGACGGGAAGCAGGCTATCGGTCTGGTGGGAGCGGGAAAGAAATTCGGCGTGATCGAGATCGCGCACGCTTCATCCAACCTGGCGGTCGGCACCATCCAATCCTTCCTCGATGCCTTCCTGAAAAATGGCGGCGCGGAAAAGATCGATTACGTGCATGGCGAGGATGTGGTTGAGCGCCTGGCTTTACAGGCTGGGAACGCGGGCTTTTACCTGGCGGGGATGCACAAGTCTGAATTGTTCAAGACGGTGATCCTGGACGGAGCGCTGCCGCGTAAGACTTTCTCAATGGGCGAGGCACGCGAAAAAAGATTTTATATGGAAGCAAGGAAGATCGGTTAAGAGTTTATAAGTTTGCAGGTTGGCAGGTTTGAAAGTTTGGACATGCCAACCTGTTTTGCTTTAAAGGGTCAAAAGCTTTAATGCTTTTGAAAAATCAGAGGGATACGAAGCTGTGAAAGAAACCCGTTCGTTCGTGGCTGGGTGGGTAAAAGTTAACGAGTGCGCGTGCAAAGCGGGGCGGGCGATGAGATGCGTTTCGGGGGAGCTGTACAGGGTGTCGCCCAAAAGCGGATATCCCAGGGCGTAAGCATGCACGCGGATCTGGTGCGTGCGCCCGGTCATGGGACGGGCTTCTACCAGCGCCGCCCCTTCGGCTTCTTCGGGTGACATTTGAACCCAGCTCAAGACTTTGAACTTGGTCTCGGCACGGACTCCTTTTTTGTCATCCACCATGGTGCGGTGTTTGTGTCCCACGTTGACCCGCAGCGGGAATTTGGTGATGCGCTCCTTCCACGGCGGCGCGCCGAAAGTGATGGCGCGATAGACTTTTTCCACTTCGTGTTTTTCGAATTGAATGTTAAGCGAGCGGTGCGCGTCTGCGGTCAGTGCAAAGACCATCACACCGCTGGTAAATTTGTCGAGGCGGTGAACGACCCAGATCTTGCCATGTTCTTCTTCGAGCTTTTGGACCAGGTACGGCGCATCAGGTTCCCAGCCTTCGGGCAGAACGGAGAGTCCCGCAGGCTTGTTGATGATGATAATTTGTTCGTCTTTGTAGATGATTTCCATGGAGAAGATTATAAACCACATGACCTTTTCAGTTACTATTCTTGTTTCATCGAAAGAGCAAGGATGAA
>JAGNWT010000012.1:0-23185 GCA_017985935.1 Anaerolineales bacterium | reverse complement strand
CTGCTGGGTGCGTTACAAAGTCACCGTGAGGCGCTGCAAAAGAAGTCAGCGCGTTTGAGCCAATTGCTGGCGACAGTGGACAATACCATTCAACATATTCAAGGAGAAAAACTGATGAGCCAAAAAGATTTATTCGAAGGCTTCAGCGAAGAAGAGCAGGAAAAGTACGCCCAGGAAGCCGAGCAGATGTATGACCCCGAGACCGTGCGCGAATCCAACCGCAAGTGGAAATCCTATTCGGCAGCGAAAAAGGAAGCGATTCTGGCGGAAGGCAGGCAGGTCTATGAAGATATGATCGCTGCCATGCCAAAAGGCGCATCCAGCCCGGAAGTGCAGGCAGTCGTTGAGCGCTGGCGCAAGCACATGGATCACTTCTGGACGCCGAGCCTCGAGCAGTTGATTGCTCTCGCCGGCGGCTATAACGATGATCCGCGCTTCAAGGCAAATTTTGACAAGATGCACCCGGCGTTGGCAGAATTCATGCGTGAGGCTGTCACGGTGTACGTGAACGCCAGGCTGAAGTAAAAAGAGTAAAGTAACAAAAAAGCCAGAGATGAAGATCTCTGGCTTTTGATTTCTAGCTGCTGGCGCCGCTGTAACGTTTTAGTCCCTGCTGCCAGATCTTTGAAGCAACCCAAAAACTTATGATGCTGACGACAAAGAAGAGCAGGATCTGATCTGGTCCCAGCTCTCCGCGCAAGGCTTGCAAGGGGACCGTGGTGGCCACTGCAATGGGAATGATAAATGTGACGATCACCCTTAACCAAGCCGGATATACCGTGGCGGGATACCGACCCGCGTCGAGCAGGGCTTGCAGGATGGTGACGTTGTTGTCGAATTTGGTGAACCAGAATGTCATCGCGATCAGGACGATCCACAGGCTGTAGATGATGACCATGCCTGAGATGGCAAGCAGGATGAAGGTCAGGATATTGAGCGGGGTGACGATATCTCCGGCCAGGTTGATACCGGCAACGATCAGAATGACCGCCAGCAACAGGTCCCATATCCGCCAGACGGTGATGCGGGAAAAAGTTACAAGGAACAGGCTGTTAATGGGCTGCAGAATGGTGTAGTCCATTGAGCCGTCGCGGATGCTTTGGTTGAACTTTTCGGTATTGGGCCAGATCAGCGCGATCATTAAAGTGTTGACGAGACGAAAGACTCCCAAAAGAGCGATCAATTCGCCGAAGCCCCAGCCGCCGATGGTGGTGGTGTTGCTGAAGATGATATTGAGGCTGAGCAGTTCCCAGCCGAGCCACATCAGGTTGAGCAGAATATTGACGATAGTGTCGGCGCGATAGGCTAGCGACATTTGAATGTTAACTTTGAGGAAGGAGGATAATAACTTCAAGGTGTGCATGCGTTATGCTCCCACGGCCGAGTAACGCTTTACGCCGTTCTTCCAGACCCAGTTGAAAAAGACCGCAGAGACCGCGAGCCAGATGAAGGACATCACATAGCCCTGAACGATCTGCTCCGTGGAAAGTTTTCCGAGGATCAGTTGAATGGGATAGTACAGCAATAACTGAAAGGGTAGATACTGGGCGATGTCCTGGATCACTTTGGGCATGAGGGTGAGCGGCACAAATTGACCTGAGAAAAGCAGAATGAGCGCGAAGTAAAACTCATGAATGGAATATACGCGGGTGGTCCAGAACGCAAGCGAGGTAATGGCGGCAGACAGCAAATAGCCGGTGACGAACGCCATCAACATGGCAGGGATCGCCAGCAGGATGCCTGTGGGGGAGACGTTGCTGAAGTCGGGTTGAAAGAGGAAGTACAAAATGATCCAGATGGGAGTCAGCCCCATGATGGTCAGGGCTTTGAACGCCACATTGTTGACCAGTCCGTTGGTCAGCATGGGGTGGATCGGGCGCACCAGCTCGCCTGAAAGACTTCCGTCTTGAATTTTGTATCCAAACGTGTGAATGACGATATTACTGGTAACCTGGTCGCAGATCAACAGGACCATGTAATAAGTGATGAAGTCGTTCGCGGTAAAACCGTTCACATCTCCTTTTTGGTTGGCGATGCTCGTCCACACGGCGAGATAGATGATCGGAGAAACCAGCCAGTAAAGCAGGTACATCAACAGGTTGGCGCGATACTGCCATTGTTCCGCCCAGTTCACCTGCCAGAGTCGTTTGATGATGAGAAACATAATTTGTCCTTCTTTTGGAAGTTGCGCTCAAGATGCTATTGATTGAACGCCTGCTCGATGACATCTTCGATCGGCGGGTCTGTGATGGTAATGTCGTGGATGGGCAGATCAGCCAGCAGCCGGGATGTGACCCCGGTCACATCCTCCGCCTTGACCTGGATATATCGTTTATCGGCATCTTCTTCGTTTTGGACCTGAGTCCCATACCTGCTGAGATCGTGAGAGTCGGCGTTTGCCAGCATGACACCGATCAACTTGAACGGGGCGATCTTGCGTGAAAGGTCGTTGATGCCGCCATCGTATTTAAGCTGCCCGTGATGAATGATGATGATGCGCTCGCACAGGGCGGTGACATCAGCCATGTAATGACTGGTGAGCAGGATGGTCGCTCCGGTGCGTCGGTTGTATTCTCGCAGGAACTCGCGGATGCGTACCTGCCCGGTGATGTCCAAGCCGATGGTGGGTTCATCGAGGAATAAAACCTTCGGGCGGTGGAGCAGCCCTGCTGCGATCTCGCATTTCATGCGCTCGCCGAGCGAAAGGTTGCGGACAGGTTTCTTCACAAGTGGTTCCAACTCGAGCAGTTCATCGAGTTCCTTGTAGGTCTTTTTGTATTCATCGTCGGGGATGCGGTAGATCGCCTGGTTGAGCAAAAACGAATCTGCGGCGGGGATATCCCAGGAGAGTCGGTTGCGCTGCCCCATCACAAGGGTCATCGACCGCAGGTATTCAGGCTTAAGCTCCCAGGGGGTGAATCCCAGCACGGCGGCTTTTCCCTGGGTTGGATGCAGCAAGCCAGAAAGCATCTTGAGCGTGGTGGTTTTGCCCGCGCCGTTCGGTCCCAAAAAGCCGACGATCTCTCCCTGGGCGATGGAAAAGTTCACGTGCTGTACGGCTTTCACGTCCTTGTATTTGCGTTTGAAAAAACTGCGGACCGCTGCGCTGAATCCCGCTTCGCGTTCAGGCACTTGATAGGTTTTGCTCAGTTGTTCAACAACAATGGAATTTGAGGTCATGGTACTTTCTCCTGTGAGGAAAAGGATTGTATCATTATTAGAACAAAAGTGCTAGATAGGTGTTCGAGATTTCACCCCGGGAACTTATTTTGATTTTCGACGTTTGATAATTGAAAATAAAAAATGGAGATAATAAAAATGAAAAAGAACTTACTGATCGTGCTCGCTTTGCTTATCCTCACCGCCTGCTCCAGCACCGGACCATCCATCACGGGTGATTGGGCGCTTGTCTCGTATGGCGATGCTTCCAACCCGATCCCTGCCGTACCCGATGTGGATACTCAAATCAATTTTGATGAAAATGGACAGATGTCTGGGAATGTGGGATGCAACGGGTTTGGCGGAGCTTATGAACTGACAGGGAATGAGATCACCTTTAATGGTGTGATGTCTACCATGATGTATTGTGATGCCACTTCCGCGCAGGAGCAGGGTGTGCTCGGCGTATTTGCCGATAAAGTTCAGTTACAGTTCCAGCTCAATGGCGACAACCTGACCATCACATCTGCAGATGGAACTTCGGTCGTCAACCTTGTCCGCAAATAAATTTTACGACGATCGGCTTTTGACCTTGCTCATTGCGTATTCAGCCAGGGCTGTGATCGTGAGCGAAGGGTTCACGCCCGGGTTTGCAGGCATGATCGAGCCGTCGATGACATACAAGCCTTTATAGTTGTGCAGTTCAAAGTTCTCATCCACCACGCCTTCCTCTGCATTTTTACCCATGGGAGCGCCCCCTAAAATGTGCGCTGTGGTGGGCAGGTTGAGCAGGTTCTCTCCAACGGAGCCAAGCGCCACGCCGTTGATGCGTTTTGCAAATTCTTTTGTCACTTCGTGTGAGCCCTTTACCTGGGCGTTGATCTCGTAGCCGGGTTCTTCTTCCGCGACCATGCCTGTGCGAAAGAGCGTGAAGAAGCTGCGCCCAATGCGGAAGCGCATTCGATTATCTGCGTGCTGCATGACAAGCAGAATGGTGACGTTGTGCGCCCAGCCCGGCAGGAAGAGCGCCTTGGCAAAGTCAATCGGGTGGGTGAGTGCCCATCCAAGAAAATTCAAAATGCGCATCGGCACGCTGACGTTGTTGTCGATCAGCGGGGCGGCGAGGAAACGCATCAGAGACGAGCCGTCGGGGTAGCGCACGGGTTCGATCCGCGTGATCTCATCGTGATTGTAAATGGATGAAATGGACACCCCTTCAGAATAGTTGAAGTCTGACTTGCGCGCTACGCTCCCCAATAAACCTTCGGAGTTGGTCCTGACCATTGTGCCGAGTCTCCCCGAAAGTTTTGGCAGAGACTTTTTTACATCGCGCAGGTTCAGCAATAATTTCATCGTCCCCATCACCCCGGCGGAGAAGATGACGTTCCTCGCGCGAACGACTCCCTTTTGTTTGAAAAGCCTGGTGGAGTCTTGGTAGTGAATTTCATAGCGCGCGTTTGCGCCGGTGTCATCGACCTCCAGGGGTTTTACGTCGGTCACTTCCACTTCCGGGCTGACCTGCGCGCCTTTTTTCTCTGCGAAGTACAAATAATTTTTTGGGAGTGTGTTCTTGGCGTTGTGACGACAGCCCACCATGCAGCCGCCGCAATGCTTGCATCCTGCCCGGGCGGGACCTTCTCCGTCGAAAAATGGATCAGGTACGGTCACGCCTGATTCGCCAAAGTATGCCCCGACATCCGTCGCGCGGAAGGTATGTCCCATGCCGCGTTCTTCGGCGAACTCTTTCAAAAGCAGGTCTGCTTTCCACAACTTTGGGTTGCGGGCTACGCCGAGCATTTTCTTGGCTGTTTCATAGTGTGGACGCAGTGCTTCGCCCCATTTCAAATTTTGATTCCAAGCCGGTGTGGCAAAGGTTTCATCGGTTGGCACTTCCAACACGTTGGCGTACCCCAAACTCCCGCCGCCGACTCCTGCTCCATGCAGAACCATCACACCTTTGAGAATGCTGATCTGAAGGATGCCAAAGGCGCGCAGAGCAGGGAGCCAAAGATATTTCCAATATTGCCAATTGGTTGTTGCGAAGTCTTTTTCCGTGAAGCGTTTTCCTTTTTCCAGTACCAGAACCGAATAGCCTTTTTCGGTTAATCGCATCGCAGAAACGCTTCCCCCAAAACCCGAGCCAATGATCACGTAATCGTAAATTTGATTCACTTGAGCGCCCTCCGCTTGAATTCAGTGATTATAGCATTTGACAATTTTTGAAAGACGCGATCAACTCACGAACTCGGGATATGCTTTTATGATCTCGCCGTATTCTCGAGCCATGGACTCCCAATTTGTGCCGCCCGTGGCGATGGCGAGCTCGAGCGAGAGCAGGCGCCCAACGCATTGATTCGCCTGGGCGAGCTTGTCCTCTGATTGTTTTTTGAGCACACCGCTGATCGTCGCAAAAAAACTGAAGATCGCCACCAGAATGCAAGCCAATCTCCAGCCGCCATCTTCAGACTGGGTCGCGGCGCCCACGAACATGGAGTTGCCGCCGACCACGGAAGCCAGCGTGGAGATCAGCGTCGCGCCTGCCGGCGATACAACATTGGCAAGAAATAATTGCTTGTCGGTCTTACGGATTCCCGCCGCCTTGCCATTTGCGATCTGCAGGCTGGTCCTTACAGAGTTTGCAAACGCACTGTGGTCGGTCATTGCTGATGTTGGGGTTGCCATGCTTTCCTCCATGATTTACCTGAATAAATTTTTTTCAACTATACATTAACTGTCCTTACAAATCAACAAAAAACCCGCCTCGTAAAAGAGACGGGTTTGGGTCTGCTTGTGGTGCGCCGGCTTTACACCGCAACGGCTAACTGTTGTTTGGCGGCTTCGTATCCTTTGCGAAGGGCTTCATAATTTTTAGGGAGCAGATGTTGATGTCTCGCGGGCAGATGCGCCTTCAGCGCGGCTTCCAGCGTTTCGAGCGTGACCTCAGGCAGGGCGGCCAGCAAAGCGCCAACCGTGACCATATTGGTCAGTTTCTTGTCCCCGATCTGTTCCGCGATCTCATTGGCACCGACAAACACCGTATTGATATCTTCACGTTTTGCACCCCGATCCACCATGGACTGGTTCACGATCAGCGTTCCGCCTGTTTGCATCGTGGGTTCGTACTTGTCGTAGGAAGGCAGGTTAAGGGCAATGACAAGGGGCGGATTCTTCACAAGGGGCGATCCAATCTCATGGTCTGCGATGACCACGGTGCAGTTTGCAGTGCCGCCGCGCATTTCAGGTCCGTAGGAGGGGATCCAGGTCACTTCCTTGCCCGAGTCCATCGCCGCGTATGCGATGACTTGCCCTGCGAACAACACACCCTGTCCGCCAAAGCCCGAGATGATGATTTCTTTTTGCATGTGTTTCCTCTTTTCAAACACAAAGGATACGAAGGATTTTTTTCCTTCATCCTTTATAAATTTATACTTTGATCTGTTTGATCGCGTCGCTGACCTTGAAATCGCCCAGCGGATAGAAAGGCAGCATGTGCTCTTCTATGAACTTCAACGAGTTGACCGGGGTCATTCCCCAGTTGGTCGGGCAGGAGGAAAGCAACTCCACCATTGAGAAGCCAAGTCCGCGAGCCTGAGTTTCAAAAGCCATGCGGATCGCCTTTTTCGCGAGGCGGATGTTCTTCGGGTCGTGCAGCGATCGACGTACGCAATAGCCCACGCCATCCAAAGTGGAAAGCATCTCAGAAACCTTGATCGGGTAGCCTTGTGTTTCCACATCGCGTCCGTTGACCGAGGAAGTGCTCTTCATCCCGGGCAGGGTGGTTGGCGCCATTTGACCGCCGGTCATGCCGTAGTTGGCATTGTTAATGAAGATGACCGTGATGTTCTCACCGCGCGCTGCAGCATGGACGATCTCTCCCATGCCGATCGAGGCGAGGTCGCCATCGCCTTGATAGGTGAAGACGATGCGGTCGGGCATGACGCGCTTCACACCGGTTGCCATCGCGGGGGCGCGTCCGTGCGGCGCCTCCACGAAGTCGGTATCGAAATAGTTGTAAGCGAACACGGAGCAGCCCACAGGTGCAACACCAATGGTCTTTTCAACGGCATTCATTTCTTCCAGCACTTCCGCCACCAGACGATGCGCCACACCGTGGGTGCAGCCCGGGCAGTAGTGGGTGGGGGTATCGGTAAAGCCTTCGGGTCTGTCGTAGACTAAATTTTCAGTTGCCATATTTTTCCTTTATGCGTTCGTCATGCGCTCAAGCCATGCGTCGCGCGGATTTTCCGTCACGCCAAGCTTGGTCTCTGCCATGCGGTGGATCTCGCTTAGGATCTCGTCTGGGAATGGCACCACGCCGCCCATGCGGCCATAGAACTCAACCGGCACGCGTCCCTTCACTGCGAGGCGGACATCTTCCAGCATTTGCCCCGAGTTCATCTCGGTCACAAGGAAGGCGTGGACACGGTTGGTGAGTTTATCCAGCACATCGTGCGGGAACGGGCTGACGGTGATCGGTCGGAGCAGCCCAACCTTGATGCCCTGCGCGCGCGCTTCACGCACCGCAGAGAGCGCCACACGTCCTGCTGTGCCAAAGCCCACCACCACGATCTCTGCATCTTCGAGGAAATATTCCTTGTAACGGACTTCGTTCGCTTCAATGGTCTTCCAGCGGTTCAACAACCGCAGGTTCATTTTCTCTTCATCAATGGGATCAATGTAGATCGAAGAAAGGACTCTTCGTTCACGATTGCCCATTTTGCCGTCTGTGTTCCAATCCCAATTTTCACGATGGACGGGTTTCATCTCGGGCATCTCGGCCGGCTCCATCATTTGCCCCACACAACCATCGAGGATGACCATGCAGATCGAGCGGTACTTCTCCGCCAGGTCAAAGGAAAGGAACGTCAGGTCAATGGCTTCCTGCACCGAAGCGGGAGCCAGCACAATGGCCTGGTAATCGCCATGACCGCCGCCGCGAACCGCCTGGTTGTAATCTGCCTGAGCAGGGGCAATGTTTCCAAGTCCGGGTCCGCCGCGCATGACGTTGATCAACACGGTGGGTACTTCGGTGCCGGCGATGTAGGAAACTCCCTCCATCATCAGGCTGAAGCCCGGGCTTGAAGAGGACGACATGACGCGCACGCCGGTGCAAGCCGCGCCATAGACCATGTTGATCGCACCGAGTTCAGATTCCGCCTGCACAAAGGTGCGCCCAAGTTCGGGCATGCGGCGGGAGAGGTATTCCAGGATTTCGGTCTGGGGGGTGATCGGGTATCCGAAGTAGGCTTCCAGCCCCGCGCGAACGGCGGCTTCTGCGATGGCTTCGTTCCCTTTCCATAATTCTTTAGGCATTCGTTTCTCCAAAGATTTTTACGCCGCCACAGGGGCGGCTTTGGTTACTTCACGATAAACGGTGATGGCTGCATCCGGGCAGACCAGAGCACAAATAGCACACCCCGTGCAGCCGTCCTTGAACGTGTGCGCGGGGTGGTAGCCCTTCGGGGTAAGGTGTGACATATTTAGCTCCATCACACCTTGTGGACAGGCGCTAATGCAAAGTTCACATCCTTTGCAATACGTATCACTGACTTCGATCCAACCTTTCGCTGGCATTGAGTCTCCTTTTATTTTGTCTTCTCTTATTCGAGAAGTTAGACAGTTTTTAGCGGGAATTCCCGCCAGCCTGATTATGTCGTTTTCCTACATTAGCGAGTAGTGCCAAGCGTCATAGACAGAGACGCCGAAGGTCATTCGTTTTATGCGGGAAAATTCAAGCTTTTTTCATTCCCCCATTGCCTTTTTTTGAACGGGTTGAACTTTCAAACCTCCACGCTTGCAGTTTCGCCGATCTTCAGCCAGTTTAACTTCGCACCCAAACCCGCAGATGCAAATTCTTTTTCGATCACAGCCCGTCCCTCGGCAAAGTGCTTCCAACCTTCATAGTGGATGGGAATGATCGTGCGCGGATTTAACTTGCGCGCCGCCTTTACCCCATCCCTTGCATCCATCGTAAAGCGGATCGGACCCGTAATGGGGAAGCTGGCTCTGCCCAAATGGAAGATCCCCACGCTGACAGTGAAGCGCTCTGCGACTTCATCAATGCCGCGGTAGTAGATGGTGTCGCCTGAGATGTAAAGCCCGCCATTTTCTTGCCCGGTCCATTCCAGCATGAAGCCGATGGTCTGCCCGGCGAACGGGCGTACGAGCAACGGTCCATGCTGGGCTGGGGTGGCAGTGACCTTGATGGTGGTGCCGCCCGATATCAGTTCTGTGCTTTGCCAGTTTGCCAACCCTTCTGCATTGCCGCGCAGCCGTCTTGACCCCGAGGTGGTTGTCAGCACGCGTTTGACCTTTGGCAGAAAGGTGCGCCCCGCTTTGTCGAGGTTGTCTTCGTGGTGGTCGTGACTGAGCAAAATTGCATCGACCTGCCCAAGTGATTCCTGGGTGATGGACGGGGCGGTTAATTTCTTCGAGCCGGTGCCCCAGCCAAAATAATATTTTCCGCCGGCAGGGTCGAACACGGGGTCGGTCAGGATGCGCAGTGAACCGATCTCAAGGAGCATGGTTGCCGTGCTGATGTGAGTGAGATTGATCTTCATGATTTTATTTTATTGCTTTCGCACCATTCTCTCAATGTGACCTTTGGCGCACCCAATAAACGATCGGCTTCTGCTGGTGAGCCGTCTTCACCCCATCGTTCATAATGCTTCATCAGTGTTGCCATGCTTTTCCATTCGGGATTGAAAGAAACCCATCCCAGCACAGACAGCATCCGGGTTGAGATCGGGGAGAGCTTTACACCCGGCGCGGCGATCTCGGTGTAGAGCTGCATTGCCTCTCGCATGGTGAGTGATTCGGGTCCAAAAATGTAGAGTTCCTTGTTGAGCGCATCATCAGACTGGTAACTCTTTGAGACCATGCGCGCGTAATCTTCCACAGCGATCCAGTGCAGCGGGTGGACTTGATTTCCGATCAATGAAATATTTTTTCCCTGAACGAACATGGGCAGGGTTTCCATGAACCATGAACAGCGGAAAACGGTGTATGGCACGCCGCTGGATCTGAGCGCCGCTTCACCTTTCACCTTTGCCCTGCTCTCCGGTGTGTCGGCTTTTTCCTCGCTGACGGCATACGCCGAGATCAGCGTCACCCGGCCCACGCCGAGTTCTCTGGCAGCCCGGGCAATATCACGCACAGCAAGATGGTCCATGCGGTCAAAGTCTGCTTCGGTGGGACCACCCTTAAGGCTGATGTGAACCCCGTCCACGCCGGTCAGTGCCGACCGCAGGGATGAAAGGTCGTCCACATCGCCTTTGACGATCTCATATCCGCTGCCAAGAAGTGTTTGCGCTTTTTCAGGGTTTCGCGCCAATAAGCGAACCTTGAACCCGTCAGCTTTGAGTTGCCGGGCAACCGGCTTGCCGAGCATGCCTGTCCCGCCGATGACCAGAATGGTTTTGTTCGTGTTGTTCATTAAATTTCCTTACGCGGTCTTGCCTGTATTTTTCATGCGCGAGCGATAGAGTACCCATCCAACCACACCCATCAGAAGCGAAGTGACGATGCCTTCATTGGTGGGGGTTAAGATGGTGCCGAGCACTCCGTTGGCTTTGACGAATCCGTTCGCGATCAGGGGCATGCTCAATGCGTTGAGCACATTGTGCAAGAGGAACACCGTCCATGTGGATTTGCTGATGAGCCGCAGCTCGCCGAATAAAATGGCGGTGGGGAACATCACGAATAATCCAATGGCAAGAAAGACCGGGATGCTGGTTGTGATTGCGCTTTCCAAAACGGAGCGGTCGAGGAAGTAATAATAGTAAGGCAGGTGCCAAGCCCACCAGATCAAACCTGTGATGAAGTGATTAAGCATCGGGTGGACGCCTGTCGCATCCAGGCGAGGGGTGAGGTAACTGCGCCAGGCAAATTCCTCGAAGAAATTTTTCATGATCGAACCCACGAACATGACGCCTGCGATGGAGAGATACGCGGCAAAACCTTGGGAGAAGAATCCGTCGAGGCTGATCGCTTGAATGGGCAGAGCCAGACCGAAGCTTAAGAGAGAGACGAGCGGAAAGATGAGGATTGCCGCCAGATACCACTTCCAGCCTGAGGGGAGATTCAGCCCAAAGCCCGAATCCTTCCAGCCATCTCCGCCCAAGGCGCGCAGCAGAAAGCCCGCAAGCGCAGGTGAAGTTAACCAGACGAGGGCTCCCAAACTTTGCATGGGCGGCATGGTGTTGCCGGTGACGATGTTAAGCCAGATGCCAAGCCAGCCGCCGCCAATGGCAAAGAGAGAAAAGATGATGAGATTGCGAATGTTTTTTTTCATGATTTTCCTATTTGAATTTTGTAATCTTTGTTTTCGATCCGTTCGATGGCAGAGCGGATCCAGCTCGCGATGGAACTGGTATTGATGTAGCCGGCCTCAAGTGTGAGTGTGCTGAGAAAGATGGCGCGCGGATCGTTGATTCCGGGCGGGTTGCTTTGGATCATTTCATAAACGGCTTCGTAAACCGCGAGACGGTCTTCCATCTCTTTGAGTTTGAGCCTGAAAAGGTTGAGAGTTTTTTCATCGTCCAATTGACCGCTGAAATAAACCTGGATCAGGAAAGCCTCCCGATCATCCCGCTCTGGCAGGGGAGAGGCAAGCCAGTTGTGAAGTTCTTCCAGCCCTTGCTCTGTGATCTGGTAGATCTTCATATCCAGCCGTTCTTCACGCTCAATGATTTGCTTGTTGACGAAGTGTTCCTCTTCAAGCTCTGCGAGGGTGCGGTAGATCTGGCTTTGGTTTGCCGGCCAGAAATGCCGTACCGACCTGTCGAAAGCTTTTTTCAGGTCGTATCCTGAAAGCGGTCTGTACGACAAAAAACCGAGGATGGCGTGTTTGAGTGACATATTTTCCTTATATTATAGTACTAGTATTATAGTATGTGTAATATAACTGAGCATGCGTGAGGTGTCAAGGAAATTACGAAAATCGGTGGTGGTAAAATTCAAAAAGAATATCAAACTCGGAGAATCAAAATGAAAAATCCTGTCATCATAGATGCGATCCGCACACCGATCGGCGCGCTGGGGGGAATCCTCGCTTCGGTCCGCCCCGACGATATGGCTGCGCATGTCATCAAGTCTGTTCTTGAACGCAACTCATTCGACCCTGCACTTATTGAAGAAGTATTTTTTGGATGCGCGAATCAGGCGGGCGAAGATAACCGCAACGTGGCGCGCATGGCGGCGCTGTTGGCGGGTATGCCGCTTCAGGTGGGGGGCGTCACTGTCAACCGGTTATGCGCTTCCGGCTTGAACGCCATCAACATGGCTTCACGCGCCATCAAGGCTGGTGAAGGGGATGTGTACATCGCGGGCGGAGTTGAGTCCATGAGCCGCGCGCCGTATTCCCTGCCCAAGGCTGAAGCGGGTTTTTCATTTGGTAATCTCACTGCTTACGATACTGCCCTCGGCTGGCGGTATCCGAATCCCAAAATGAAGGAAATGTACGGCACTGATTCCATGGGCGAGACCGCGGAGAATATCGCGAAGGAACGCCCGCACATCACCCGTGAAAAGCAGGATGCCTTCTCGGTGCGTTCGCATCAACTGGCGATCAAAGCGATCGACTCGGGCAGGTTCAAGCAGGAGATCGTGCCGGTTGCCATTCCCCAAAAGAAGGGCGACCCGAAATTGGTGGATACGGACGAACGTCCGCGCCGCGACACGACCCTCGAGTCTCTTTCCAAGCTGAAGCCTGCTTTCGCCAAAGACGGTGGGACGGTCACGGCTGGGAATTCTTCCGGGCTCAATGATGGCGCATCCGCGTTGTTGATCATGAGCGAGGAAAAAGCCAAAGCGTTGAATCTCAAACCATTGGCGCGGATCGTGACCTCCGCTGCGGCGGGGGTGCCTCCGCGTGTGATGGGAGTGGGACCTGTGCCCGCGGTGAAGAAAGCGCTGGAGCGCGCCGGCTTGCAGGTGAAGGATATCGGTCTGATGGAGTTGAACGAAGCCTTCGCGGTGCAGTCGCTCGCTGTCATTGAAGATCTGGGCATTGACCCTGAGCTCGTCAACGTGAACGGCGGCGCGATCGCCATTGGGCATCCGCTTGGCTGTTCAGGCGCGCGCCTGATGACCACGCTGGTGCATGAGATGAAGAATCGCGGCGATGTGAAGTACGGCGTGGCGACCCTGTGTGTGGGGGTGGGTCAGGGCGAAGCGACCGTGATCGAATATCTCGGCTAGCATTGAGTTCGATAAGACCTTTGGAGTTCAAATGAAAAAGACTCTTTACCTGCTGTTCGTTTTTTTGTTCGTGTTTGCCTGCAGCCTGCCTGGCACTGGTCAGGAGTCAATGACGGAAGAAGTGGTTCCGACTCAAGTGGCGGACATTGCCCCGCCGAGCGCAACTCCATTGCCGACCCTGCCGCCTCCCTCGCCTTCGTTCACTGCCATTCCTACGCTGGCCCCCGAGGCAACGATCACCCCCATGCCGCTCCCGCAGCAGGTGCTGCCTTCAAATGTGATCCGGTTTGCGCCGGGCGGTACCTATGCGGATGTGCAGGATAATGTCGCTTCAGGCGCGGTGAGGACCTATCTTCTCGCGGCCGCGAAGGGACAGGTGATGTCTGTCTCGGTCAACGGCGGATACTTCCCGTTGCAAGTTCAAGGTCAGGATGGAATGGTCCTGTGCCCGGTTCAGAATGAAGAGTGCGTTTTTTGGCGCGGAACTTTGCCCCTCTCACAGGATTATTACATCACCGTCAAGTCCGGCGGCGATCAGTCGAACTTTATCCTGCGGGTGGCGGTCAACCCGCCCGGGCAAAGCGTTCAACAGTTCGCTTATCAAAATAGTTCATCGGGCATTTCCCTGAGATACCCGGATACCTTTGCCCCCGCGCTTCCGGTGGTTGGAAACTACAAGACCGAGCCTGAGCTTTCTCTTCGTTATATCGATACGAAAGCCTTTGAAAAGACCAACTTGAGCGAATCCTATCTGTTCGTAAGTTCCACAAAAAAGCCTGATATCGTTGCGACCTGCACCGAGCCGAATCAAAACGCGGGCGCGCCCGAGCAGTTGATCGGCACGGAAGCGGTCAATGGATATACCTTCACGCATTTTACATCTGAGGGAGCGGGGGCAGGGAATTACTATCAGCAGGAGATCTACCGCACGGTGCAAAATAATACCTGCTATGAAGTGATCTATTACATTCATTCAACGAATGCCGGAAATTACGAACCCGGCACAGTGACCGAGTTTGACAGGAACGCCGTTCTCAATGAACTGTACGGAGTTTTCGCTTCGTTCAAGATCAATTAGCACAATAAAAAAAACAGCCCCGTGAAAAGCGGGGCTGTTTTTTTTATTTGGTGATCCACCTGGCTGCGGCTTGCTTCATGTGCGCCAGCACACCGCGGAACCCGTTCAGGCGCTGACCTGAGATGGCTTCTTCCAACTTCATGGGTGAATAGAAATCCGCAGGCACGGCGAGGACTTCTTCGGGCTTGCTTCCATTCAACCCGCTGGCAAGGATGCAGGCCAGTCCCTGCACAGTGGGAGATTGCGGCGGAATATCAAAGTGGAAGATCATACCGCCGCTGGCATCCATCTCGCCGAATAAAAATACAGGGGTCATGCACTCGGGGATGGGTTCCATCCTGGCGCGTTCTTCGGCGAACCGCTCCGGCAGAGGCGGCAGAGACTCGGCGTAGCCGATCAGCGTCTCCACTTTTTCCTCCCGGCTCATGCCGGCGAAGTCGTCCACGATCTCTTGTAACTTTGGCGGTAGATTGGTCATTGCTGAAAAACTCCGGTTTTATTTTTCGATCGGAGCATCCACCAGGTTGCCCCATTCGGTCCATGAACCATCGTAGTTCTTGACCTTCGGGTAACCGAGCAGATACTTCAGCACGAACCATGTCAATGACGAACGTTCACCGATGCGGCAGTAGGCGATGACCTCTCCGTCAGGGTTGATGTTTTTGCCCTTGTAAAGAGCCACCAGTTCCTCGGTCGATTTGAACGTTGCGTCAGCTTCGTTCACTGACTGCGACCAGGGGATGCTTGCCGCGCCAGGAATATGTCCGCCGCGAGTCGCGCCTTCCTGCGGATAGTTCGGCATGTGGAGCATTTCGCCCGTGTATTCCTTCGGGGAGCGGACATCCACCAGGGGTTTCTTCTCTTCAACATGCTTGAAGACGTCGTTGCGGAAGGCGCGAATGGATTTATCCGCATCTTTCGCGCTGTAGGTTGTTCTGGCATACGAGGGAGATTCTTTCACGAGGGGGCGTTTTTCCTGCTCCCATTTGATGCGCCCGCCGTTCATGATCCTGACGTTCTTGTGACCGTAATATTCGAAAAGCCAGAGCGCGTAGCATGCGAACCAATTGGACTTGTCGCCGTAGAACACCACGGTCGTATCGTTTGCAATGCCAAGTCTGGAACACATTTCTTCGAACTGTTCCTTTGTGACGAAATCACGGCGGACAGGATGTTGCAGGGTGCTGAACCAATCGACCTGCACTGCCCCGGGGATGTGTCCCATCGGGTAGAGCAATGGGTCTTCATCTGATTCGATGATGCGGACCTTCGGGTCGTTGAGGTGGCTGGCGACCCATTCGGTATCGACCAGATATTCGGGATGTGCGTAAGACATGTTGATCTCCTTTTCTAAAGTTCCATCTGTGTTGATAGAGTTGTTTTTTTACCACAGAGGTGGAAAACTATACAGCCAAAAAATATTTACCTTTTTCTCTCAAACCTTATTTGAAAGCGCAGGTTGATGTAAAATTGATATGTGGTCAAGCAGAAATATTACGTCGTATGGAAGGGGCGCAAGACCGGCATCTTCACTACCTGGGCGGACTGTGAAAAACAAGTGAAGGGCTTTGTCGATGCGCAGTACAAGTCCTTTGAAACCAGCAAGGAGGCTGAAGCCGCGTTCCTTGCCCGGTATGACCAGTTCAAAGGCAAGGCTTCTTCGGCTGGCAAGTGGAAGACCGCCAACACCCAGCCGGTGCTTCCATCCATTTGTGTGGATGCCGCCTGCAGCGGTTCTCCCGGCAAGCTCGAATACCGCGGCGTCATTACCGAAACCGGCGAGCAGATCTTCCATGCCGGCCCGTACGAGCAGGGAACGAACAACGTAGGGGAATTTCTGGCCATTGTCCATGCGCTGACCTGGGAATACAAACACAACTCTCACGCCGTCATATATTCTGATTCTGAAAACGCCATTGGCTGGGTAATGACCGGTCTGTGCAAGACAAACCTAAAGCATACGCCAAAGAATGCCCTGCTCTTTGCCTTGATCCACAGCGCCGAGAACTGGCTGGCTGAGAACGAACTGCCCGAAGACAAGATCATGAAGTGGGATACCAAACTCTGGGGCGAGAATCCCGCCGATTTTGGAAGAAAGTAATTTGCGTGAACCAAGGATGGATTGATGGTCTGCAATTACATCCCCGGTCATTCACCCCTTACAAAAAATTCATGAAATTCCTTTCCGCCTCCCTTCGCATTGCCCGTATCCGTGGGATGGATATTCGCTTTCATTTCTCCATGCTGTTCAGTGTGCCGATCGCGTATTATCTTTTCAAGCCGACCGAACCTCGTGAAATGGTCGCCGCGCTTTTCTGGCTGCTCGGTTTTGTGGCCTGCATTCTGCTGCACGAATTGGGGCACGCCTTTGTCGCACAATTCGCGGGCATTGAAGTGAGAAGCATCGTGATCTGGATCTTGGGAGGTTTCACCAATCTCAGCCGAAAATCTGAAAAGCCTGCGCGTAACCTGGCTGTCGCGGCGGCGGGACCTTTGGTGAACATGCTGCTCGGATTTTTCTCTGTGGCGGGCTACATCATTTTCTCCATCTTTTTCCTGCCCTTTTACCGTAACACGGAGTTGTTTCTCTGGGGTCAGACTTTTGTAAACCTGTTTCTATCGCTTGCTTTTGTGAACGTGGTTCTGGTGGCTTTTAATTTGCTGCCCGTCTATCCTTTGGATGGGGGCAATATCCTGCATTCCGCAATGGAGATGTTCTTCGGCAAGACCAACGCAGACCTGATCACCCTGCTCATCAGCATTCCGGTTTTGCTGGCGTTGATCGTCTTTGCGCTGGTCATCGGGGACTACCTGCTGCTTGCATCCTGTGTTTTGATCGGTGTTGCGGTCGGCACGCTCAATAAGTCTTTTCTGCGCTGGGTGAACCTTGGCATCAACTATGTTTTTAAGCGTTCGGGTTACTACTATCTTGAAGGTGACTTTGAGCGGGCCATTCCATATTACACAGCGGATATCGAACGTGAGCCGGGGCAGCCTGCTCATTATCTGGCGCGCGCGGCTTGTTATCTCAACACTTTGCAGAACGAAAGAGCAAAAGCGGATGTGGACCGCGCCCTGAAGCTCGCTCCCAACCTGGCGCTTGCGCTGCAACTGCGTGGAGAACTGCATGCGGTCGATAAGGATTACGCATCTGCCCTCGATTTCTTTGATCGCGCACAGCGGATCAATCCCAACTGGGCGGTCCCGTATTTTGACCGGGGATCTGTTCATCTCGAACAAAAGGATTTTCCCTCCGCTTTGGCAGAGTTGAATAAGTCGATCTCTCTCATGCCCCAGGCCTGGTTGTTCTACCTCGTGCGCTCGATCGTGCATTTCAGGCTGGGTGACCTTGATGCCGCACATCGCGACCAGGACTCAGCCATCAGCCAGGCAGAGAAGGACGCGCTCGTCATGGCTGATTTGAACCTGCCCATGTATGAAGGCTGCCTCGATTGGGCTGAAGATTTTTACACGCGCATTCTTTCCAAACAACCAAACTCAGGCTATGCCTTTCAAGGCAGGGCAGACGCCTACCGGATCAATGACCAGCACGAGAAAGCCATTGCAGATTACACCCGCGCCATCGAACTCATGCCAAAAGAGGCGCGGCTGTACCTTGGGCGCGGCAGATCATTTTCTGCCTTGAACGAAACTGAAAGATCAATTTCCGACTATCGTCAGGCTGCTGCTCTGGCAGATAAAATCCACCTCAAGCGTCAGGCCGAAGAGTTGCTCAAGACATTCTGACGCTCAACGAACATCCCAAAAGGACCAACCCATGAAAACTGCATTACTGGTGATCGACATTCAAAAAGACTACTTCCCCGGCGGAAAGTATCCGCTTGTGGATCCGTTAGCCGCCGCGGAAAAAGCCTACATGCTTCTTCAATGCTTCCGCGAGCATGGCGGGCATCACATCCACATTCAGCACATTGCGCTCAAGCCTGATGCGCCGTTCTTTGTCAAAGGCACGGAGGGTTCCGATATTCACGACTCCACCGCTCACTTTGAAGGCGAGCCCATTGTTTACAAACATTATCCCAACTCCTTCCGTGAGACCAACCTGTTGGAGATGTTGAAAGAGTGGGGCGTGGAGCGGGTGGTCATCACAGGCATGATGACCCACATGTGCGTGGATGCCACCGCCCGAGCCGCCGCAGACTTTGGTTTCAAGGTCATCATCGCCGAAGATGCCTGTGCCACCCGAGACCTGACCTACAACGGCACGACCATCCCCGCCGACCATGTCCACAAGGCTTTTCTCGCCGCCCTCAAATCCTATGGCGATGTGATGAAGTCTGAAGAAGTCATTGCGCTTCTCGCAGCCGAAATGAACCTTAAACCTTAACCCTTCAAACTGCGACTTAAACTCATGACCACACTCGACCTCGAAAAACAAAAACAAGCCAAACGATATGCCCGCATTCGCCGCCGACTTTGGCTGGTGGATACTCTTTTTAGCGCAGCCTATGCTCTCGCATGGCTCTTCCTTGGGTGGAGCGCATCCCTTCGCGAATGGCTGACCACCTTCACCGCCAATGAATGGTTATTGATCCCTTTGTATGTTGCCATCTTTGGCGGGATATATTTTCTGCTTAACCTGCCTCTCGGCTATTACAGCGGATTTGTCCTGCCGCATCGGTTTGATCAATCCAATCAGTCGCTCAAAGACTGGCTGACTGACCAACTCAAAGGTCTGGCCATTGGCGCGCCGCTTGGTTTGATCCTGCTGGAATTGCTCTATCTCGCGCTTCGTCTCACCGGCGACGCGTGGTGGCTGTGGGCGGCGGGCGGACTGCTGCTCTTCAATGTCCTCCTCTCGAACCTTGCGCCTGTACTCATCATGCCGCTCTTTAACAAATACGTGCCGCTTGGCGACGAACACAAAGACCTCGAAGAACGGCTGCTCGGTCTTGCCAAACGCGCGGGCACAAAGGTAAAAGGCGTCTTCAAGTTCGACATGTCCAAACGTACCAAAGCCGCCAACGCCGCGCTGACCGGGATCGGGAACACGCGCCGCATCGTGCTTGGCGATACCCTCATCAATGAGTTCACGCCCGATGAGATCGAGACCGTGCTCGCTCACGAATTGGGACATCACGTTCACAAGGACATTCCCTTCCTCATTACAACGGGCACGATCCTTGTCACCCTGGGCTTGTTCATTGCATCGCAGGCATTAGACTCCGCTGTGACCTTTTTCTCCTTTACCTCCGCCGCAGACATCGCCGCCTTCCCCGCGCTTTCCCTCATCCTCAGTGCGTATGGCTTGTTGACCCAGCCTCTTGAAAATGCCCTGTCTCGTTGGCGTGAGAACATGGCAGATGATTACGCCCTGCGATCCACTGGCAAGCATGAAGCCTTCGCATCCGCGTTTACCCGCTTGGCCAACCAAAACCTTGGCGAGATCGACCCCGAGAAGTGGGTGGTCTTCATGTTCTACTCTCATCCGCCTTTGGGTGAACGTATCGAAAAAGCCCGAAAATTCACCTCCGCATAAACTCAAAAATAAAAGGACTTGCATTTCGCAAGTCCTTTTTACTTCTCACTTGTCACACTAGATCAGATCGTTCATTAACTCCATTGGCACGATCGCCGCACCGACAATTCCCGGCCCCGTGTGCACACCCAAAACAGGGGAGATACGCTGTACTTCCATTTTTGCGATGTTCAATTTTTGCTTGAACTCTTCAGCAAGCAGGTCGGCTTTTTCGGCGAAACGTCCGTGCAGCACAGTGACCCAAACCGGGGTGCTGCCGTATTTCTCCGCCAAATGATCAGCCATGATCGTCATCGACTTGCCGATCGAACGTCCCTTGGCCACGGTGCTGTACTTGCCATCGGTATCCACACGGATGACCGGCTTGAGGTTCAGCAGCGCGCCCGCAATGGCTTGCACGCGTCCAATGCGACCGCCGCGCGCCAAATACTCCAGCGTGTCGAGAGTGTAAATAACCTCGGTCTTCTCGCGGATCCTGGACAGGCGATCGTTGATCTTGTCCATTGCCCATCCGGCTTTATCGGCCAACGCCGCCGCCATCACCTGGAAGCGCTCGCCGCCCGAAAGGGTAAGCGTATCCCAAAAATTGACATTCGCCTCGCCCTTTACCTGCTCGCCGCCGTCACGGGCTGAGTTGATCGTGCCGCTCAAGCCTGATGAAATATGCACAGACAGGATGTTTTTATCTGTCTGGGCTAATTTGCGATAAAGCTCTGCGAAGATGCCGCTCGAAGGCTGTGCGGTCGTTGGGATTCGCGGACGCATCGCTTCGAGCCGGTTATAGAATTCATCGGCTGATATTTCCGCCGAATTCACTTCACCTTCGGGAAATTGAATGAACAATGGGGCTTGTACGATGCCCAGTTTTTCCATCTCTTCATTTGACATATCTGCCGCGCAGTCTGTTACGATTTTCATGGGTTCCTCTTTCGGTTATATATTAGGGTCAATATTTTTCTGCGTCACATCTATTACTTCTTACTTTTATAGCTTTCTTTTCACTTCCGTCTTTCCAAAAACCATTTCACCGCATCTTGAATGGACTCCTGCAGTGAACGTGGGTGATAGCCTAATTCCCTTGTTGCCTTGGCGTGACTGATGTTAGAGTTGCTTTGCAGCACTTCCAGCGAGTAGGGCGTAAAACGCGGTGTGGCATGTGCGAGCTGATAATATGCCGGTGTGAACCTTGCCGCGAATTTCGCAAGGTCAAAGGGGATCTTCATCTGGAAGAAATTTTTGCCCGTCACTTCACGCACCGTCTCCAGTAAATACCTCACCGAGATCTTTTGCCCAGAGAGGATGTAACTCTCGCCGCGTCTGCCGTTCTCTGCCGCAGAGATCAGTCCCTCTGCCACATCGCGCACATCCACGAAGTCGTACGCGCCGTCCACGTAGAGGGTTGGCTTCGCGGCTGCCGCGTCATGGATGACCGCACCCATCATTGATCCGCGAAAATCATATGGACCGATCACGCCGGTGGGGCAGGTCACAACAGCATCCAATCCGGAACGAGCCGCGTTCAAAACTTCGAGAGTTGCTTCTGCCTTCGAGCGGTCATACGCCCCGTAGGGATTATCCATGTCGTACGGCACGCTCTCGTCGATCACGCCGTCTTCCACGCGTTGTATCGCATGGATGGACGAAGTGTAGATCACCTTGAGCCCGTTTTCTTTTGCCGCGCACAAAACATTTTTTGTGCCTTCCACGTTGACCTTCCTCACGAAAGGATTGGCTCCCGGCATGATCGAGATCAAACCCGCCAGATGGAAGATGCCTTTGATGCCGCGCATGGATTCAAAGACCGCGTCCACATTGAGGACATCGCCCTCGAACGCTTCGACCTTTAATCCCGAAATTGATTCGCGGCTTTCGCCCGGCAGGGTCAACGCCCGCACCTGTTCACCGCGTTCCAAAAGTTTTCGCACAAGGACATTTCCCACATGCCCGGTAGAACCTGTTACCAGCCACATCTTTCCACTCCTTATTTTTTCAAAAGACTATTGACCAGCATGTTCGTGCTGTCGCGCGCGACCTTTTCCCACTTGGCGCCCTTCGGGTCGAGCAGACTTTGCAGAAGCAGACCCATCGCTGTGGACATGATCATGCGCGAGGTCAGGTCAGCATCGACCTCGACGAACGAACCTTCGTCCACGCCTTTTTTGATGAGCGATGTGAAGTACTTATGATAGCGGCGATAGGGGGAGATGCTTGCCTGCCAGATCTTGTCGTCGCGGCTGGCTTGCAGCCAGAATTCAAGGAACATGGGCAAGCCTTCATTGGCAGTGGCGAAGATGTAGGGGAATGCCTCGGTGATCTGCATGAAGGTTTCAGGGACGGTGAGATCCTTTGACGCTTCGATGGCATTGTCGATGGTCTTCAGCCAGCCGTCGAGCAGGGCAAGGAAGAGTTCCTGCTTGCTCTTGAAGTGATGATAGAAAGCGCCTTTGCTGATTCCCGCATCCGCGCAAATATCGTCCACGCTGGCGGCGTTGAACCCGCGGATGGAAAAAAGTTTGATCGCCGATGAAATGATCTTCGTGCGTGTTTCTTCACTTCGCTGCTGCATTTTGCCTCTTGAGATAAAAACCGACCAGTCGGTATGTTTTTACTCTCTAAAGATTGCACTGTCAAGGTGATGGAAATCACGAAGTCGTTAAATCAAAAACGGGATGGTGAACCCATCCCGTTTTTGATTCTCTGCGAGTCTATGCCGCTTTGTAGGCAGTGATCTTCGCGCTGTACACCGCTTTGTAAACGGCATCGCGCGGGTATTCGGTCACATCCAGTTTCATATCGTCGAGTGCGCTATCCACGGTTTCCTTGTCGAAGAACACAGGCTTGATGGAAATATCCGTGAAGCCAACTTCCTCCATCATGGCGATGTATTCCTTCGCTTCCACCGCGCCCGCCACACAGCCTGCCCACGCGCTCAGGCTTTTGCGGATCATTTCAGGCAGCTCGCCGTCGGTGACAATATCAGACACGGCGAGTTTGCCGCCCGGCGCAAGCACGCGGAATGCTTCGTTAAAAACCTTCTCCTTGTCGGGCGAGAGGTTGATGACGCAGTTCGAGATGATGACATCCACGGTGTTGCTGTCAACGGGAAGTTCTTCAAGATAGCCCTGGCGGAATTCGACATTCGTGGCGTTGACCCGCTTCGCATTCGCCTGCGCGCGTTCGATCATTTCGGGGGTCATGTCCACGCCGATCACGCGTCCTTCGGGACCGACTTTCTGCGCAGCCAACAA